>CAKZPI010000022.1 GCA_937139155.1 uncultured Flavobacteriales bacterium
AGGAGTGACTAGTGACTGGAAGTGCTGAAAATGAGCGTTTTAAAACCTTAATCAGCGAATAACCAACAGCCTTTTGAGGTACTAGGAAATAGGTAATTGGTACTAGGTGGTTTGACTCTGCCTGAAACTCTTTACCTAAACAACTCAACGCCTCAACGACTAAACACCTCAACGACTCAACAGGAGTGACTAGTGACTGGAAGTGCTGAAAATGAGCGTTTTAAAACCTTAATCAGCGAATAACCAACAGCCTTTTGAACCATCTCTCAACTCTAAACCCTCAACTCTAAACTCTCAACTATAAACTCTCAACCTAGGTACGAAACATTAACCTCCAAACTAAGAAGGCGCTAATCTTGAGAAAACTCTTGAAGCTTCGACCTGTAGGCTGAAAACAACCTCGATTTCGAAATGAAACCATCGTATTTCCCATCTCGGGTTACGGCCAAATTCCACGCTCCGGTGGTTCTGAATTTTTGCATCACCCGAGTCATGGATTCATCCTGATCTACAATGCCCAATGGTGCATGCATGAGCTCGCGTACGGTTACCTTCCCGTAAAGGTCTTGGTCAAACATTACTGACCGGATATCATCCAAGGTCACAATGCCCAATAAATGCTGATCCTCATCTAAAACTGGGAAAATGTTTCGCTTGCTCTTGGCTACAATCTCTACCAAATCACCCAAGGTCTGCTGAGGACCAATGGTTAGGAAGTTTCTTTCAATCAACTTTGAAAGTTGCAGCAGGGTCAGAACATTATTGTCGGTATGATGGGTGAGCAGGTCTCCTCTTTCTCCCAATTGTTTGTTGTAAATGGAATGTGGCTGAAGGAACCTAGACGTGATAAATGCTATGGAGGCGGTAATCATTAAGGGCACAAACAATCCGTAGCCCCCGGTGAGTTCTGCAATTAAAAATATGGCCGTTAACGGAGCGTGAAGTACTCCTGCCATCAAGCCCGCCATCCCGATCAAGGCGTATTTTCCGAGCTCAATTTGAAAAGGGGTGAGCCAGTTCATGGTAAATGCAAAAACAAAGCCCAGCGCTGAGCCCATGAATAGGGTTGGAGCAAAAATCCCTCCAATTCCTCCCGCAGCAAAGGTTAAGGAGGTGGCCACTATTTTAAACAAAACCAATCCGAAAATAAGGGCCAAAATTACCGGAATATGATGCCCGTACTCTTCCCAAATGGTGCCTTCAAGAATGCTTAGGGGTTTTCCAGCCAAAAGGGCATTGATGGTTTCATAGCCCTCGCCGTAAAGTGGAGGCATGAGAAAAATGAGAAGTCCCAAGCCTAGCCCTGCTAAAACCCATCGTTTAAAGGGGTTTTCAAAGCGCTTGAAGAAGTCTGAGACCCGATGGTAGGTTCGGGTAACATAAATGGAGATCAGCCCGCAAATCACTCCCAACAGGATGAAGAAAATGGATTCGTTTAATTCAAAGCCCTGGCTTACGTTTACGGCAAATACGGTTTCCCCACCCACCAATAGTCGTGAAAATATAGAGGCTGAAGCCGATGAAATGAGAAGGGGTACAATGGAGGATAGGGTGAGGTCTAACATGAGTACCTCAACGGCAAATACAATGGCTGCAATGGGAGCGTTGAATATTGCCGACATGGTTCCGGCGGCCGCGCATCCAATCATAAGTATGCGGCTCTTGTAATTGAGGTGCATGACATGCCCCAAATTTGAACCTATGGCTGAACCAGTAGCCACTGAGGGTCCCTCAAGCCCTGCTGAACCACCAAATCCTACGGTTAGGGCTGAGGTAATGATGCTCGAAAACATATTATGGGCCTTAATCAACCCATTCCGCCTTGATATGGCATATAAGGCTCCAGGAATTCCGTGCCCTACGTGGAGTTTCAAAACATAATGAAGGAAAAGAACCACCAATAAGATTCCAACAACCGGATAGAGAAAGTAGAGGTATGAATAATACGAATTGATGATGCTTCCCTGAAGCCAATCCTGAATGTAATGGGTGGTATTCTTAATGGTAATGGCGGCAATCCCCGAAAGGATGCCCACCACCACCGATAAGATGAGAATAAATTGCTGGTGGCGAATATGCCGAACCCGCCAAACCAGAAACTTTTTCCACCAGGATTTCATCATAGCGCCTTAGCCCTTTTTCTCTAGCAAAGCCTCAAGCTGCTCTTTGGTCTCTGGGTTTGAAGGACGAGTGGCTGTTGCCGAAACAATTTTCCCTTCTGGGTCAATCAATAAAAATCTTGGAATGGCCTTGATGTTGTAATAGGTAGCCAAATCTGACTGCCAAGCCCTTGGAGCATAAACTTGCACTCCTCCCAATTCGTTTTCGGTCAAGAAGTCTTTCCACTCCTTTCTTCCATCATCCACAGATACACTTAAGAATACCACGTCTTCTCCTTTAAACTCTTCTTGCAATACTTCCAAGCTCGGAATCTCCCGTTTGCAGGGTCCGCACCAGGTAGCCCAAACGTCAATGTACACGTATTTGCCTGAAAATTTTGATAGGGGTACGGGCTCGCCTTCCGGATTCTCAAAAACGAATTTTCCGGCCGGTGAACCTGGGCTTAAGGCTGCCCATTTGGTCTGCAATTCCTGAATTTCCGTTTTCCGCTTTTCATGTTTTGCCGTTTCCAAAAAAGGTTGAACATAAGGTTCTACATCGGTAGGACCATAATACATGAGTTGTTCTCTAATGATTTCATAGGTGATGAATTCTCTCACCTCAGGGGCAGATGCCATTTCCTCAGCTGCCTCCATTTTAATGTTTACCACATCGGCCTCTGTAATGGTTGAGTCTAGGGTAGCGGCTTCATCTAATTTCTGGTTGAGACGCTTTCTAAGAAAGGCTTGAAAGGCCCCATTTTCAACCATATGGGCCTGGTTCAAATCAAGGTTTTCTATACGAGCATTGAAGCCCTCTGGCAATTCAAGATCTTCTTTTCCGGCAAAGTATTTATGGTACCTGGGGTAGTCAAGAAGAATGGTGGCCAACATAAAATCAATTTCAGCCATCTCAACTTTTTTGAAGCCCTCATTCAAATCTTTAGAGGCTTTTACCGCCTTTTCCAAACGAGTGTTCATGGTGGCTTCCGCCTGGTCTAGTTTCTCAAGAATTTGACTGGGCTCAAGAAGGTAAATCTCACGGCCCAACAAGCCCAAAGAATCTCTTAACTCTTTCTTCTCATTCAAATAGGCCTGAGCTGGAGCCGTTTTCCCGGTAAAGGAAGCGGTGGATGAAAAATTCTCTCCTTCCGCTGTGAACTCAAGGCTTGACTTTGGCTCTAGATAAGTGGCTAAAAATCCATCTCCAGCCGCCAATACATAATAGCCCGGCTCTGTTAATTCTGGATTGAATTGAAAGGTTTGAGTAGAGTCTAATTTTGCTGAATCAAGCAAATCGTCTCCACCGTAAAGGTACACCCATTCAAGGTCTGTATTTACAATATGCCCGGTAATGCCAGGCTTTGCATCTTCTTCAAAATTACAAGCAGTAAAAAGAAAAGAAAGGCCAACTGCTGCGCTAAGTACTTTATTCATTGTTATTTAGGTTTCTTCAAAATTAGTCATTCTTATCGGGCCTTGGTCTAAGGTCCAGAAATAGCTCCGTCAATTGTTCTTGGTCAATCTCTGCAGGGGCATCAATCATTACATCCCGTCCGGCGTTGTTTTTCGGAAAAGCAATGTAGTCGCGGATGGTTTCTGAACCCCCAATCAAGGCCGCCAAACGGTCAAAACCAAAGGCAATTCCGCCATGGGGTGGCGCTCCATATTCAAAGGCCGACATTAAGAATCCAAACTGAGCCTTGGCCTCCTCATCCGTAAAGCCTAAGACCCGGAACATTTTAGCCTGGATTTCCTTATTGTGAATCCGAATGGAGCCCCCGCCAATCTCTGAACCATTCAGTACAAGATCGTATGCATTGGCTTTAATATCAGCCAGTTCATCTGAGTCTAGTTTATGGAGGTCTTCGGGTTTCGGGGCGGTAAAGGGGTGGTGCATGGCATGGTATCTTTGGCTTTCTTCATCCCATTCAAGCAAAGGGAAATCGGTTACCCAAAGGGGGGCAAAGGTTTTAGGGTCTCTCAATCCCAATTGTTCACCCATTTCCAAACGCAAAGCCCCGGTGGCTTTTAAGCAATGGCTTTCATCTCCAGAGAGCACCAAAAGCAGGTCGCCTGGTTTCCCGCCAAGGGCCGTCATCCAAGCCTTAAGAGATTCCTGATCAAAGAATTTATCTACTGAGCTCTTAAAGCTTCCGTCTTCGTTGCATTTCACATAAACCAGACCGCGCATTCCAATTTGAGGTCTTTTCACCCAATCTGTGAGCTTGTCAATTTCCTTACGGGAACTAGACGCCTTGCCCGGAACGGCAATTCCTAGTACAATTTCCTGGTCATCGAAAACCTTAAACCCTTTGTTTTGTGCCAGCTCATTCAAATTGCCAATTTCCATTCCGAAGCGGATATCAGGCTTATCCGAGCCATATTTTGCCATGGCCTCATCATAGGGCATTCGAGGGAAATCTACTAGTTCTACTCCGTGCTCAGAATGGATTAAATGCTTGGTCAAGCCTTCAAATACCTGGAGTATATCCTCCTGATCAACAAAGCTCATTTCGCAGTCAATCTGAGTAAACTCAGGCTGTCGGTCGGCTCTTAGGTCTTCATCGCGAAAGCATTTCACGATTTGGTAATACCGGTCAAAGCCGGAAACCATGAGCAATTGCTTGAAGGTTTGCGGACTTTGGGGAAGGGCGTAAAACTGCCCTGGATTCATTCTACTCGGCACCACGAAATCACGGGCACCTTCGGGGGTAGATTTGATCAAATAAGGGGTTTCAACCTCTAGAAAGCCTTGAGCATCTAAGTATTTCCGGGTTTCTAGTCCCAGCCTATGCCTTAAGGCCAATTTATTTCGAACCAGGTTTCTCCGAAGGTCAAGGTATCTATACTTCATCCGAAGGTCTTCCCCTCCATCGGTTTCATCTTCAATGGTGAACGGGGGCGTTTTAGCGGCGTTTAAAACCTCCAGAGCAGAGACCTGAATCTCTATCTCCCCGGTATTCATTTGCTCATTTTTGCTTGAGCGTTCAATCACCTCCCCTTCTACTTGAATCACAAATTCACGTCCTAGTTTTTGAGCTTGATTGCAAAGAGATTCATTGATTTCATCGGAAAAAGCAAGCTGGGTAATTCCATACCGGTCTCTTAAATCCAGAAAAACCATACCTCCTAGTTTACGGGTTCGTTGAACCCACCCAGAGAGCTTTACTTTTTTACCCAAGTCATCAATGCGCAATTCGCCGCAAGTATGTGTACGAAACATATCTGTGAATTTAGGGCGCGAAGATAGGAAGAAGCCCGGCCATTGAAAGGGAAATCTCTAGGTTTTTCAGCTCATTCTTTCCAGAGCTTAACCTCCTCCAGTTCAACCCTTCCTTGAAAAAAATGATCGGCGCTTTTGTCGAAACTTTCCGTAAAATCGGTTACGAAAAACTGGTAATTGCTTTCTCCCGAATTGGTCAGAAGGTTTTTCTTTTCCAGAACCTCTTTTACTTCTAAGGCCACCAGTTCAGCCGAATTCAAAATTTTAACCTCCTTTTGAAAATGCGATTGAATTTGATCTTGAATCAAGGGGTAATGGGTACAGGCTAATATCAAATGGTCTATTCCATCAAGGGCGGGATCATTGAGGTATTCAGAAATAACGGCCTGGCTTACGGATCGGGTGAAAAAGCCCTCTTCTATCATATGGGCCAGAAGCGGGGTGGGTAGCTCACTCACAATCAATGCCGGATTGGCAAGGGTGATTTTAGAACGGTACATATGCGAGCGGATGGTTGCTGAGGTGCCAATTACCCCCACAATTCCTTTTTCCAATCCCCGTAAGCTTTCCACCACCGGATCAATCACATTGAAAACAGGGATTTCATCCGGCACCAATTCACGCACGGCATCAAAGGCATGGCTTGAAGCTGAATTACAGGCAATCACGATGGCTTTGGCTCCTTTTTCAAGCAAAAATTTGGTGATTCGTAAAGAAAAGGACCGGATGGCATCGTCCGATTTATCGCCGTAAGGCAAGTGGGCAGTATCTCCTAAATACATCAATGACTCGTTCGGAAGCGCCTCCCTCAAAGCATGGGCAACGGTTAATCCGCCAATGCCTGAATCAAATACTCCTATGGGCCTATTTTTCATGAAACAAAGAAAGGAGTTTTGTGTGGAAATCTATGGAAGGCTTGTAATTTCCAATTTCCTGGAAGGGGCATTTGAGGAAAGTCAGTCTGTGAACCGCTGGATAAACGGGCTGAAATAATAATTTTGCGGAAACAAAAACCCTTATCCCATGAAAAAGCTTCTTGTTTTTCTACTCGCAATTCCCTTTTTGAGCTTTGGTCAAGACGAAAACGGATGGTCTCGCCAAGGTTCTGCAGGACTTCAATTTACCCAGGTGACCTTAGTTAACTGGAATGCCGGTGGGCAAAACTCTTTGGCCGGGGTAAGTAGCTTTAATTATTCGGTTAACTACCAAGACAGCACCTCAGCTTGGACCAATGCTTTGGAGCTTGCCTATGGACTTCAAAAACAAGGCGAGGGGGCGGTCATCAAAATTGACGATAAGATTGATTTTGCCTCACAGTACAATCATGATTTTTACAACGATTGGAAATATGCCGGATTGTTGAATTTTAGAACCCAGTTTACCGATGGTTTCAATTATCCAAACGACTCGGTTAAGATTTCCACGGCCTTGGCCCCTGCTTACCTTATCGCTTCCGCGGGATTTGAATACAAGCCCAATAAAAACTTTGGTTTGATGATTTCTCCCCTTACGGGAAAGCTGACTCTGGTAACGGACACATTTCTCAGCAATCAAGGTGCTTTTGGGGTAGAAGCCGGAGAAACTTCTCGAATGGAATTAGGGGCCTTCATCAAGGCCCGATACAAGGTTTCCCTTATGGAAAATGTGAGCCTGGAAGCTAGAGCTGACCTGTTTTCAAACTACCTCAACAACCCGGAAAACATTGACATTAATGCAGAAGCTAGGGTGAATATGAAGGTTAATGACTTCATTACCGTGACCCTTCATGCCCACACCATTTACGATGACGACATCATGATTGCCTATGACGACGCTGACCCCAGTAAAACCGGCCCTAGACTTCAGTACAAGCAAGTGGTAGGCCTGGGGTTACTTTATAAGTTTTAGTTTAGGGAGTGTCTCGAAATTGAACGATTTGGGCCCCAAAAACTCCAAGGCCATTTTCAACATTTGAATTAATAATCACAGGTTCAGCAAAGGGATTATTTTGATTCCAGTATTGTGTTTGGCTTAGAGACAAGTAATGAAATAAGTCTTTATTCATCGAGTTCATGATGAGCCGATCGGGTTTGCCCCCCCAGGCGCCTTGTGGCACCAAGATGGTGAACTCAAAGGTTTGGCCATCCAGTTCATCATCATCAAACGTCAGGTATCTTCCTTCAGCTACAAATTGTGACCCGTAGAATGGATCGGTTTGGGCGTATTCACCAAAAAGAGGATCTCGGGTCTGAAAATAAGCGTAAGCCCCATCCCAAGGGTCTTTGTTCCGGTTGCTTAAGCCTAAAATATAGGCCTGGTTTCCTGGCTTGTCATGAAGCCTAACTCTCCACTCATCCAAGGTGTCTGCTCCCCAAGTATAATCATTTATATAAGCACCTTCTACCACCTCAACAATTTCAAAGTCAGCAGTATCCATAAGATGAGCCGTTGCCGAAGCTTGTTTGCTAAATTCATCGTCCTCCACTTCAATGCGATAGGTTGACCCAAGTTCTCCTATAATTTGAGTGGGATAATTTACTACGGTATCGTTATTAAAGATTCCATGCTGGACTGAATTCGGATTCTCAAGAATTAGAGCGCCATCTTTATAGACCCTAATTCGGGCATTTTCAAGCCCAATGACTCCCTGATCACTATCGTCTAAATAGCTAATGGTTTTCCCAACAAATACGGTCAATTCCTTTTCATTGTTTACAATTCCGTTCACAACCATTTTGGGTTCAAAGCCAAGCTCTTGGTCCAAGTCAACTTCCTGAACGAAAAAATCATAGCATGAAGAGAATAGGAAAGGTAGGATAAGAAAGGGTATACTATACTTTTTCATAGGTCTTAAATTAAAAGTTGCGAGTCCAGCTAACCCCTGGAATTAATGGGAAAAGGGCAAGTTTTGCAAGGTAGGTTCTGCCCTGCCCATCTGGGCTGTATTCAGTTTCCCAATTGTAGAAAAAGGGGTTGGCTCTGGAATATGCATTGTAAACGGAGAACGACCAAATGGCTTCTCCCTTCTTTTTCGGTTTGGTATAATTAACAGAAAGGTCCAATCGGTGATAAGCCTCCATTCGGAAACCATTTTTTTCGCCGTAGTCGATATTATAGGCTGTTCCATAAGGGAAGGAGGGGGACTGAAGGTTTTCTGAATAAAAGTACCCTTCTGGCATGGTAATCGCATTTCCCGTTCCATATACCCACGACAGGCCAAAGTCTAGTTTTTCGGTATGCTCATAATTGCAAACAAAGGAAAGGTCATGCCTACGGTCGAATTTATAGGGGTAAGGGTTTCCATTGTTTACCCTTGTGCCTGGAAAATGCCGATTAGACCAGCTAAGGGTATAGCCTATCCAGCCGGTAAGTCTTCCTGTCTTCTTTTGGAGAAAGAGCTCGGCTCCGTAAGACTCTCCAAGTCCGCCCGTTTCAACCCGCTCTTGCCAATCGCCTCCATTTAGGAAGCCAGCGCCATTTTTATAGGTAATTAAACCGGTCATTCTCTTATAAAAGGTCTCAAGGCTAAACTCAAACCGTTTTTCATAAAGCATTCTTGCTACTCCTGCTGCCACCTGATGAGAATTCATGGGTGGAATTTTCTCAGTACTACTCACCCATAAATCAGTTGGCAACCCTACGTTTGAATTGGTTAGTAAATGCAAATATTGCTGCATAAATGCATAGGAAGCCTTAACGCTTAAGTCTTCGGTAATTAAATACCGTGACGAAAACCTAGGCTGAACGCTTTTGTAGTTGGTTTCCCCTACCCTATACAGCGTGAAATGAAGGCCTGGATTTAAACTTAATCGCTGGTTCACCTTTATTTCATCCTCGATATAGGCAAAGTAGTCTTGGGTATAAATCGACTCGGAGTTAAGGATGGTTGAGTCTAAATTACCATCTTGAAACTGAATGGCCCCAGGTTGAAAATGATGCCTTGTACCGTTTAGTCCAAAACGTAAAAAATGCTTTTGGCTTAGCCTATAGTCCATGTCAGCCTTTAAGCCAAGGTCTTGAATCTGTGAGAAATACCTATACCCAATAATATCTTCCTGGCCCTGGTATCTCTCGAGGTCTTCATACCCTAAATGATACCGGTATCGGCTATAGGTTCCGGTAATGTTTAGAAAGCCTTTACTTCCCACTTGGTAATTGTACCGAAGGGCTGAGGTGATGTTTCCCCAATCAAAGCCAGCCCGTTCGCGACTCAAATAAGTTCCATCCCGGAAAGTATACTGATAATAGAACTCGTCTTTACCTGTATAGAGGCTAGCGTAGATTCGGCTATTCTCCCCTATATCATGATTGTACTTAAGGTTTAAGTCTTGAAAATAATACCCTGCCATTTCCCCATTGGCCGCCACTAAAAAAGGCTGAATCAATAGGTCAATATAGGTTCTGCGGGCAGCCAGCATTAATGAGCTTTTGCCTTTAACCACAGGACCCTCAACCATGAATCTTGAGGCAATGAGGCCCACGGTACCCGACCCTCCCCATTTCTCTCTTGAACCGTCTTTCATATTGATCTCTACCACCGAAGAAAGCCGTCCCCCAAACCGTGCAGGAAATCCTCCTTTGGTTAGTTTCACGCTTTTGGTGGCGTCTGAATTGAACACCGAGAAAAACCCAAACAAATGCGAGGCATTGTAAACAGGCACCCCGTCTAAGAGAATCAAGTTCTGGTCCGGACCTCCTCCTCTTACATAAATCCCGCTGGTTCCTTCATTGCCTGACTGAACCCCGGGCAAGAGCTGTATGACCTTCATTACATCCCGCTCTCCCATTAAGGCCGGAAGCTTATCAATCTGCTTCATGGGCACATCAATGGTTGACATTTGAACCTCTTCCTGGATATAATCTTCAGCCACCACCTCTACTTCTCCTAGCAAATCAGCACTGGGCTTGAGGAAAAAATTCAATTGTACATTTCGGTCCAAATACAGTTTATAATACTCTGTCTTATAGCCTATATAGGAAACAGCAAGGTAAACTGAATCTTTTGGAAGGGTAATGGAGTAAAACCCATAGGCGTTTGTTGAGGAGCCTAGTTTTTTTTCGGCGTCTACAATATTGGCGCCAATTAAACTTTCTTCGCTTCCATCTTCTCTTACATAACCTGAGATGGTATAATTTTGAGCCAATCCTCTAAAACCAAAGGAGAGGACAAGACATAACCAGAAAACTTTTAGTTTCATAAGGGGAGGTTAGATTTACCCCACAATAATAAGAATTCTCAAAAAACCTAAACCATTGTCCCCTAAAAAAGTTTCCGTTCTAAGGTTTGTATGTGTTCTGGCGCAAGCATGGCTTGGCAAATTCACAATAGGAACAAGAATTTAGGTTCTGAGTCTGCTCAAAGCTAGGGTCATTTAAAGCCCCTTCCACCTGTTCTTCAATGAAGGCTTTTATTTCTTCCAAGTCTTCCTTGCCAAAAACCTGATTTCCTCCCCATTCAAGCGGCAAATAATGGTCCTGACTCGATTTTACCGGAGCTATGAAGGCTGAAAGCATGGCCCCCTGGGGAATACCATATTTCTCCCGGTTTCCGTCTACCAACAATAAATAAGAGGCCAATTGCAGGGCCTTCGACTTTTTTAAATCGGGTTTTTCCGGGTTAAACTTAAGGTCTTTGTCGGAAACTGATCCAGTTTTATAGTCTACCACCCTATGCACCCCATCTACCTTGTCAATCCGGTCGGCCTTACCCATAAGATTTCCAAAACGCATCTCCCTTTTCAAGAGCTCCTCCCCTCCTAAATAAACCAATTCATGCGCCTCAACAAAGGATTTTTCTTTTTCCAAAAAGCCAAAAAACTGCTCTTTGGCTAGCTTCATTTGCAGAAGGTTAATGCCTAGCTTCAATTGGGCTGCGTCCATTTCAATCTTCGACTCAGCCTCTGCCAGTATTTCGTGGGGATCCGCCAGAATCTTATCTATTTCTGCTGCCGCCACCTTAGCCCCCATTTTGGAATAGGCAATCTCCAGGGCATCGTGAACAAAGGTTCCAAAATGATCCGCTTGTAGCTCTTCCCGAATCTCAACCCCCTCTTTAATCTTGGCCAAATACCGGAAATAATACTTCAAACTACAGTCAAAATAGGTGGCCATGGCCGAAGGAGACAAACCTCTTTTATTAAGGATTTCCTCCTGGGCCTTGAGCATTTCCTCGTTTTTAGGAATGCTGATTTTAAACTCTTCCAAACGAAGAGGGTCCATTTGAAAAGGCTTGACCTCCCATTGAATGTTCTGATGGGCAGCCCCGATTTCAAACCTCATCTGACGGATAAATCGGCTCGGCTCTGCCCCTTTCTTTCCATCTACATTGTATACAAAATCTACCTTATCGGCATGCTGTACCAATCTGTACACATGATAGGCGTACACGGCGTCATGCTCAACAAATGAAGGCAAGTTCACCTCTCTTCGGGTATCAAAGGGTATGAAGGGGCTTTCGGATCTACCCTTGGGTATTTTTCCCTCGTTGGCCGAAACCAAAATCACATGCTTGAAGTCGAGGGTTCGGGTTTCCAATAAACCCATGACTTGAAGTCCTTGCAGGGGTTCTCCTATGAATGAGACAGAAAAGGACTGTGAAAGCTGTTGCCATAGGTAAAAACAGGAATCAAGGTCAAGCCACGCTTGGTATTCCCTGACCAAATCTGAAAGACGGTTGAGCATTTGCAAGACTTGCATCCCAGCCTCAAGCCCAAATCCATCGGGTGAGTTTCCTTGAACCTGGTCTTGCATCCAAGACTCTAGCCATAAGGTTAAACTTTCCAAACCTTTTTCAAGGTCCACCCTTTCGGGGAAGAAATCTGGGAGGCCATCCACCTGACGCCTTAAGGAATTTGAAGTGAAATAGGGTTTCCCGGAGTTTTTTATTTGATCCATACCCATTTGAGCCCATGGAAATCCTACCAAAAGTGGATTCTCAAGAACCCTCAATACATCCTTATGGTAATACACCAGGTTCTTTCCCTTACCCGCCTTGGCTTCGGCATTTTTCTGAGCATAAAGGATTTGCTTGATCAACCGGTAGGGCAAGGTATTCCGGATGGGATAGCCCATGGTAATGTTGATTTTCTTAACCGATTCGGGAATTTGGTTCAAGATGGGCTCTAGGAGCTTCTCATCGGCCAATACCAGGGCAATGTCTTCGGGATTCTCGCCATCCTCTAAGGCTTTTCTTACGGCTTCTGCTGCAGCGGTTGACTCGGAGGCAAATTTTGGCACAGGCACTTCGGTAAACTTCTTTTTCCGCTTGAAATCTTGCGAGGTTTCCAGGGTATTCTTGAAAACTCCTGAAAGCTCTGGATCCTGCATTTTCCGAATGAAGTACCCAGCCTCTTGCTCCTTTTTAAGATAATGCTCGTCAAAATCCCAAAAGAATTTCAGGTCCAATTTAGACTTACCCGTTTTTAACAATAAGATTTCCGCCTGATTCAATGCATTGAACCCTGCCCACCACACATGGGCCGATTTTTCCTGAACCTTCTCCCAAAACGGGTCTGCATTTTCCGCGGCCTGCCTAAGTACATAACCTTGATGACCTTGTTTTTTCTCATCCAGCAATCGGGTGTATTCCTTATACAGGTCCGCAAGAGATTCATAAAACTTAATGTACCGACTCATGAGGGCGGTTGGCTCTTTTTCTGGCGACCACGCTTCCATTTTCCTTTGCTCATGAATGAGGCTGAAAAGGCTTTTAGCCTCAACCAAATACTTGTCAACATCATTGAAATCAACCAATACCTGAGGGGCCCATTTCAGAAAGTCTCGAAACCCTTCCGCTTCAGCCTCTACTTTTAAATGCGCTTGATAAAGCGTGAAGACTTGAGAAATTGAGTCTAAGGATTCATAGGATCCATGTTTTAAAACAAATTCATCAACTACCGTCATTTCGGGCAACCATGACCCGGGAGAAAGGCGTTCAGACAAAGCTTCTTGTATGAATAGCATGGCCCTTCTGGTGGGTAAAACCAAGAGGGCTTGACTTCTCACTTCGTTGGATTGACCTGCAATCCAATCGCATAATCGATTAATAAATCCTTGACTATCCATGCTTTAAAATTTCAGTATCGTTTTCGTGGATGTAAACCAAAAGGGCTTCCACAGGCAATTCAGTAATGGCTTTTAGAGCCTCTTTATAAGCGGCAATTTGAAGGAGGTGTTCCTCTCGTTTTTTTCCGGTTTTATAATCCAGGACCACCCATTTATCCTCCAGAAGAACCACGCGGTCGGGCCTTCCAACTTCTCCGGATAGCTGCAAAAAGCTTCTTTCGTTCATTGATTTTTTTCCGGGCTCAAAAAAGGCTTTGAGTTCCGGGTGAAAAACCAAGGACTCTAATCTTTTCCTCAGTCCTTCCAGGCCATCTTCCCGAACAACTCCCTTGTTCAGAGCTTGGTTCAAGGCCGCCTCCAGATCTCTATGGTCGTAAATGTTCTCAAGGCAGTTGTGAACCAAGTTTCCGAAAGACTTTTCGGTTTGCAATGATTTTTCAAAGGTTTTAGCAATTCGAATTTTCTCCACCCAATCGTTTTGGGCGCTTACCCTTTTATCAAAATTCTCAGGGGGCAAGCCAGCTTTTGGCTTTTCTCTAGACCTAGCCTTTTCATTCTGCTTTAGGGTCTTTTGGATTTCAAAATCTCCCGCTTTCCTTACCGTTTCCCCTTGCATCCATTTATAAATCCAATGGTCAACTTTCTCCTTTGTTTCACTTTTCCCAGGAATTTCTGCCCCAATGAAAAGCAGGTCCTGAGCCCTTGTAGTAGCAACATAAAGTAGGTCCATGACCTCCAGTTTTGCCCGGTTGAACTTCGCCTGAATCTTCCCGTCTAAAAACTCGGGCAAATGATCTTTTTGAGAGAGCATAAGCCGAATGGCCGGGGCACGAGGATCCCCTTCAAGGTCAACCCAGAAAGGATGATTCTTCAATATTTCCTGTCCCATATGCGGAATGATGACCACCGGAAACTCCAACCCCTTGGAGGCATGATACGTCAAAAGTCGAATGGAGTTGGGGTCGCCCGCCATTTCAACCTTATTGTCGGTTTCTTCCAGGTGCTTAAGGAAAGCGTGTAAATCTTCCTCCTCATGACCAGAAAAATCAAGGGCTAGGTCAAGAAGGGAGGTTAGGAAAACATCGTAATGTCCTTGCGGATATAGGGTAGAAACCACCGATTGCACCAGAGGAAACAAGGCCATTTTCTTCCATTGTTCCACGGGAAACCTCTCTTTTAACAGCGCCTCCCTTTGTTTTAAGCTCCCCATTTCATGTCCGCTACGGGCGTCCAGAATTCCAGCGTCCATTCCGCCTTGATAAGCCCCCAACTGGGCTGGAGGAGAATCAGGATAGGCAATATACTCAAGCATGCTAACCACCCGAACCACCGACTTATTTTCCATGAGTTTTAAGCTGTCCGCAGAAACCACTGAATAGTTTTCGCCTTCCAGACCAACCAGGTAATCTGAAATCTTTTTCCCCTCGGCATGCCCCCGAACCAAAACGGCAATTTCCCCATGAGAATAACCGGCCTCCTCCGCTTTTTTCAGGCAGTCTACCACCCATTTCAAGGCATTTGAATCCTCCCCTTTCGAGGCCTTCTCGTAAACCGTAACCTCCGCGTAGCCCCCGGGGTTTAAGATTTTTCCATCATCGGTTTTCCCTGGATTTTGAAAGGCGGTTTCAAAGGCTCTAATCTCTGATTCAAGGGCTAGATTGGGTGAAAGGGCTTGATAAAATCCATTGTTAAACTTAATCACCTCTTCCCTTGAACGGAAGTTTTGATTTTTAAAGTCCTTCTCTCTATGAACCAAATGCTTTTTATGCTCTAGATCTTTAAACTTATACTTGCTTTTCTCCGGATCACCTAGATCAATGAATTGGGCGGCATCCCCTCCCCTCCATTGATAAATGGATTGTTTTGCGTCACCCACAAGGAAACAGGAAGGCCCGTTGCCCTTAGAGCTTTGCTCATCTCCCGCCAAGGCATTTTCTACCAAGGGAATCAAGTTTTCCCATTGAACCACCGAGGTGTCTTGAAACTCATCAATGAAAAAATGTTTGAACTTTTCGCCAATTCGTTCAAATACAAAGGGGGCCGGTTGGTCTTTAATTTCCTCGTTCAGAATTCGGTTAATGGCCGATATATGCACCATTCCTTGAGCATCGTATATGTTCTGAATGGAAGATTGAAGCTTGGATAAGAGCCTGAGTTTATCCCGCTCCTGAATAAAAATCTTTGCCTCCAAGGCTCTTTTTGCATCCTGGTTTTTAAGCTCCAAAGCCCGCTTGAAATGAGGGTCTAAATGAGGGTCTATTTCTGATTTTTGAGGGTGTTTACTGGAAACATAACTCCCCTTCAAAATGTTTTTTTGAAAGGTTAAAGGTTTGGTCAGGTACCAATCTCTGTTTTCAACCTCAAGAATTACATTTGCAAGACTCGATTTTCTAGTAAGGTCCTGATCGGTAAGCCCATTTGCCGCCATAGTTGACCTAAAGGCTGATTTGAGCTTTTTCCATTCATCGCGGTAATTGTTCAAGATTTTCTCTTCCTTTTCGTAGGCTTCCGCCGGATATTCCCAAGACTTAAACCTTTCTAAAAGAGAGGCATACTCCTCATTCATCAAGTCTTTCCCCAATTGCTCAAGCTGTTGCCGAAGCTTTAAGCTGGAAGAGTTTTGGTAAAAGCTGCGGGTGTACTCATCTAAAATGGCGGATAGGCCCTCATCATCCTGGGCCTCATCTAGCAAAAAATCAATGGCCAAATCAAGCACCACATCCTGATTCAGTTCAATCTCCAGGTTCAAAGGAAGCTGCAGGTCATGAGCAAAGGAGCGCACCAGCCTTTGGGTGAAGGAGTCAATGGTCATCATAGAAAACCGAGAATAGTCATGCAAGAGTTCGGTAAGAAGAAGCGAAGACTTCCTTCGAAGCTCTTTCTCTTCCATGCCGGTAGACTTTAACAGTTCAACCATAAGGCTCTTGGATGTGCCGGTCTCTTTGCCGGTGGAAACCTGTTCAAGGGTTTCAATCACCCGGTCTTTCATTTCCCGAGCCGCCTTTTTGGTAAAGGTAATGGCCAGGATCTGCCGGTACACATTATGGTTCGGGGTAGAGAGGCATAAGTGCAGAAAACGTAGGGCCAGTTGAAAGGTTTTTCCAGAGCCTGCTGAGGCTTGGTAAACCATAAATCCTTCATGGTGCATGATTCAAAACTAAAGGTTGAGGCCTTAAAGATATTTGGAACCAAAGGATATTACTCAAGATTGTCTCTAAATGTCAATATTTTATTTGACAGCCATCATATGCTAGGATTGGAGCCTTTCTAACTTTGCCCTCTTCGCCTCACCTAAGGCCATGCTCTAGATTTCATCCATGTCGAAAATTTCCAACTTTCATAAACAACGGCAGCTGGGCAACCGTCCGCTTAGTCTTTCCCTATTTTCGGAAAAGCTAAAGGCTGCCCATATCTTAGACCTTCGTCCGGCAAGAGCCTTTCAGTCTGGATTCATTCCTGGCTCCGTTTCTTTGCCCATTGACTCCAACCTTGAGCTTTATCTTGAAAAGCTAAAAAAGAAGCTTAATCCGCCTTTCCTTTTAATTGCCGAACCTGGCGACGAGAATAGAGCCCTTGACATCTTGACTCGTTTTGGCTTAAATGGGGTTCTAGGCTACTTAGATGGGGGCTTTACGGCCTGGCAGCATGCCCACCGAAAATTTGAAATGATACCTACCCTTGGCGTTGAAGATCTTGAAATGGTCAAAGATGAGGGCGACTTTCACCTTTTAGAGTCCACCTCCGGACGTCCTTTACCCCTTCACCTACCGGGGGCCAAGCATTTTTCCATTGATCAATACCTTTCTCAGGTATATGAGCTTCGATTGGAGGATAAATTCATCATCTATTCAGAGCGAGGGCAACTTTCTTCGGTTTTGGGAAGCTTGCTTTTGCGGAAAGGCTATAAACATGTATTCTGCCTGAAGGAAAGCCTTGAAGATTTAATCAAAAGCCATTCAACTTTCCTGAGCGTTAGTGCCTAAATCCAAAGGGGTCTTGAAAAGAAAAAGCTTACGCTGAGGGTAAAACGGTGGTAAAGTTCTTGGATTTCGCGGGGTAATTCCCCACAAAACCATGCCATTGCCAGCGCTGGTAACTTTTAGAAAATCAGAGAACTAAGCCCTTAATTCATAAAAAAAGCCCCCGAAAATCGGAGGCTTTATTCTGAGGTCGCGAGCGGATTCGAACCGCTGTAGATGGTTTTGCAGACCACTGCCTAGCCACTCGGCCACGCGACCTTTTAGTAAGGGGGCAAACTTAGGTGTTTTCAGGCTTAGGTACAAGTGGATTTTCTCCTTGCAAAGAAACCGATACCGCATCTACTTGCCCGTCAATTGGAGGATGCTCTTTAATCACCTGAAGGGCGCATTTTCGCACCCCGGGAATGCTCAATACCCTTTCCAAAATCCTGCCAGCAACCGTTTCAATCAATTTGCTCCTCTTGGCCATCTCCTCTTGGCAAATGGCTGCCAAAAGGCTGTAATCAAGGGTGTCTTCAAGGGAATCGGTTTGAATGGACCTTGAAAAGTCGTATTCCGCCTCAATGTCTGTTCGGAACCAGGTTCCAACCAAACCCTCCTCAGGCATGCAGCCATGGTAGGCAAAGGTTCTTATTCCGTGAACTGAAATTTTCACTTCTCAATGTTTTCTATGCCCGCATTCAAACGGTTCATCACTTCTTCCTTTCCAAGTAGGGCTGATATATCAAATAAGGAAGGTCCCATCCCTTTCCCGGTTAAGGCCAGCCTAAATACCGGACCGATTTTTCCGAAACCAATCTCTTTGGCCTCCATAAAAGCCTTGAAACGAGCTTCAATATTTTCGGAAGACCAATCCTCAATCTCCTGGAGTTCGTCTCTTAAATCGGCCAAAAGAGCCGGAGAATCCTCCTTCCACTTCTTAGACACAGTCTTGGCATCATACTCCTTAGGCGATTGGAAGAAATAAGCGCCCTCCTGAATCATCTCCTTTAAAAAGGTTGCCCGCTCTTTCAACAATCCAACCATTTCTTCAAGCTCCCGCTCAGGTACATTTAATCCGGCTTCCAAAATCATGGGCTTCAGCTCCTCAGCCAATTCCGCATCGGTTCTTTGGCGAAGGTGTTGCTGATTGAACCATCGGGTTTTATCTGGATCAAAACGGGCCCCAGCCTTTCCCACACGGTCTAAATCAAAGGCCTCAACCAGTCCTTCTAGGTCAAATATTTCTTGTTCCGTGCCCGGATTCCAACCTAAGAAAGCCATCATATTCACAAAGGCTTCTGGGTAATAACCAGACTCTCTATATCCACTTGCTTCCTCCCCTGTTTCAGGATTCTCCCAAACCAAAGGAAAAACAGGAAAGCCCAATCGGTCTCCATCTCGCTTACTCAGTTTTCCGTTACCATCCGGCTTTAGAATCAAGGGTAAATGGGCAAATTCAGGGCGATCCCAACCTAAAAACTGGTAGAGTAAAACATGTAAAGGGGCTGAGGGAAGCCATTCTTCCCCACGAATTACATGGGAGATCTTCATCAAGTGGTCATCCACAATATTGGCAAGGTGGTAGGTGGGCATTCCATCGCTTTTAAAAAGCACCTTATCGTCCAGGTTTTGAGTATTTACAACCACTACCCCCCGGATAATGTCTTCAAATTTCACCTCCTCGTTTCGAGGCATTTTTACCCTAATTACGTAAGGATCGCCAGCCGCCAGTCGCTTTTCAACCTCTTCCGCCGAAAGGCTTAGGCTGTTTTTCATCGAAGTTCGGGTAATGGCATTGTATTGAGGAGAAGGGTTACCTGCCGCCTTCAACCGCTCACGCATGTTTTCAAGCTCCTCGGAGGTGTCAAAGGCATAATAAGCATGGCCTGACTCCAAAAGCTGGTCGGCGTATTGACGGTAGATTTCCTTCCGCTCAGATTGGCGGTAAGGTCCATAGGGCTGCTCTTCCGAACCTAATCCTTCATTGGGTGAAATACCACACCAGGCAAGGGATTCAAGGATGTATTTTTCCGCTCCGCCTACAAACCGAGTTTGGTCGGTATCTTCAAGACGAAGGATGAATTTTCCGCCTTTCTTTTTGGCGAATAAATAATTGTAAAGGGCGGTTCGAACTCCTCCCATATGCAGGGGGCCCGTTGGACTCGGAGCAAAACGTACGCGTATATCTTTTGACATGGCTCTAATTTAAGGGCGGCAAAGATACCGATTCAGGTTGTTTTTCGTTAATAAATTAAGGCATTTCGCTGATTTGCCGCACCTTCCATCACATCTATTCGTAACTTTGTTAGTTATGCAGAATCAAGTAGAACGTATTCACGAGAAATTAGAGGGCTTCATCCGGAAATATTACCGGGATAAGCTCATCAAAGGAGGGATTTATTTTGCCACCTTATTGGCCGTGCTTTTCATTGTAATCGCCACATTCCTCTATTTTGGATCCTTTTCAGTCCCGGTTCGTACCAGCATTTTCTGGGCTTTTATCGGGTTTACCGCATTCATCCTTTGGAAGTTTGTTCTGCCCCCTAGCTTCGGCCTTTTAAAACTTTCCGGACGAATGAGTTCGGAGGAAGCGGCGTCCCTTTTGGGGAAGTATTTTCCAGAAGTCTCAGACCGCCTCCTAAATTTAATCCAGCTCGAAAGGATTGGTCAAGCTGATTCTGAACTTATTTTGGCTTCCATCGAGCAAAAAGCTGAAAACCTAAAGGATGTACCCTTTGAATCTGCCATTGAGATCAAAAGGAACTGGAAAACGGCCACCCTACTCCTGATTCCTCTAGGGATTGTGCTGATCTTTACCTTTTCAGGGAATGTGAACATTCTATCTGATGGGTCGAAAAGGATGATTGCACATAGAACCGATTTTCAGGCTGCAGCTCCTTACCAAATCATCTTAGGAAATGAAGTCCTTCAAGCGGTTCAAAACGAATCTTTCACCTTGAAGGCGAAAATTTCCGGAAACCAACTTCCTGAAAAACTATTTCTCGCCTTCGACGGTAAAATTCGAAGAATGGAAAAAACGGGTCCGGATGAATTTCAATACAAAATCGATCAGGTTCGAAAACCCCTTGAATTTAAATTCCAAACGGAACTCACCTCAAGCCAAGCTTACCTACTTGACATAATACCGCGCCCTTTTCTGGAAGGATTCTCCATTAAACTGGACTACCCCTCATATACGCAGATTAAAGACCAGAGAATTGAGAATCAGGCCGATCTTTCTGTGCCGGAAGGAACTGTTATTCAATGGGATATACAGGCCAGGGATACCCGATTTATGAAATTGAAAATTTTCGAGGAAATTTCAGAATTTGAAGAAATCAAGGAAAATCTCTTCCAAAATCGGCTAGAGGCAAAAACTTCCTCCCCTTATACCATTATTGCCGGTAACGATTTTCAACAAGTGAGTGATACGGCCTTTTACGCATTGGAGGTGATAAAAGATCAATTTCCAAAAATCAACCTGGAAGAGTTCATTGACTCTACAGATTCCAAGCAAAGGTATTATACCCTTCAGGGGAAGGACGATTATGGATTCACAAAACTTGAGCTTGTACTTACTACTCCATCTAGCGAAATAATTCGTAAGCTTAAGTTACCAAAGGGAAACCTTCAGTTTTCAACCTTTGAAACCTTAGATCTAGACAGCCTGAACCTTAAGCCCGGGCAGGAATTAAGGGTGAAAGCACGCTTGTATGACAACGACGCTGTAAACGGCCCCAAGGTTTCAGAATCTCAAACCATACACATTAAAAGACCTAGCCTTAAGGCCATTAAAGAAAGTCGCGACCAAGACAATGAGAAGATTAAGGAGAAATTAGAGGAGAATTTAGGCCTGGCCCGGGAAATCAAAGAAGACATTGAAAACCTGAACCGCGAGATGCTGAACAAGAAAGAACTTTCTTGGGAAGACCAGCAGCGGCTAGAAGAATTAATTCGTAAGCAAAAGGCCCTTGAACGAAATCAAAAACAGGTAGAGAAGCTTCAGGAGCAACAGAAATCCCGCCAGTCAGAATTAAATCAAAACGAAGAGCTTCTGAACAAGCAAAAGCAGCTTGAGGAGCTAATGGATAAGGTGATGGACGAAGATATGCGCAAGAAAATGGAGGAAATCCAGCGCATGATGGAAGAGCTCAACAAGGAAGACCTTGAGGACGCCTTGCGCGATTTAGAGAAAGATCAGGAAAGCCTTGAGGAAGAGTTGGACCGAAACTTAGAGCTGTTCAAACGCTTAGAGGTAGAGCAAGAGCTTACCGAAACCATTGAAGAGCTAGAGGAGCTTCAAAAAGCCCAAGAAGACTTATCCAAAGAAAGCCCGGAGTCCGAGGAAGGCATGCAAGAGCTGAAGGAACAACAAGATAGCTTGAATCAAGAGTTCAAGGAGCTCTCTGAAGATTATAAAAAGCTTCAGGAAAAAAACAACGAACTTGAAGAGCCCATGCGCATGGATGATTTCCAAAAACAAGAGGAGGAAATCAAAAAAGACATGGAAGAGGCCCAGGAAAACCTGAAACAGAACCAGCGCCAAGAAGCCGGTCAAAAGCAGAAAGAAGCCGCTGAGGAAATGAAAAAAATGGCCGAAGCCATGCAGTCTATGCAACAACAGTCCTCCATGCAACAATCAATGGAAGACATGGAGGATCTACGTCAGCTACTTGACAATCTATTGGAAGTTTCCTTAGACCAAGAGGCTTTGCTGAATGAAAGCCAGGAGATGAACCCCAATAACCCCAAGTTTGTTGACCTCATTCGCGCCCAAAACAAACTTATTTCAGACAGCCGAATTGTGGAAGACAGTCTTAGAGCCCTTGCCAAGCGGGTTGTTCAAATTGAATCCATCATCACCGATGAACTAGAAACCATGATTGGCTCCATGGACCGTTCCTTAGAGTTTTTAACTGAGAGGCAAGGGAGAGCGGCTGGAGGGTCACAGCAGGAAGCCATGACCTCGGCCAACAATTTAGCCTTGCTCTTAAGCGATGTCTTAAAGCAAATGCAAGAGGCCATGGCCAATAAAATGCCTGGCAACCAACAATGCCAAAAACCCGGAAATGGCAAGCCCAATCCTTCAACCATGAACCAGCTTCAGCAACAGCTAAACGAGCAAATGAAGGCCCTTCAAAAAATGCTAGAAGAAGGCAAAAAACCCGGCGAAAAACCCGGCAAGAAGCCAGGAGGAGGCATGGGCATGAGCAAAGAATTAGCCAGAATGGCCGCTCGTCAAGAAGCCCTAAGACAACAATTACAAGAACTTCTACGGGAACAGGGAGAAGACGGGACCAGTCAATCCAAATCCCTTCAAAAAGCCATTGAAGAAATGGAAAAAACCGAGGAGGATCTACTCAACCAAAGGATAAGTCCGGAAACCTTAAAGCGCCAAGAAGAAATCCTGACCCGCTTATTGGAGGCCGAAACCGCAGAACGAGAGCGAAAACAAGACAAAGAAAGAGAGTCTAAAGAAGCACAGGAAATAGAACGGAAAATACCCGATTCCTTCTTAGAATACCAGAAAGAAAAAGAAAGGCAGAGTGAATTATTCAAAACCCTACCTCAAGAACTTAGACCTTTTTACAAGCACAAGACATCCGATTACTTCAATACAATCGATAATGACTGATTCCAACATCTATTTTGAAGACCCCATTCGTCCACTAGGCAAAACCACCAAAAGGATAAAATGGATTCAGGCCGTTGCCCAATCTTACGATTTTGAAATCGGAGAACTCTGCATAAACATATGCAGCGATGAAACCTTATTGGAAATCAATCAGCGCGAACTAGACCATGATTTCTACACAGACATTATCACATTCGACCATTCCATTGGCAAACAAATTTCAGGCGACCTATGGATATCCATTGACCGGGTTGAAGAGAATGCCCAAGAATTAGGTGAAGACCCAAACGATGAGCTTGACCGCGTAATCATACACGGCGTTTTACACCTCATTGGTTTTGGCGACAAGACCGCAGAGGAGGCTAAGCAAATGCGTGAAGAAGAAGATAAATGCCTAAATTTGCGCCCCTTCAGCCATTAGATCAAACCGCGGCTCAAGAAATGTTCCACGTGAAACACGACCCAAATGTTCCATACTTCATATGATGTTATTGTAGTTGGCGGAGGCCATGCCGGATGCGAGGCCGCCACAGCTGCCGCAAAAACCGGAGCCTCTACCCTATTGGTAAGCATGAACCTTCAAAACCTCGGACAAATGTCCTGCAATCCCGCCATGGGCGGAATTGCCAAAGGACAAATCGTACGGGAAATAGATGCACTTGGGGGCTACTCAGGGATCATAACCGATGAAACCATGATTCAATTCCGAATGCTGAACAGAAGCAAAGGACCCGCCATGTGGAGTCCCAGAGCTCAATCTGATCGCATGCGTTTCTCGGAAGCCTGGCGCCTAAAACTTGAGAGCACACCTGGACTCGATTTTTGGCAAGACATGGTCACCGGCCTTTTGGTGAAAGACAAAAGGGTCTTTGGGGTAAAAACCAGCATGGGCCATGAAATTAAATCCAAAACTGTAGTTCTTACCAATGGTACCTTTCTAAATGGAATCATCCACATTGGCGAAAAGCAGTTCGGCGGGGGTCGTGCCGGCGAGGCAGCCGCAAAAGGAATAACGGAACAACTAGTAGAATTAGGATTTGAAAGCGGAAGGATGAAGACAGGAACCCCTCCAAGGGTAGACGGACGAAGCCTCGATTTCACCAAAATGGAACTGCAAGAAGGCGATGAAAAGCCCGGAAAATTCTCCTTTACCAACACCAGCCCCCTTACCAAGCAACGCCCTTGCCACATTAGCTACACCAACCAAAAGGTTCACGACATCCTAAAAACCGCTTTCCACCAATCGCCGATGTTTACCGGTAGAATTGGCGGATTAGGCCCCAGGTACTGCCCTTCCATTGAAGATAAGATTGACCGGTTTGCCGACAAAAACCAACATCAGCTCTTCATCGAGCCCGAAGGCTGGGAAACCTGCGAAATTTATGTAAACGGGTTTTCTTCTTCCTTACCTGAACACATTCAACACAAAGCCCTCTCCCTTGTGCCAGGATTTGAAAATTTCAAAATGTTTCGTCCGGGCTACGCCATTGAATACGACTATTTCCCGCCAACCCAATTAAACCACAGCCTCGAAACCAAACTAATTTCCGGATTATATTTCTCCGGACAAATCAACGGAACTACAGGCTACGAAGAGGCCGCTTGCCAGGGGTTGGTTGCCGGTTTAAACGCCTCACGCCAAGCCCAAGATCTTGAACCCATCGTGTTTCGACGCGATCAGGCTTATATCGGCGTTTTGATTGACGACCTTATTACCAAGGGAACCGATGAGCCCTATAGAATGTTTACGAGTAGAGCCGAATACCGCTTACTCTTAAGACAAGACAATGCCGACTCAAGGTTAACCCCCCTAGGGCACTCCATTGGACTAGCCTCTGACCAACGGCTAGAGCGGGTACAAGAAAAAGAGCAGGCTTATAAAGCATGCCTTAAATTCTTAGAAAAAACCAGCATTGACCCTGACCAAGCCAACGGGCTACTTGAAAGCCTGGGCTCTGCCCCAGTAAAGCAAAAAACCAAAATCATAAAACTCCTTTTACGTCCGGAAGTGAAACTTTCAGACCTAAGCCAAATGGGACCGCTTAAACAATACCTAACCGAGAACCCATTTGAAGAGGAGATTTTAGAACAAGTAGAAATCCAAGCGAAATATGCCGGCTACTTTGAAAAAGAAAAAGAACAAGCCGCAAAACTTCAACGTCTCGAGAATTTGAAAATTCCTGAAGACATAGATTTTCATAAACTTGCATCCCTCTCTCACGAGGCCAAAGAAAAATTAACCGAAATCAAACCTGAATCCATTGCACAAGCTCAAAGAATAAGCGGGGTGAACCCCTCCGACATCTCTGTGCTTTTGGTGTACTTAGGAAGATAGTTTCACGTGAAACAAATGGAAAAACTCACTGCCTGTCCAGCTTGCAAATCCACAAGCATTGAATTCTACGGGCAAGCCGAAGACTGGCTTGTCAGCAAAGAATCCTTCGAAATACATGAATGCAAGGATTGCGAACTCAAATTCACCAACCCTCGTCCACAAGAATCTGATCTCGGAAAATACTATGAGTCGGAAGACTACATCTCTCATTCGGACACCAAGAAAGGCCTAACCCCCTTGCTCTATCAAAAAGCTCGGCAAATTATGCTGAACAAAAAATACCGGCTGGTACGGAAACATATTCAACCTAAAACCGCTTTAGACATAGGCTGTGGTACCGGGTATTTTTTAAGCCTTCTCCAAGAAAAAGGAATTCAAACTTCTGGAGTAGAACCCTCACCCATTGCCAAAGAAATAGCAGAGGCAAAGTTAGGACATACACTTTCTTCCCAAGTATCTGAAATTACAGGCACCTACGACTTAATCACCCTCTGGCATGTCTTAGAGCACTTGCCCAACTTAAGGGCTGATTTAGAAAAAATAAGCCAGCACCTAAATCCAAACGGGGTTTTGATGATCGCAGTTCCTAACCCCGACTCAAAGGATGCCAAAATTTATGGTTTTGATTGGGCCGCCTGGGACCTCCCCCGACACCTTTACCACTTCACAAAAAAATCACTCAACCTCCTTTTGAAAAGTGTCGGCTTCCAACGAGTAGGAACTTACAATATGCCTCTCGACTCATTTTATGTCTCCCTGCTTTCTGAAAAGAACATTGGAAACAAAGTTCCTTTCCCAAAAGCCATTCAATCCGGAATCCTATCCAACATCAAAGGTAAATCCTCCAAAAACCAGAGCAGCCTTATCCACGTCTTCAAAAAGGCCTGAAATCTTCGATTTAAGGCACTTTCTCCTTTCGCTGGTACACGAACCCTCCGGCGCGGAGATGTCTCGCGGAAAATTGGTTGAAATCAGGGGTTTTTTAGGGCGGAAATCATCCCTTTATCATAATTTTGGAAATTATACGTTTCTAAGCCATAGAACTCTAATATGAAGAAATTACTCACCGGCTTCTTTTGCTTTTTCATCCTTAGCGGCTTTGCCCAAATTGGATCTTGGCAAGACCACCTTTCCCATATCCAAACCAAAGAGATAATTTACAACGGCGAAAATTATATCCTGGCCTCAGACAATGGACTCCTTATCTACGACCGGGTAACTGGAGAACTTGAAGTCCTATCCAAAATAAATGGCCTCAACGACGTAAAAGTAGAAGCCATTGCATATGCCCCAAACCAAAACAGCCTATTGGTTGGATACCAAAATTCTAATATTGATCTAATTCGCGACAACCAAATCATTAACCTTCCTGACATTCTAAACTCTAGCCTGCTTGGAAAGAAAACCATCAACGACATTTATGTGCGTGGAGACCTTGCCTACATCGGCTGTGGATTTGGGATTGTTGTTCTAGACATCCCCCGCCAAGAAATCAAAGAGACCTATTTCATTGGGCCGAATGCTACCCAAGTTAATGTTCGGGCCCTCACCACCACCTCTACCCAAATTATTGCCGCTACCGACCAAGGAATGTTCACTGCCGAATTATCCAATCCTAACCTAATCGATTTTAATGCTTGGACCCAGCACTCCGTGGGTGGAAAAGGAAGTTTTAACACCCTTACAACCCTTGATGATGTGGTTTATACCAACCTTGACGCCCCTGACTTTAACCAAGACACCGTATTTACTTACGATGGCAATGCATGGACAAGGTTTGGCAATTTTACCTGGTCCACCAATAAATTAAAAGCAATAAACGGTGAGCTCTATGCCTGCCATTATTCTTCCATGGTTCGATATAGAACCGATGGTGGGGTTGAGAAAATCTTGAACCAAACCCCCTACCCAAGCTTCCGTCCACAAGATGTAGTGGTTGATGAGTTTGGCCATAACTGGATTGCCGATGAAGAAAACGCCCTGATTCACAACTGGTTTGGAATTAATTTTGAAAACATAAAACCCAATACACCCAGCAATTCCGGATCCTTTGGAGTGTCCGCACACGACGGTATTGTTAGCATCGCCGGTGGTTCCATCGACCTTTCCTGGAACAATGAATTCTCAACTTCAGGCGTCCATATCCTAAACCAAGGACAATGGAAAAGCTATCCATCCGAGCAGTTAGACGGGGCCAGAGACATTATACGCACAAAAATAAACCCCAACTCGAAAAAAGTCTATGCAGCCTCCTGGAATCAAGGGCTGCTAGAACTCAATCCCCAAGGTCTTTTAGAAAGGTATGAGGATTCGAATTCAAGCCTACAAACCCGTCCCAATGATAACCTTAACTATGTGAGAATAGGAGGAATGGACTGGGACGAAGAAAATCGATTATGGGTATTGAATTCTGAAGTGAATGAACCCCTATCCGTACGTAAAACCGACGGAACCTGGCAAAGTTTTAGTCTTTCTCCGAAAGTAAGTGCTGACCAACTCAGCCAAGTACTTGTGGTTGACCACAATGGTTATAAATGGTTCACCCTTCGGAGGGAAGGAATTGTTGTGTTTAATGACAATGGAACCCTAAACAATACTGGGGATGACGAAATAAAACGTTTAACCCATATCGAAGGGAATGGAGGCCTTCCAACCGAAGAGGTTCTATGCATGGCAGAAGATCTCGATGGTGAAATGTGGGTGGGAACCTCAGAAGGAGTTGCCGTATTCTACAATACAGAATTCCTATTCGACCCGAACAATTCAAATTTTGATGCTCAGCCCATCCTGGTTCAATTGGACGGGTCTGTGAACAAACTTCTTGACGAAGAACGTGTAACAGCCATTGCCATTGATGGTTCTAACCGGAAATGGTTTGGAACGGCCTCAGGGGGTGTGTTTTACTTCTCGGCTGACGGAACCCAAGAGATTTTCCATTTCACCAAAGAAAACAGCCCTTTAGTCTCCAATACCATCCTTGACATCGCCATTGATGGGGAAACGGGAATCGTATATTTTGCCACTGATGCAGGATTAGTTTCTTACCTCTCCGCGGCCATTGCCCCAGAAGAAGAAATGACACAAGTTTATGCCTTCCCCAACCCAGTAAGACCTGACCATGAGGGGCCAATTGCTATAACAGGCCTGGTGCGAGACGCAAATGTTAAGATTACCGACATCAATGGGCAGCTGGTTTATGAAACCACATCCGATGGTGGAAGAGCCATTTGGCCCGGTACCAACCTAAACGGAGAAGCCATTCACTCTGGGGTTTACCTAGTGTTTATTACCAATTTTGATGGCTCTAAATCTCTGGTTACCAAAATAGCGGTTGTAAAATGATATGGAAACCCAACGCCTGTTTTTCCTCCACAGCATTCCCCATAAGGAATACCAAAAAGTAATCCGTTTCTACGGACCTGACGGAGCCAAAACCTTTATCTCAAAAAACAGCAAAAAGGAATTACGTAAAATTTCGTCTACCCTTCGCCCTTGCGAGTCTTACGAGGTTTCTTTTCGAGAAAACTCTCAAAAGGATATTCAGTTTTTAACGAGTTTTGAATTACGGTCACCCCCCCAAGCCTTCCACCCACAACTCATGGCCCAACGTAGCTTCCTAGCAGAAGTCTTCTACCGCATCCTTCGTGAATCCGGTGACCCGGCTGAACTCTACCAAGTCTTGGTTGAATGGGAAGACCAAATAACCCTAAGGGGTTACTCTCCTGACGATCATGTTTTTATCCTCATTCAAATGATTCGGAAACTGGGCTACGGACCTGTATTTGATCAAGGTTTATACCCATATAAATATGGTTTATCCCCAGATTCAGAGCCAGACTTCGACCAAGAATCCTTGCAAAAAGCCCTCAACCTACATTTATCCCTTAGCTTTGGTGCAGTTTTTGCTACTAGTTTTCCGAAATATAACCGTGGGCATGCGATTCAAATCCTTCTCAACTATCTTCTCAAACATCACCCTTACTCCGCAGAAATTCGGTCGGCAGCTGTGCTTTACGATATTTTTCGTTAGCCTTTTATCTACAAACCTTTCCGCGCAAAACCTCATATTAAAAACCCCAGACGGTAATAAGCCGGTTGAGAATGCCAGCATTTTTAATTCCGATACAACCAAGGCTGTAGTTACCAATTCTAATGGAGAGGCACCATTGGACAAGTTTGCCCCCTTGGAGCCCATCATCATTCAGCATCCTTCCTATTCAAGCATTTATACAACGAAAAAGTCATTGGCAGGACAAGGCTATGTTCAAAACATGAGTCAATCCTATCAAATGCTTAGCGAGGTAGTTATTGACGCAAAAGTGAGGTTAGATATTTCTACGGTTTCTGTACAAGCCCGTTCTGCCGTAAGCATTCCTGAAATTGAACGTCCTGATCATGTGAGTACCGCCGATTTAGCCGAGGAATTACCAGGTGTTTTCGTGCAAAAAAGCCAATATGGGGGGGGATCTCCGAACATTAGAGGCTTTGAAGCCAGCCGGGTTTTATTGGTTGTGGATGGAGTGCGGATGAACAATGCCATTTACCGTTCCGGACACTTACAAAACATCCTCACCGTGCCACCTACCCTTTTGGAGGGGATGAGTGTTCAACTTGGCCCAAACTCCCTGTACTATGGCTCTGACGCTTTGGGAGGGGTCATTCACATGAAAACCTACGACCCCCTTCCTGGTCCGGAGCGAAGCAGCCAGGAGGTTGATATCGACTTCCGCACCAATGGAAATGTTCGAAACATAAGCTACCGAGGCATCGTTCAAAACGAGAAGTATGCATCCTTTACCGGAATCCACCTCATGGAGTCTCAATCCATCAAGGCAGGAGAAAATAGATTCCATGGCTATGAGGGCTGGTCAAAGCTTCCCGTTTTCATCAACCCTTATAATTCATTTGACGACAGCGTTTACACCAATCCAGACCCAAACCTGCAAATTGGTACGGGGTATAGTCAAGTAGGCATCGTCAAGAAATTCCGCTTTAGCCGCGACAAAAAGCTCTACGGATTGAATTTTCAGTTCTCCACCTCAAGTGACATCCCTAGGTTCGATCGCTTGAACGATATTGAGTTCTCAGGAAACCCAAAATTTGCCGTTTGGAATTATGGGCCACAAACCCGCACCCTCGCCTCCTTTGAGGTCATTGAATCTTTAGACTCTAGCTTTTTTGACCGGGTACGACAGCAGATTAGCCACCAGTTTACCGAAGAGTCTCGAATCACTCGAAAATACCTTTCTTACGATGAAGAGCGAAGAACTGAACAGGTTCAAATGCTGGAATATACCCTCAGCGGTCAAAAAGATTATTCCAATACATTTAAGCTTATTTCTGGTTTTCAGTCTTGGTACAATTACGTGAATTCTTCAGCCCAGCTCAGATCCTACGACCCTTCCAATACCCTTAATTTCCAAGAAACATCTACCTCAACCCGATATCCTGACGGAGGCTCTAATTATTTAACCCTTGCGGCCTTCGCTGTGGTAGAAAAATACTTCAACAATGCTTCAAAATTGAGCGCAGGGCTACGGTACAACCATCAGTTTCTATCAAGCCAATACGAAGAGAATTTTTTCAATCTTCCTGAAACCAAGTATTTCGGAAGCTTTGGGGCGCCCACAGCATCTCTGGGCTACACCTTGGGTGAAGGCAAAAGAACCAGCCATCATTTCACCCTTTCTACCGGTTTTCATGCCCCAAACCTAGACGATGTAGCCAAGGTATTTGAGAAGGCCAACGAGGTAACCGTTCCGAATTTTGACCTGAAGCCTGAGTACGTTTTCAACCAAGAATACCGAATTAGCCTAAATGGCTGGAGAGAATGGCTAGACTTCAACCTAGCCCTTTACCACACCCAAATTTTTCAAACCATTGTTAAGCGCCCTTATTCCCTGAACGGGGAAGACAGCTTAGATTACGATGGAGAAAGGCTCCCCATTGTGGCAAATACCAATTCTGGTCAAGCGAAATTGTTCGGGTTCAACCTCTGGACCAATCTACGGGTTACTAAAAGTCTTTTAGTGAAGGCCTCGGTATCCAAAACCTGGGGTTACGAAACCAGTGGTGAGCCCTTAAGTCAAGTTCCGCCCCTCTTTAGCAGCCTCACAGCAGACTATGCTTACCGCGATTTCACATTTACCTTTTCCAGCCAGTACAACGGAAACAAGCCCCTGAGTCAATATGGTCCGGGGTCAACGGACAACCCCGATGAGGCCACCGTAGACGGAACCCCCTCTTTCGTCATTTTTAACGCTTTTGTTTCGGCTCCTTTAAATAAAGATTTATTCTTGAGATTGGGGGTTGAGAACATTAGCGATGCACATTACAAGCCCTTTGCGAGTGGTCTGGCTGGTCCGGGAAGGAATTTCACGGTAAGGATACAGGCGAGCTTTTAACGCAGCTCTAAACCGCTTAAAATGGCCTCTAATTGCATGCTTAGGTTGCGCTTGTCCATTTCTGGGGCGTAACTAAATCCATCGATGAAAATGATTTCACCTTTTTCTTCATTGTGCACAGCAAGACTGAGGAATGGGCCTCCCATAAAATCACCTTCCATTTTCCACAGCCCCTTAATTTTCAGTCCGTACATTTCATCTACCACGTAGTTTTCCACTTCCGTGGGATATCTATACTCGGTAACCATATAAGACCCATCTACCTCTCCTTTTACCTGCTCTTTGGTAAGGCTATCGCGTAAAGCAAGAATTCTAGATGGACGCATTTGAAGATCTGACCGAAACTTTTGCTTAAAAACAAGAATTCCTTGGGTTCCTTTTGGAAGCTCTCTGCGCAACCAAAGGAAATTCTCATCGGTTATTACCGGGGTAAAGTCTTTCGGAATGGGTATGTACATTCCCATCTCCTTTAATTTCTTGTTCAAGCCAACATCCACCAGCTTTTTATATCCAGCACGCATTCTACTTAACTCAGACTCATACAAATGTCTGAGCACTTCCTGCCCTTCTTTCTGCATGAGCTTTACAAAGTCATCTTGGTTTTTGGCTTGAATCAAAACCACTTCCTGACCCCGGGCATAGGCTTCCTTTTTAAATCGAATATAATTTGAGTCTCCCGCTTCAATAACCACGAGGTTTCTATGGGTTCTAAAAATCTTAGAAAACGCAGAAGGTTTGATAGGGATGACCTGAAAATAGGGCTCGTCTTGCGGTAAACCAGGCATGCTTTTTTCAAAAACAGAAGAGAGTGCAGTGCCCGCCGGACCCGTTTTCCAGCTTTCCTCAACCACTACCAAAAGCTCAGATATTCGTCCGGTTGCCTTGGGTAAAATTAGTCCAGATCTAGACCCGCCTCCCTCTTGACCCGAATTGCAAGCCATGCAGGTAATCAAGGTCAATACGGAAAGGAGTCTTAGCATTTAATCGTTGATTGAATTCATCAGGTGAGCCGCCTTGAACATCCCTTGTTCATCAAAAACCGGACTCATAATTTGCACCCCAAAAGGCATGCCATTTGAGTGATTTCCTAGAGGGATGCTGATGGCCGGGTTTCCGGCAAGGTTTGCGTGAACTGTAAATATATCTTCAAGATACATCACCGTTACATCCTTAGCATGCTCCTCATCTCCAATTTTAAACGCCGTTTTTGGCGTGGAAGGGGTTAGAATGAAATCGTAATTCTTGAAAATCTCTTGAGTTCTGTCTTTAATCAGCCTACGAACTTTTTGTCCTCTTGAATAATAGGCATCGTAATACCCAGAAGAAAGCACAAAGGTTCCGAGCATAATTCTACGCTTCACCTCCGGACCAAAGCCTTCAGACCGGGATTTTATGTAGGTAGACTCTAGGTCCGAAGATTGATCCGACCTATACCCAAAATGCACTCCGTCATACCGGGCTAAATTTGAAGAAGCCTCAGCGGTGGTAAGCACGTAATAGGTTGGAACCATATAATCCAGGTAGGGAAAGCTAACTTCCTCAACCACATGACCAAGGTCTTTTAATTTTTGAATTTGCTCAAGCATGAAGGTCTTGATTTCAGGATCCAGCCCTTCACTCTCAAGGTATTCTTTCAGGTAGGCAATTCGTTTGGGCTTTTCTTCGCTTTCGCGGAAATTTCCATAGCCCCTTACCTCTGTATGGCTTGACGTATTGTCTTTTTCATCCTTACCTGCCATAACTTCTAAGCAAATAGCGGCATCGTCAAGGTTATTGGCCAAAGGACCAATTTGATCAAAGGATGAACCGTAGGCAATTAGACCTGAACGAGACACCCGGCCGTAGGTAGGTTTCACCCCAACCACCCCGCAAAAAGAAGCAGGTTGGCGAATGGAGCCCCCAGTGTCTGAGCCTAAAGCCACATGGCATAAACCAGCAGCTACGGCCGCTGCAGAGCCCCCGGAGGAACCGCCTGGAACCCGACTTGGGTCGTGCGGGTTTTGAACCTCTCCGTAAGCTGAGTTTTCATTGCTCGAACCCATGGCAAATTCATCGCAATTGGTCCGTCCAATAATAATGGCTCCTTCGGCTTCAAGCCTTTCTACAGCGGTAGCCGAAAACAAAGATTCAAAGCCTTCTAGAATTTTAGAAGAAGCCGAAACCCTTTCGCCCTTGAGGCAAATATTATCCTTGATGGCAATAACCATCCCAGAGAGCTTACCAAATTCACCCTTACGGACTTTGGCATCTTCTTCAGCAGCTCTTCTTCGAGCCCTTTCTTCAAAAATTTCCAAAAAGCAATTCAGGTCCGCCCTAGATTCAATTTGGCGCAGACATCTTTCTACCATGTCAGAACAAGTGGATTCACCCGATTCTAACCTGGCTCTGAACTCACGGTAGGTCATGGATTATTTTTTCTCGTCGATGGATTTATCAGAATCTTCGCCCTTGGTAGCGTCTTTGAATTCTTTAATTCCACTACCCAAGCCACGCATTAGTTCCGGAATTTTTCTTCCACCGAAAAGCAGTAATAGGGCCACTATGATAAGCACCCATTCGTATCCTCCTAAGAAAAGCAATGTATTCATCCTAGTAATTTTCTGCTGCAAAGGTAACCAAATGTTTAGCGTCAACGGTACAACCAAGACTCCGGATTTAGCTTATCCGTGTTTTTCCAGATTTGAAACTCTAAAACGGTTTCTCCATTGTTGTTATCTGTATGGATTAAGCCCAGCTTTTGCTTGGTATCCACCTTTTGACCGCGGGTTACATACACCTCATCCAGATTGGAATAAACGGTCAAATAATTCCCGTGAATTAAGATTACCGCCTTGTGGTTGCCCGGAATGACCAATATGCTGTTCACCGTGCCCTCAAAGGCCGCTCTAGCCACAGCTCCTTTTTCCGTTAAAATCTTTACCCCATTGTTGTTCACTCGAATGGAGGGGTAAACGGGGTGGGGCTGAGCTCCGAACTTACTCACAATTACTCCTCTTTCCACAGGCCAAGGTAGTTTTCCTTGGTTGGATGTGAAGCTATTTCCAAGGGCTATGCTTTCTGGGGTACGGGCTAGGTCTGAACTTGTACCTGAGTTGGTGTTCTCAGCCTTTAGTCGCGCCAATTCTGCCTCAATCGCCTTTTCTATTTCTTTTTGAAGCTCTCGAGCCGCTTTTTCCTTTTCCTTAATTTCAGCCCTTAAGCTAGATTCTTGCCGCTGTAGCTTCCGAACCATGCTGTTCTTATTCTGAATCTCACCCCTAAGCTTTTCTTGCTCCTCTTTCTTTTCCTCAATCAAGGCCTCTTTCTCAGCAACCTCTTGCTCTATGAGGTTTACGGTGTTTTTAATTTCTTCCTGAGCGCTTTTCAATTCAGCAACCTTCGCTTTTCTATGCCTAGAAAGGTCTTGCATATATCTTAGTCTTCTATAAGCCTGGTTGAAATCTTGGGCCGAAAGCAAAAACATGAGCCGGCTGGTTTTGCTCTTTGACCGATAAGACTGTCGAATGAGTTCCGCATATTCTTCCTTATGGTCCTCAATTTTAGCCTCGAGGGAATCTATTTTCCGCTCATTCACCCCCTTAGACTCCTGCAGGTAGTCTATTTCAGCCGTCATGGTGGTTAGAAGCTTTTTGCGGGCTTCAATGGCCCGGTTAAGAGCTCTTAGTTGATTGGCCGTTAATTCGCGGTTTGAGGCCGTTTTTTTCAGCATTTCATTGGCCCGAGAAATTTCCTTCTGTAGGGCATTGCGCTCTTTCTGAAGTTGGGCCTTTTTGTTTTGACCAAAACTTGAAAGTGAAAGGCATAGCAAAAGAAGGAAACTACATAGGCGCATAGGAAGAAGGTATTCTAATGTTCATTGACTTCCGATTCTCTAAATCTAGTTTCTGCAAGGTAAACCAAAGTTTGGCTTTTTCCTTGCCTTGAAGATTTACTTCAAAGGTTTCCGGAATGGCCCCCTTCGAAACATCCTCTTCATAACCCGTGTACACTACCTCCACAAACCGTTCTTTTCCCTTTCTTGAGTATTGGGTTAAAAGTCGTTGATTCAAAGCGTCTAAGCCAAAAGCGGTTAGGTTCTCTTCCTCAGAGCCAGGTTTTACTGCTTCCAAGAACTCCTCCCGTTCTAAATTACTGAGGGTCCACCGGCCCAAGCTGTCAAAGAATAAATGGGGGAGGTCGGTTGAATAAAAATTAGCCGGACGGGCCTCAAACAGGTCTTGAACCAGATAAAAATCAAGAGGAATGCCTAGTCTGGCCCCTAATTCTTGGCTTCTACCCTTGTAATAAGTTCGATTCAGTTTGTTTAAGAAAATCACAGAGTCGGGGGTCATATAAAGTCGGGCCACTTCAATGCCAAAACCGGGTGAAACAGAAAGCCATATTGCCTTATCATGGGCCAAACGAAGAGTAATCCTTCCATTCTGACTGAATTTTTCAGACTCCAGTTTGATCTGGTACTTAGCCTCCATCCACGGAATGGTATCTGGCATGCTCTCAAGCATGGAATAAGCCGTTCTTTGGTTCACTTGCTTTCCGTTGGGTCCGGTTTCATCTGCTTTTCTAAACAAACTACAGGAAGCCAAGAAAAAGCCAGTAAGGCCAATGACTAGATGGGTAAACTTAAAGCTTTTCATTTTCTATTTTTTGGGCCAAGCCTTCTCTTTTCGGATCTTTTTCAAAGGCCCTATTCCAAAACTCAAGCGCTTCTTCCTTATTTCCCAATTTAAACAGAATGTCTCCTTTATGCTCTAAAAGCTCAGCATTAGGGCTTGACGTGTTTTCAATGGATTTATTAATCCAGGTTAGGGCCTCTTCATACCTTTTCAATTTGAATAATATCCAGGCGTAGGTATCTTGAAATGAGCTGTTTTCAGGCATTAGAGCATTGCTTTTGCCTGACATGTCTAGGGCTTTTTCAAGGTTTTGATTTCTGAGACTTAGGTAGTACGCATAATTGTTCAATACATAGGCATTGTTCGGATTGATTTCCAAAGCTTTATCATAAGCCTGATCGGATGCATCGTGTAATTCCTCACCGTGGTATAAGTCGCCCAACATGGAGTAAAACTGCCCTTTCAAGGCAGGGTTTCCAACCACATACATCAATCCGCTTTCTAAGGCTTCAATGGCTTTATTTGGCTCTTCGGTTTGCAAATAAGCCACCCCTTGGTAGTAGTAAACTTCCGCTTTCGCGGGATAAAGAGCCTGGGCCTGCTCAGTAAGCTCAGCCAAAGCTTTAAAGTTCTCTTGTTCTAGGTAAAGGGAGAAAAGTTGGCTGTAAACTCCAAATTCAGTTTCGCCCATTTCAATAGACTTTGAATACGCCTCTGCGGCTTCTACCAACCTTTTATCTTGTTTGAGAAAATCTCCTTTTATGGCATAAACCCTAGGGTTGTCAGGGTGGACCTTAATCATAGACTCCAGGAGCCTTACCGCCTCTTTTCGATACACCTGGCTGCTTTGCATGAGCTGGTAATAATTGCCCAGAATCTGCATTTTTCGTTCCACCGGATAATCCGGATTTTCAAAGGCCCTTGCCAAAAAATCGAAGGCCTTATCTGGTTTTCCAGATTTCCGGTATAAATCAGACAGGGCCACCAAAGCTTGGGGGTTTTCCGGATCAATTTCAAGCAATCGGTCGAATAAGGCAATGGCTTCTTCAAATTTATCATTGGCTCCGTACAGTTCAGCCAGCATCCCGTAATACCTCGGCTCCTTCGGGTTGCTATCAATCAAGGCCTGAATCTCAGCTACGGCAGCCTCAAAATCACCCAGTTTAATGTAGAGCTCCTCCTTTTGCAGGGAAAGGTCTTCTTGAATTCCGATTTCAGACTCAAGCTGGTTGAACTTTTCAATGGCCTTTTTGTATTCACCGGCGTTCACCAAGGCAATGCCTTCGTAATATTTCCACTCAACATTATCGGGGTAGGCTTCCACAAGTTTTCCGTAAACCTGGGCCTCTTCTTGATAGCGCCTTAGGTCTCTGAGAATTTCAGCCTTAAGCTCAAGCATCCACTTATTCTTCGAATCTCTTTTAATGGCACCATTTACCTCTTCAATTGCCTGGGTTAAATCGCCAGAGCTTTGGTAAATCTTGGCCAATTCAAACCGCACCGTAGGGTCAGAAGGGTTGATTCTTTTGCATTGCTGGAAAAGCTGAAAGGCTTCCTCGGTTTTTCCGGTACTTCTTGCTTTTAGCGCTTCAAAAAACAAATGCTCAAACTCTACCGACTGCCGATAGGTGAGCACTTGATCTTCGGGCTCAACGGACTCCTGATTGCTCAGGGCTTTCGGTGAACCACAACCGATTAAAATTCCGGCAAAAGCCGCATAAAAAAATATTTCTTTCCTTATTCTAAACATGTAAAGTCTCCTAGGCTAAGGCTTTTGAAATCTCCATTGTACTTCACCTTATTTCCGATCATAGAATCTGCAATTTTGGCATTTCTAATTTCAGAATCTGATTGAATGATGGTATTTCTTACCTCAGCATTTTCAATTACCGTACCGCTTCCAATGGATACGTGTGGACCAATTTTAGCATTGTTCAAAACCACGCCTTCACCAATGAAGCAGGGAGGGGTGATTTCTGAACCCATAGATTTTACGGATTCGTGGATGGAGTGGTTCTTAGAATCAAACTCTAAAACCCTTTGGTTGGTATAAACTGTGGCATCTTTATTTCCGCAATCAAGCCATTCATCCACCTTGCCCGGCGCAAACTTTGAGCCCTTCAATTTCATGTTCTCCATGGCATTGGTAAGCTGGTATTCACCCTTTTCTTTGATGTCATTGTCAATCAAGTACTGCAATTCATCCCTGAGGTAGGCCCCGTCTCTGAAGAAATAGATTCCAATAATGGCAAGGTCTGAAACATATTCCGTAGGCTTTTCAACAAAATCAGTGATGATTCCCTCATCGTCTAATTTAACCACCCCAAAAGCCGATGGGTCCTCAATTTTCTGAACCCAGATGATTCCGTCTTTACTGGTATCAAGGGTGAAATCTGCCCGGAAAAGGGTATCGGCGAAAGCCACAACTACTGGGCCCTCCATGGATTCTTTTGCGCATAAAATGGCATGGGCGGTACCCAGGGGTTTGTCTTGATAATAAATGCTGCCTTTTGCCCCTAAGCTCTCAGCAATTCCCTCCAAATCTTTCTCTACTTGATCTCCAAAGTCCCCGATTACAAAAGCAATTTCTTCAACTTTTTGGCCACAGACCCGAGTGATGTCTTCTACCAGTCTCTGAACTATTGGCTTTCCGGCAACCGGAATCAAGGGTTTAGGAACGGTAAGGGTGTGAGGTCTTAGACGTGAGCCGCGCCCGGCCATAGGAACAATAATGCGCATTTTTTTCTCTTTAATTTGGTTAATTATTTTTTTCCGGTTGAGCCGAATCCTCCAGCTCCACGGTCGGTTTTACTTAAGTCTTGAACAGGCAACCATTCTACCCGTTCATGTTTGGCTACCACCAACTGAGCAATTCGGTCACCCGGCTGAATGGTTTGGTCTTCATTTGATAGGTTTACCAGAATCACCCCAATGTCTCCGCGGTAATCAGCGTCAATGGTTCCCGGACTGTTCAGAACGGAAATCCCTTGCTTATAAGCCATGCCGCTTCTTGGTCTTACCTGGGCTTCATATCCTTTAGGCAAGGCAATTTGCAAGCCCGTAGGAACCAATTTGCGCTCAAGAGGCTTTAGGGTAAAGGCCTCTTCAATATGAGCCTGAAGGTCGAGTCCTGCTGCTAAGTCTGTTTTATGCTCAGGAAGTGGATAGGCTGAGGTATGGATTACTGGTATTTTCATGATTTTCTTTGAAGAAAGCGCAATTTATCTTTTTCAATTTGCATGACCACAATAGCAAAGACCAGAATTCCTAAAAATCCTGAAAGGATTCCGGAAATGGGGAGGTTTTGGGCGGCAAAATAAAGGCCCATAGTGGTGAGGGCATAGATGCCCATTTTCTTTTTAGGGTAGGGGATGTTGTACCGGGCTTGGCCTATAAAAAAGGACAGTAGGCACATGGTGAAATAAGCAAAAAGGGTGGCCCAAGCGGAAGCCCAATACCCAAACCTAGAAATTCCCCAGAAGTTCACAGCTAGAGTAATCAAGGCTCCTACCAAAGAAAAGAAAGCGCCAAATCGGGTTTGATCAGAAAGTTTGTACCAAGCTGAAAGGTTTATGTAAAGACCGAGGAATAAATTAGCCGCCAGGAGTATGGGCACTACCCCTAATCCTCCATGGTACTCTTCCCCAATAAAATGCTTGAACCAATCCATGAACCCAGTAATTACCAAGAAAATAAAACAGCCTACAAGGAAAAAGTACCCGGCCACGTCTCCCAAATTCTTTCGGTCGTTTGACTCTCCTTTGTTTTGGAAATAAAAAGGTTCAATGCCCATTCGAAAAGCTTGGACAAATAGGGTCATGAACACAGCGAGTTTATAACAAGCCCCATAAACCCCAACTTCATAAGAGGCCGTTTCTTCAGGCAATAAATTAGCCAATAAGGCCCGGTCGAGGGTTTCGTTGATTACCCCAGCAAAGCCTCCAAGCCAAAGGGGCCAAGAGTATTTCACCAGGCGGGTCCACACCCCCTTGTCTAATTCTGAAAAGAGTTTGATGGGCGGAAGGGTGAATAACCAGAGCAATCCAGAGGCAATCAGATTGGCATAAAAGATAAATCGAATTCCCTCAGGGCCCAAGTTCTCTGAGCCAGGAGCCCATTTCAACCAATATAGGTTTAGCACTATGTTCAAGAGAATGGTGGAGAACCTGAGGGCGGCAAACTTCATGGCCTTTTGTTGGTACCTCATTCTTGCCAACGGAATAGCAGCCATGGCATCGAAGGCCAGAATCGCCGCAAAAATGGAGAGGTATTCTTCTTCGTGTCCTTTCCCTAAGTAGCTTACCCAGTGCCCGGCCCCAAGCCAAACGACAAGAAAAAAGCCTAAAGAAGCCAGCCAGACCGTTCCGGTAGTGGAGGCAAACACCTTAGACTCATTTTCTTTGGCAAACCGGAAATAGGCCGTTTCAAACCCAAAGGTCAGGAAAACAGCGATGAAGGCGGCGTAGGCATAGAGCTCGGTAACCACCCCATAAGCATCCGGAGCAAAAACCCGGGTGTAAATGGGCACAAGCAAAAAGTTCAGCAAGCGCGCCAGCATGCTACTCAAGCCATAAATGGCGGTTTGACCCAGAAGCTTTTTTAGGGGATTTGCCATGCCAAAAAACCCCGACTAAATCGGGGCTTTGTCTTATTTACCTTTAAACTCTGCCTTTCGTTTGTTCAAAAAAGCAGAGGTGCCTTCTTTAAAGTCTTCCGTTCCGAAGCAGGCCCCAAATTCTTTGATTTCGGTTGCATACCCATCCTCTCCGTCTTTGAACCCGGCATTAATCGAACGAATGGCGCCTTCAATGGCTCTAGGTGAGTTTTTCATTATTTTCTGGGCAAGATTTACACAGGTTTCAGTAAGCTCATCCGGCTCAACTACGTGATTTACCAAGCCCCAAGAATTGGCTTCGTCGGCAGATAACATTCCGGCGGTCATAATCATTTCCATGGCCTTTCCTTTGCCCACCAAATGAGCCAGCCTTTGGGTTCCTCCATAGCCAGGAATTAACCCTAAACTGGTTTCAGGAAGGCCCATTTTTGCGGTGAAAGAGGCCACTCTAAAATGGCAAGCCATGGCAAGCTCAAGTCCGCCCCCTAAGGCGAAACCATTCACGGCTGCAATCACGGGCTTCTTCAAGTTCTCAACCGTATCAAAGAGTTTCTTTTGACCTTGAGCAGCAAGCTCAGCGCCTTCTTTTGCGTTGAAGGAGGCAAATTCAGAGATATCTGCACCTGCCACAAAGGCTTTATCTCCCGCCCCGGTAATTAAAATCACCCTTACTTCAGAATCATCTTCAAGCTTGGTAAAAGCTTGGTTTAGCTCTTCAATAGTGGCTTTATTCAATGCGTTTAATTTGGCTGGCCTATTGATGGTAATCATGGCAATGCCGCTGTTCTGTTTTACTACCAGATTCTCAAATTTCATATGCTGAATAATTTTTCAGGATTCTTGTTTGGCAAATTACGTTTATTCATTGCCCATGGGCAAGGCTATGAAGAAAGTGGTGCCTGATTTCGGGGAAGATTCAAACCAGATTTTCCCTCCATGATTCACAATAATTCGTTTTACAATGGCAAGTCCGAGGCCCATTCCGGTAGTTTTGGTGGTAAAACTTGGCTCAAAGATTTTCTCTTTCTTCTCCTCAGAAATACCTGAGCCATTGTCTTCCACTTGAATTAGGGCTTGATTGTTTCCCCTTTTCAGGGAAAGGATGACTTTTGGTTCCTTCCCATCTGGAACGGCCTGAAGGGCGTTTTGAATGAGGTTATTCATCACCCGAACAATCAATTCCCGGTCAACCGGAACCCTCAGTTCTTTAGCAATATTTCCTATTTCAACCCCTTTTTCATCGTAAAGGGTTTTCATGTTTTCCAAGATTTCGCTGAGGTTTTCCTCCTTGGCTTCCACCATGGGCAGGGTTGCAAAACGGCTGAAGCTTGCGGCAATGCTGCTTAAGGCATCAATTTGAGTAACCATGGTATGGGTAAACTTCTTGAGATCCTGGTGAAAGCTTTCCGAGTTCGGACTTAATTTTCGTTCAAACTGTTGAACGGTAAGCTTCATGGGGGTAAGGGGGTTCTTTATTTCATGGGCTACTTGCCTTGCCATCTCTCTCCATGCGTGATCTCTTTCCGTTTCAGCCAACTTAGCAGCCGACTCTTCAAGCTCTCTTACCATTCGATTATACTCTTCTACCAGGTCGCCAATTTCATCATCCGACTCCCATTCCAGGGTTTTGAGTCGGGTGCCAAGACGGGTTTCTTTTATGGTTTGTCTTACCTTTTTGAGTGACCTTGTGATGTATTGGGTGAGGTAAAACCCAAGGGCGAGTGCTCCTAAAAACAGAATAAGGTAGGTTTCAACCAAGGTTTTAAAAAAAGCCTCTGCTTCAATGCTCATTTGTTGATTTACATCGAAGTAGGGGATGTTTGCAATACCGATGGGGTACCCTGAAATATCAAGAATGTATTGGTAAGAATTCAAGAGGCTTAAGGTATCGCGCTCTTCCTCTTCAATAAAAATTCGGTCGGCCGTATCCAGTTCGGTGAGAAGGGAAGGGGGTAGGGTAGTGGGGAGAAGCTCAGAGATAAAGAGGTCCGGATTACTTGTAACCAGAAGCTCCCCTTTCAGGTTGTAAAGGTTGAGGTCTAAATTGTTCACATCGGCCAATTCGTCAACTTTCCGTTGAAAAAAGAATTCAACAGAGTCAGGGTTCAGGCTTACATTTTCAGATTCAAGAAAATACTCAATGGCTGCCATAATGGTGGTTTCTTTCCGAATCAACCTTTGGGTATGGTACTCTTCATTCTGGCTTTGGAAAAAGAAAAAAGTAACCGATCCAATGACGATGAAAGAGACCACAATCAGGGCGATCATGCTTAAATAAATCCGGGTACGGAGGCTTGGTCTTGTCATGTGCGGAAAATACGAATGAAATCTCAACTTGATTAATACCTTTACCGAATGGATTGGAAAGCATTTTGGAACAACCGAGCAGAAATGTTTCCCGAACGGCTAGCCCAGGTAGGAAGGGGAGATGGAAGCGGCTATGCTGAAGAAGCGGAACGATTTGAAAAAACCTTAAACCACATTTTCTCAACCTTGAAGGTAGAGGAAGGCATGCCTGTGCTTGACCTTTGCTGCGGGAATGGGCTTATTTCTCACGCCCTTGCTGAAAAGGGAGCTGAGGTATTGGGCATTGATTTTGCCGAAAAACTGCTCAAGATTGCGAAAAAGAAAGCCCCGAAGAACGCTAGGTTCATTCAGGGAGATGCCTTAGACCTTGAAGGCGTAGTAGAGGAGAAGTTTGATCGCATCTTGCTTCATTTCTCTTTGCAGTACTTCACAAAAGAGAAGGAGGTTCGGACCCTTTTTAAGTCTATGGCCAACTTATGCTCTCCGGGCGGAATGATCTTGGTTTCCGACATTCCTGATTCTGCCAAGGTGGGGGCTTATTATACCACGCCCAAAGACAAGCTTCGACGGATGTGGCATAAGTTTAAAGGGCAAGACGATATGGGTAAGTTTTGGAAAAGGAAGCAACTGGTTAAGATCTGCAGTGAGCTGGGCCTTTCGGCGGAAGCCTTGGACCAACCGGAAACCTTGCCTTATGCCCATTACCGTTTTGACCTGATCATTCGCCCCTGAAAACTGGCTTAAGACCAAGCTAGCCAAGGTTCCACGAGGAACACGGCTTGTGTGCGTGGAACGGTTTGGGAAACTGAATCCGAACAATACAATTTAAGGAATAAGCCTAAGGCCTAGGGTTGGTTGGTTACTCTGACTTAAGCCATTTTACCTCTTCCGCCCCTCCGTTTGAATCCATGATTTGAACGATGTACAGACCCGCAGGAAGGTGCCCGGTTTGGATGCTTGAGTAAAACTTGCCCGTTGCTGATTCTTCATGAACTATGTGACCTTGGCTATTGTAAATGAAGATTTGCTCCGTTTCAGGGGGGAAATCCACAAAGACTTCATGGTTTCCTGGATTTGGATACACCTTAGATTTCCACTCCTTTTTTGGGGCGTTCTCAGGCTTTCTTTCTTCTCTATATTCTCCTATAATCAAACGGGTTTGCCATTGGCCTGATATGCCAGAAGGGATGTGGGTATAACTGGCGTTAAAGGTTTTGGCCGTTCCTCCAAATTCTAAGAACAAAACACTGTCTAAGTAAACCCGGGCATCCACTGAGTTGAGTTGCTCCAGACCAGGAGTATCCTCCCAAGTAAATTCCCAGTCTTCGGTGCTCCCAGTATATTTTTGAGGTCCGAGATGGATGTATTCCTCTTTGGAAACATCGGCTCCTAAGACCATTCCTTTCACTCCTGGATCAAGATCAAGCATTACAGGGTTTGCACGTACCAAAGCTTCATTAGGCAAGGCCATGTTGTTTCCATCGTAGTAAACCGAGACCCATCGTGTTGAGACATCTGGCGAAGCCTTGTATTCACCATTATAAAACGGATTGCTATCCTGAACCTGGTACTCCACAACCGTTCTAAATTTATTCCGTTGCAGGTATTCTGCTTCAATTTGGCCCCAATAATCAAGCCAATAGGAACAGGCTTTTAGCCCCGTTCCAGGCCCTTGATAGTACACATAATCTTGAGGTGACCATTGAATGTAATTTGTAGAAAACCAAGGCTCAAAAACAAGCACCTCATTGGGCGCGTCAGGGTTGGCTCGTTCCAACCATTGGTTCAAAGTGGGCAGAAAATCTTCAACCGTCTGTGTTAGGACATAAACACTTGATGGTTCTTGGCAGCCTAAGTTACCAGTATTTGACGCATCGGGGGTAACGTAATACCGCTCCATGAGTAAGGGCAGCGAGTCTATTACGGTTACCACATGAGTTCCTGGGTATGAGTTTACTGCGCCGCAAGGGTTTCCTTCTCCTAAGTCAAGCTTCGATGTGAAAATATAATGGCCAGGTTTGTCAATGCTCACCTCAAACGATTTTCCTTCACCCAAATACTTATCTTCCCTTGCAGTATCTCCTTCGTACCACAACAGTTTACGGTCAGGATAGGCATTTCCTCCGCCAAGGGTTATCACATCGTCATGGCCATAAAATACATATCCATTTGAATAGGCATAAAGGGCAGGGTCTAGGTCATAGATCATGGGGTACTCTTCCATAGAGGCGTAAAAAGCCCCAAAAAACCACTTGTTATAGGTAATGACCTCCATTCTAAGTGAGCCTACGGCATAGCATGGTATTTGCCAGGTGGCATTGGTTGGAGTTTCGGCCCACATCCAGTCTTCTTTAACCGTTACCGTGTCTGTGAGATCCCTTTCCGTGCTTGAATCTGTTGGGTTTGTTTCATCCCAGGTAAAAATTACATCTACCTTGTCCCGGTTCCAGGCTTTATTAAAAACCCACTCAATTTCAATGGTCTCACCGGGCGTAAGTGTTGCGTTTGAAACCGGCGAACAGACTCCATCAAAATCATCATCAACTGAATCGCAGTCTTGGCTATTGGCTGGATTTAAAAAAGCAAAAAATAAAATTGAACACAAGAAAGTAGTTCGTAGCATGGTGTCATCGATAATTCGTGAATACTTACGCAAATAAATAAAAAAAACAATTGTCAAAATCCCGGCATAAGAACTGAAGCCCAACCCCCCTCAAAACCAAGCCCGCCAGGGTTCCACGAGGAACACCGCCTGTGTGCGTGGAACGGTTTGAGAAACCTGTTTCTGACAGACCCATTTTCCCGCGAAAGCGAATTTAACAACCTCTCTAAATCAAAAAAGCCCCGGCAATCCCGAGGCTTTTGAATTTTATGTGAACAGCAATTATCCGTTCAATGCTTCTGCTCCAGCAACAATCTCCAAAATTTCGTTGGTAATTGCCGCCTGACGGGCTTTGTTGTACTTCAAGGATAAATCGTGCTTCAAGTCTTTGGCGTTGTCTGTAGCCTGGTGCATGGCTGTCATACGGGCCCCATGCTCTGCTGCATTCGAGTCTAATACCGCCTTGAACAGCTGAATTTTCAACGACTTTGGAACAAGGTCCTTTACAATCTCCTCCTTTCCTGGTTCAAAAATATAGTCTAGAGCAACGGGTTCGTCCGTTTCTACCGGTTCAACCGGAAGGAAGGCTTCGTTCATGATAATCTGAGTAGCCGCGTTTTTGAAGTGGTTGTACACAAGGCGTACCTCGTCAAACTTACCCTCTACAAAAGCTTCCATTACCTCTTCGGCGGTGGCTGCAACATGATTGTAGGTCAAGTCATCAAACAAATTATCTCTTCTGGCATGAAGAATTTCACGCTTGAAATAGGCATCTGAGGCTTTTCTTCCGATACCTAGCACTTCTACATGCTTTCCTGCATACTCGTTTTGAATCATCAGGTTCACCTTGCGCAGAATTTGAGCGTTAAATCCGCCGCAAAGACCCCGGTTAGAGGTAACAGCAATGATCAACACTTTCTTTACTTCACGCACTTGAGTATATGCCCCTTCTGCTTCTCCTTCAAGGCTAGCTGAAAGCGACACCAACAGTTCACGAAGCTTATCCGCATAGGGACGCATTTCATGCACCCGATCTTGAGCCCTTTTTAGCTTTGCAGCCGAAACCAACTTCATGGCAGAGGTAATCTGCATGGTTGAGTTGATCGAGGTGATCCGGTTACGTATTTCCTTTAAATTCGCCATAGACTTGTTTTAGTTTTCCTTCAAGAAGGATTTCAAGTTTTTTAAGCCTTGTATTTAGCTGACATTTCAGCTGCAACCTTTTTCAAGGTATCCGTTACTTCATCGGTTAATTTACCAGACTTCAATGTATCAAGTACATCTCTGTGCTTCTGGTTCATAAAGGCCAAGAAGTCTGATTCAAATTCTCTTACCTTTTGTACGGGTACATCTCTTAAAAGATTGTTGGTACCCAAGTAAATGATGGCAATTTGGTCTTCAACCGAAAGCGGTGAGTTTACTCCCTGCTTCAATACCTCTACGTTACGCTTACCTTTTTCAATTACAGAAAGGGTGGCGGCATCAAGGTCAGAACCAAATTTAGCGAAGGCTTCTAGTTCACGGAACTGAGCTTGGTCAAGCTTCAAGGTTCCGGCCACTTTCTTCATAGACTTAATTTGAGCAGAACCCCCTACACGAGATACCGAGATACCTACGTTAATTGCAGGACGTACCCCAGAGTTGAACAAGTCAGACTCCAAGAAAATCTGTCCGTCAGTAATTGAAATTACGTTGGTTGGAATATAGGCCGAAACATCTCCTGCTTGGGTTTCAATGATAGGAAGAGCAGTCAAAGAACCTCCACCTTTTATTTTGCCCTTAAGGGTTTCCGGAAGGTCGTTCATTTGGTTGGCGATATCATCTGATGCATTGATTTTCGCAGCACGCTCAAGAAGACGCGAGTGAAGGTAGAATACATCACCTGGGTATGCCTCACGGCCTGGAGGACGACGAAGAAGAAGAGATACCTCACGGTAAGCTACTGCTTGTTTTGAAAGGTCATCAAAGATGATCAAAGCTGGTCGACCCGTATCACGGAAGAATTCACCAATAGCTGTTCCTGCAAAAGGAGCGTAGAACTGCATAGGAGCAGGATCAGAAGCGTTTGCAGCAACCACTACGGTATAATCCATGGCTCCTTTCTCTTCAAGGGTTTTTACAATACCTGCAACGGTAGATCCTTTCTGTCCGATGGCAACATACACACAGAATACAGGCTCACCTCTATCGTAAAATTCTTTTTGATTAAGAATGGTATCGATGGCCACGGTAGTTTTACCCGTTTGACGGTCACCAATGATCAATTCTCTTTGACCACGACCAATAGGAATCATGGCATCGATTGCCTTAATACCCGTTTGAAGTGGTTCATTTACAGGCTGACGATAAATTACACCAGGAGCTTTACGCTCGATGGGCATTTCAAAAAGCTCACCTTCAATGGGGCCTTTTCCGTCAATTGGGTTTCCTAGGGTGTCAACAACACGCCCAAGCATGCCCTCACCTACTTTCAAGGAAGCAATTTTACCGGTACGTTTTACCGTATCGCCTTCTTTAATTTCTTTGGAAGCACCTAAAAGTACAGCACCAACGTTGTCTTCTTCCAGGTTCAAAACGATACCTTGAAGACCGTCTTTGAATTCGATCAATTCACCAGACTGCACCTGGTTTAGTCCGTAGATACGTGCAATACCGTCACCTACTTGCAATACTGTTCCTACTTCTTCTAGTTCCGCTTCTGATTTGAAGCCTGCAAGTTGTTGGCGTAGGATTGCTGATACTTCAGCTGGTTTAACTTCTGCCATGATTCTATAGGGTTTATAGGGCTAAGCCTTAGATTTTACTTTGATAATGATTTGAGCGAAATTCTTTTTTGAGGTTATCCAGCTTTTGGCGGATGCTAGCATCGTATTGCTTATCGCTCATGCGCAATACAAAGCCACCTATTAATGATTCGTCAACTTTTTCTTCCAATTGAATTTCATCCCCATTCCGGGCCTCTTTCAGCACTTCTAGAACGGCCTTCCTCAAGTCTTCATTAAGGGGTCTGGCCGATACAATGGTTGCTTCGTGGATTCCTTTGAAATCGTTGTACAAAAGCATGAATGCTTCGGCAATGGAAGCCAAAAGACCTTCCCGACGTTTGCGGGTAATGATTTCTACAAAGTTCATGGTCAACTCGGAAACCTTTTCACTCAAGATTTCACGAAAAATGACCAATTTCTTATCGGTATTGATTACCGGGGAAATCAAAAGGCGCTCAAACTCATCGCTTTCTTTGCAAGCCTGAATGATCAACTGCATATCAGCCTTACAAGCTTCCAGCTCGTTCCGCTCCTTTGCAAGATCTTTCAGTGACTTGGCATAACGTGCCGCTACCTTTGGATTCTTCATATTAGTTTAGCTTAACGTCTTCTAGCATGCTGCCCACAAGAGCGTCTTGCTTCTCGTTAGACTTCAATTCCTCGCCCAAAACTTTTTCGGCAATTTCGATGCTCAAGGTAGCCACCTGATTCTTAAGTTCCGTAATAGCGGCTAATTTTTCATTGTTGATTTGCTCTCTGGCAGATTCAATCATTTTATCGGCTTCCGTAGAGGCTTTCCCTTTCGCTTCTTCAATCATTTTCTCACGAATCTCACGCGCTTCCTTGATCATAGCATCGCGCTCAATTCTTGCCTCTTGCATGATTTTCTCATTCTCGGCCTTGAGGTTGTCCATTTCTTGGCGGGCCTGTTCAGCCGCTGCCAATGAATCAGAGATTGACTGCTCACGATCATTAACAGCCTTAAGAATAGGTTTCCATGCTACTTTGCGCAACACAAATAGAAGCACAAGGAATAAAAGTGTCTGCCAGAAAAATAGGCCTACTGAAAAATCATTAATTAACTTCTCCACAACTGAGTCTTTTTAAATGGAATAAAACCAACAGCTGCAACCAATCGTTGACAGCTGTTGGCGTTTTGTTTGTTGATTAAGCCGCGAAAAGAGCAGCGAAACCAATACCTTCAATAAGTGCGGCAGCGATAAGCATTGCCGTTTGGATTTTGTTGGTTGCTTCTGGTTGACGAGCGATTGCGTCCATAGCAGAGCTACCGATACGACCGATGCCCATTCCAGCACCAATTACAATCAATCCTGCACCTACAATAGTTGGGATTTCCATGATATATAATTAACAGTTAATAAATACAAATTAGTGATCATCATGTTCTGCAACCGCTGAACCAAAGTAAAGGGCTGTTAACATGGTGAAAATATATGCTTGTAAGGCAGCTACCAACAATTCAAGCATGGCCAAAGCAAAGGCCAATCCAAATGAAAGTGAGCTTCCAATCCAATTCTGAAATACGAACATCATACCGATGATGCTCATCAATACTACGTGACCCGCAGTAATGTTTGCGTACAAACGAATCAATAAGGCGAAAGGCTTAATAAATACCCCTAATAGTTCAATAGGAGCAAGAATGATCTTCATCGGCCAAGGTACACCCGGCATCCAGAAAATATGCTTCCAATATTCTTTTCTTCCTGAGAACTGAGTTATTAAGAAGGTCATGAAAGCCAGGGCGAAAGTAACCGCAATATTACCTGTAACGTTGATTCCTAATGGAGTCAATCCAAATAGGTTCACAATCCAAATGAAAAAGAAGATGGTTAAGAGATACGACATGAATCGCTTGTAGTCTTTCTCCCCAATATTCGGAATGGCAATTTCGTCACGAACGAATAAGATGATCGGCTCTAAAAACTTAGCCCAACCCGTAGGGGCAAGACCTTTTTTATACGACTTAGCCGCAGCTCCAAACATCAAAAGCAACAGGATGGAAATGAAGAATATGCTAAACACATTCTTGGTGATCGAAAAATCTAAGGGCTTCTTATTGGTAACGAAAAGTCCTTCAGGTAAATCAGCACCGTGACCCTGAGCATAGGTGTGAAAGAATTCATCCACTGGCATGGTTTGCACCGTGTCAACGTATTCTTCCTCTTCTTCTTCACCCTCCTCGTTTTCTACCATGCGGGTTTTCTTCTCACCCAGGTAAATGGTTTCCTCTGCCCCGTAAATCTTGTTGTGATAGATGAAGTATTTCTTTCCTCCTTTCTCTACCATGTCTTCACCATGGTGAAATTTAGAAGAAGAAAAAACATGCAGACCATTGTCAATCAAAACAACAGGAAGAGGGAACCCAACATGGGTGCCAGACTCCTTATCTGTAAAAAGATGAAATGTGTAAGCATCTTGAAGGTGATGTTGGATGTCTTCCTTGATTTGGGATGACATATCCTCTTCTCCTTCATGACCATGGTTGCTTTCCGTAGTTGCGAAAACCGGACTGGTTCCTAACCAGGCCAAGGAAAGCATTAAAAATAAAGACTTTTTAAACTGCATTGTAACCGAATGAACAGGGTTTCAAAATCGCGGCAAAGGTATTAATTATTAACACTCCTTGACCAAATTTTTAATAAGTTTCTTTCTTTCTCGAAACGCCTTTATTTTTCGGCATTCAACTGATGTACCAAGGCCCAAGTTTCAATTCCAAGGGCTAAAAAATAGGGGACGAAAAAGCTTAGAAATTCAATTTTATTCACATTTCCGTCCAGCTTATACTCTGGGTAGAAAATCAAAAAATACAGCACCAGCTTCAAACCTGATCCTGCAAAGAAAAAATAGCCTAGGTGGTTTTTCCATTTCTCTGGAAGTAGGCTTAAGATGGTTAGAAGAAACAAGGCAAGTAGACCGTTCAAAAAATAGGTCAGGATCATTCCATTCCCGAATTTAGGCAAGTCCATTTTGCTTAGAATCAGGCTATGTACCACCCAGCCTAAACTCATGGTTAGAACCATAATCAAAACAAAAGGCCAAAGTCTTTTCATGACTCGTTCAATTCATTCAGTTTCCGAACGGCATACCAAATGGAAAGGGCGGTAAATCCGATTACAAACCCCATGGTATACCAAGATTTTACATTGCCAGCTCTTTCATCAAGCCATGAACCCAGCCAAGCTCCGCCACCTATCATCACCATGACTTGAATGCCTAGGCCTGAATAATTGGCTATTTTTTTGAGTTTGTCTTTCTTCGGATTCATGCGGCAAAAATAGACCGAAATAATGGGCTTCTTCCTTTTTTACAAAGAAAAAGCGCCCCATTTCTAGGGCGCCTTCATGTTCCATCGGTTCAGGCTAATTCTTCAAGGTCCATTTGAACGCTTGGCCTGTTTCATTCATGAACAAATATACACCAGGACTTAAAAAATCAAAATTTTCAGATTCTCCTCTTTGTACTTCCCCAGACCAAATTAATCTTCCGTCAAATGAATACAGCCTGTATTCACCACCTTTCGAAAAGTTAATTTCTCCATTGCTAGGGTTAGGATAAACCGTAAACAACTCCATTTCTTCCACATTCATTCCATATACCCGTTGACAGGTTTGGTCGTTGGTTGAATTGGTATCATTGGCAATGCTGGTCCAGGCACATAAATCACCCCCCGGACCTGCAGGTATTTTCGCTGAAAACATATAGCTTCCAGAATCACCTGGTTGTATGGCTGCGGCTTTATATAGTTCAGTAACCACGGGTTGATTGTCAAGTTGGTAACTCACATTAAAGTCATCCACCGCAACCGAAGAAAAGTTCTTAATTCGAATACGAACTGTAGCATCGCTGTTCAATACCAAGGCAGGGTCTGGTGAGATAATTTTTGAAACCGATAAATCTTTGGGAACACTGACTTCATAATTCACACGCATTAAAAAGTCTTGGTTCTCAACATCGCGATAAGCAGCCCAAGAACCACCCAATACTTCATATGATTGTCTTGAAATTGGCGGATTGGTTGAATAACCTAGGTTGATTCCATCACCTCCCATATACCACAAAACATAAAACCCGCCATCAGGTATGGTTACCGTATTCTGGGTACTGACTTGAGTGTATGCGTTCAGTGCGATGGATGAGGAGGGAACCACAACCGAATCAAGCAGGGTACCCGGACCACCATTTGGACCATCATCGTCATAAATGGCAGCTGTAAAACTCACCGAACTGGCATTGGAGGTAATGTAAAACTCAGTGCTTTTGATCAAGGCAGGGTAGACCGGAGGAGCGTAATAAACCCCAATCCCGCCATTTCCTCCAGACCATCCAATGGAACCGTTTGAAACACCATCGGCATAAGAGAGTTGAACATTGGAAGCAATAACATTTACTGCCTGTATCTCTTGAGCTTTGGAATTATTATTTGGAGTAGCATCCCCTGATAAATTTGTATTGGTGGTATAAGTATAAACACCAGCAGCCCCGGGTAAAAAACCTTGATTGAAGGTAATGGTAGAATCCTCTCCTACGTTCAATCCCGACATGGATTTGACATCGGTTAAAACCGAAAAGCCCGAGGCATTTTTAATGTCTGCACCTACCTGAAAGCTTCCGATGTTTTGATTCCCTGAATTGCTAATATTGGTTTTTAAGCCGTAAGCATTAACAGAGTTTGCCACTACGAAAATCCCTTTGCTCTCCTGATTTCCTGTCCATAAAACACCAACATCTGAAACTTGATAGGTAGTAGATTGTGGATGAAAAAACTTCACCGTATAAGATCCTGAAGGATAGGTATCAATGCTATGTTCTAATCCTACAGTAGATGTGGCATTTTCAATACCAATGGCAATGTCGTTATTGTTGGTAATGCCTGATTGTGCTTGATAGTTAATGGTTATGGAAGAGTCTCCGGCATTGAAAACAATTTGAAAGGTATTTGAGCCTGTATAACTAGGCGGACTCACATTCCAGAAAGGAACTTGATCAAAAGTAATAATGGTAGAATCTCCGGTTTTGGTAACCCAAACCGAGCCAGGATTATTGGCACCGGTAAAATTCAAATCGCTCATTAAGCCTGCTACAAAATCAGCACCCTGACCGGATGCCGTGGATGGTATGGTTGATGGAAAAGGAGAGGCAATGTTGGTATTGTTGAAAATTACGTATCCGTTTGAACCGATGTAAAATTGATTCACCGAATACCAATAGAACGGGAATGGGGAATCAAAAGAAAAGGGGCCAACCACATTATCATCTGCAAGTCCCATGATGGGATCTCCTAGCCCGTTGTTCACATTGTCAAACCAAGAATAAGCAGGGCCATTTGGCTCATTGCTATCGATCCAGATATAGCCATAGGCATCAGGACCGCCTTGTCCGCCAAATGCTGACAAAGAAAATAATACCGATAAAAGGGTAACGAGTTTTTTCATGGTTAAGGATTTTGGTTTTGTGAAAGGTAATTAAATCTACCAAAAATCCTATACCCATAAATACAAACAACTGATTAAGGGTGTTTTGCGCCTTAATTTACAGGGTCTCTTAGGGCCCTTTCCGATACCTCAACCCCATCATAACCTACTTCTTCTCCTGAATTATAGGTAATGGTTAAAAGTACATCTCCATTCTCTTTGTACCGGGTCCAGGTGCCAATTTTGACCCCATAATCGTAATTTCCTTGTTCTTTTACCTGTCCGTTGAAATAGTACTTGCTATGCCTTCCATTGGCCACCCCATCGATAAAATCACCCTTATACATAAGCTGGTCATTTTCATAAAAGAACTCCCAGGTACCGGTTTCCAAGCCATCCCTATAATTTCCCTGGGCTCTTAGGTCGTTGATGGTAATAATCCATCGGCCCTCAGGCAAACCTTCCCTATAACTACCTCTAACCAAAGTATTTCCCAGGCTATCGTATTCAATCATGTTTCCATCTCTCTCTCCCCTAAACCATTCCTCTTGCTTTCTAAGTTGTTGATTTGGGTAATACCATTTCCAGGCTCCATTTGGGTTCCCTTTAAGGTAAGCCCCAATTTGCTCAAGTCTGCCATCTTCGAAATAATACTTCCAGGTACCAACCTTTTCATCGTTCTCATATTTTCCTTCCGACATCAAGGTACCATCAGGATAGAACTCTTTCCAGAAACCTTGTCTTCTACCTTCTTCGTCGTAAACCCCTTCGGCAATTTTGGTTCCCATACTGTAAAGAAAGGATTGAACTACCTGGCCTGAATCATTGAAAACTCGATGAATTCCATCTTTGATTCCATTCCGATAAGTGCCTTCAGCCGTTTTATTTCCGTTTTCATCAAAGGTGGATAAAAGCCTAATTTTAGAAGCCTTGGGGTCCTCAATTAAAACTCCATTCTCATACCTCTCGGTGGTTTTCAAGGTGCCATCTTCAAAATAATATTTGAAGTAGCCATGTTTGAGGTCCTGTTTAAAATACCCCTCCCATTTCATGGTTCCGTCTGGGTAAAACTCGATGTATCTACCTTCCTTTCTCCCCAATTCATCCAGTTTATTAATGAACTGATTTCGAACCAAAACCCCTGAACGATAGGTTCTAAGCTCAATGATGGTACCATCTTCTCTATACACGAATCCTTGACCTTCCTCCTTTCCATTCTCAAAGGGTATTTTTTTATGTACCTGACCTGTTGGATAATAGAAAAGTGAGATGCTATCTTTCTTATCTTGAATAAAGTACTCAGCAGAAACCAAGGTGCTGTCTTCAAAAGATTTCCTAAATCCGTGCTTCAATCCATTTTGGTAATTAATAATTAGGTAAAGACTGCCTTCTTGGTCGTAAAACTTCCAAGGGCCTTCAAGTTCAAAATTCACCCGATTGCCTTCTGACTTCAATTGGCCCGAACTGTAAAAGGTTCTCCAATATCCATCGGGTTTACCTTCATTCAGATACCCTGAACTTGCAATTACCCCATTGGAGTGAAAATACTTTGTGTATACACCGTTTTCAGGAATGGTATCTTGAGCCAGGGAATGGAAGGCAGTAGACAGTATGGCAGCAAAAAGGAATAGACTTCTCAACACGATATATTATTTCTAATCTTTTGTAAACTTAAATTCTAAAAACCATATGTTATTATTAATGGTCTGTTAATTTCTTGTAAAACCTTTTTTAAGGAAGCTAGGAAAGATGGGTTTTCAAAACCTATCAACGACTTATCCCCAATTTTCATTTTATAAGACTTTGATACTCTATAAATTCACAGGCTTATCAACAAGAGTGAATAAAGCTTGTTCATTCTTGAATGTTTGTAAATGTACGGAAGAAATCAGGCTTTGATTCGGTTAATAAACCGTGTTAAAAGCGTTGATAAAGCCCAAAAACTTTTCTTGTTTGGTAAAGAAATGAGTGGGTATTGGAAAATTCATTGAACAGACCTAAACAATCTTATTGGAACTTGTTAAGGGTGAAATTGGCTTGTTAAGAAAACTTTGTTCATAACCTGATCTTGGAAATCAAAGGGTTGAATATTCATTGTTGATAAACCTAAATGTATGTTGATAAGAGATTATACTACATTTGTGGCAAATTAGATTGACTTATGAAAATAGCTATAGGGGCTGATCATGCTGGATATGACCTGAAAGAATTGGTCAAACAATGGTTGAAAAAGCGATCCGTTGAGGTGATTGACCATGGTACGCATTCAGCTGAGCGAGCAGACTATCCTGATTTTGCGCACCCAGTTGCAGAAGATGTGGAAAACCAGAAAGTTTCTCTAGGAATTGTAATATGCGGCTCAGGAAACGGCATTAACATGGCGGTTAATAAACATAAAGGAATCCGGTCTGCCTTATGCTGGACTCCTGAACTAGCAGCTTTGGCCAGACAACATAACGATGCAAATGTGCTGGCATTACCGGCTCGGTTTATAGACCAGGAAACGGCCAAAACCATCTTGGATTCATTTTTAGAAAATACATTTGAAGGGGGTAGACATGCTACCCGCGTAAATAAAATACCTTGTTAATTAATTATCCTCTATACATGAAAAAAGTAGGAATTTTCACAGTGCTGATCGGAATGGCAAGTTTCGCTATGGCACAGGAAACAGTTGCACAGCGCTATGCCGAGACCATAACGGCGGAAGATTTAAAAAAGGACCTTGAGATCATTGCCTCTGATTCTTTGGAAGGAAGAGAAACTGGAACCAAGGGTCAAAAACTGGCTGCTGACTACATCGCAAACCATTTTAAAGCTGCTGGTTTAAAAGTTCAAGAGCAAGTTTTTGAACTTCGTAAACAAGCAACAGATACTTCCATGGTAATTGCCCAAGGAAAACAATTCAACTTCATGGAGGATTTCTACTTCTTCCCTGGGATTCCTTCCAATTCTAAAACCTTTACTGAGATTGTGTTCTTGGGTTATGGAATTGAAGATTCATTGTATAGTGACTTTGTAGATAGCCTTGACCTTACCGGGAAGGCTGTGGTAATTCTGAATGGAGAACCCATTAATAGAAGAGGAGACTTCTTATTAACAGGAACCACCTCTTCTTCTGATTGGTCAAAAAACTACAATAAGAAAATTGACCTAATTGAGTCAAAAGGGGCTGCCGCCTTATTCATTATTGATTCAAAGGCAGACAAGAACATGAAGAAGTATAGCTTCTACTTAACCCGTGAAACCCTCGGACTTAAAAAAGAAGAAAAACGGAAAGACTTCATGCCTGCCATGTTCGTTTCAGAAGAAATGGCAGATGAACTATTGAACGGAAAAATTAGAAGCTTCGAGAAAGCAGGGAAGAAAATTGGTAGAAAAGGTAAGAATCAAACCGAAATTGTTTCTGGGGTAACCATTGATATGAAGTTAAAGACTCGGGTTGAAAGCATTAAGTCTTCCAATATTCTGGGCTACTTAGAAGGTTCTGACCTTAAAGAGGAAATCATCGTAATCACGGCCCACTATGACCACCTCGGTAAAAAAGGAGAAGACATTTACAATGGAGCAGACGATGATGGCTCAGGTACCGTAGCTGTTTTGGAATTGGCCGATGCCTTCGCGAAAGCAAAAAAAGAAGGGAAAGGCCCGAGAAGAAGCATCTTGTTTATGTGTGTTTCTGGAGAAGAAAAAGGATTGTTAGGATCTGAATACTACACGGAAAACCCCATTTATCCATTGGCTCAAACCGTATGTAACCTAAACATTGACATGATAGGAAGGGTGGATAAAGAGCATAAGAAAAATCCAGAGTACGTTTATTTAATAGGCTCAGATAAATTGAGCTCTGAACTTCATGAGATTTCAGAAAAGGCCAATGAGACCTATACCCAAATTGAACTAGACTATACCTACAATGCTACCGATGACCCAAATAGGTATTACTATCGTTCTGACCATTACAATTTTGCCAAGAACAATATTCCGGTAATATTCTACTTCTCAGGCACCCATAAAGATTACCATAAGCCTACTGATACGGTGGATAAAATTGAGTTTGAGAAAATGACTAAAATCACTCAGTTGGTGTTCTATACCGCTTGGGACATTGCCAATAGAGGCAGAAGGTTGGTTCTTGATTTGGAGAACGACTTTGAAAACTAGGATGATACTTAAATAATTAGGAAGGAGAAGTTTTTTAGCTTCTCCTTTTTTTTTGGAGTAAAGGCAAGGCCCTCCTTTATTGGTTTAAAAAGGCAAAACCAGCTAGGAAGCATTTTTTCGTAGTTTTGAGCGTCACGCAAATTTTAAGCAATATCAATGAGTACAGCAGGTAAACTACCAAATAGGGTAGAAGACGATTTAAGGAATCGATCTGGAATTTATGCCAACGCCTTAATCTGGGCAACCGTTTTCGCTTTCCCCTTGATTGGTATAGCTGATTATATACTCTTAGATGATTTTGCCAATATGGGTATGTCATTAAGAGTGGGGGCTTCAATTCTTATTTTCTTGTTTTACCAAGTGGGCAAGAAAAAAGACTGGCATCCAAATGTATCCATAAACATTGCCTTCTTTTTCATGCAATTGGTGCTAGGCTTTGAGGTCTATGTGGCCGCCCAAAGCATGGTAATGTATTTCATATTTCAGGTTATAGCCTTGGTTATTGTTTACAATGCGGTGGCGCTTTGGTCGCTAAAGGAAGCCCTTATACAATACTTATTGGCTGTAATTATTATAGCTGGAGCCTATGTTTTAGGCAAGGAATACGGCATTGACCAATTCTTGAAATCAGGAGGGGCTTTGCTCTTGCTTTCTTCCATCATTCCTTTAACCCTGCCTACGGCTAAGTTTTCGGCCAATAGGCTTACCTCCCGAAAAACACTTCAGCTACAGCAAACCTTAAATGAGCTTAAGATTAAAAACCAAGAGCTACAGCAAACCAAAGAGGCGCTAAAAAGAATTGAAAAGAAGGATTCAAACCGAATTCGGGTGGCCATTCATGACTTGAACAACAGAATCTAATCCTTAGAATACCTTACTGAACTCATGCAGCTTAAATATGGTAAGGAGGATAATTCGGCTCTTGTTAAGCATTTGGAAAAGCTGAACGAGATTGTCAAAGAAATTAAGGTGTTTACCTCTAATGTTCTTACCCCAACCACATCAAGGGCAGAAAAGAACAAAACTGATATTCGCTTGAACCTTGACTATGTTCAGCTTCAGCCTGTACTGAACGGTATTTTGGCAGACCTGGAGCAAGAGGCCGATCGTAAGAATGTGATCATTCACCAGGTAAGTCCCAAAGAAGATGTTTATGTGCATGCCGATGAGGTGTATTTAACCACCGCCTTTAGAAATTTAATCCGCTATGCCCTGAAGTTCTCGCAAGACGATAATCAAATCATTGTGAGTACAAATATTAAATTCGGAAAGGTTTATGTTGAAATCATGGACCGTACCCGAGGGGTAACTCAATCAACCCTTGATATGCTATTTAACAAGCTTCCTGAGTCTTATTCAGAAGCCGAAAATGAGTCGAAAGAAACTCAAGGCATTGGGCTGTCAGTTTCTAAATACTTGGTTGAGCAAATGAAGGGCAGGATTGATTATGAGTCTTCCATTGAACTAGGATTGCAGTTTACCATAATATTTGATTTGGCTGACCCTTCGTACCATGAGGAATAATATTCTCTTTATTCTCTGTTTGTTGTTTCCATTCTTTTCGGCTGGAAACCCTTTTGCTGATTCGCTTTCGCTGGAAATAAAAGGCAAGCTTAGTATTACCAGTCCCATGTATTTAACAAGCCTGGAACAAGGAATCAACAGGTCATGCAAATCTTTGAGCTTAAGAGGAAGGATTTATCCAGGTCCGGCCCTTGGACCAAATGCATACTTAGATGTAATTGTAAATGGGGAAAGCATTGGAAGATTAGACTCAGGCAATGCATACATCAACTCAGAAATAACAGAGGATAAAAACCTAAATCTAGAGTTACGCCTTGGTGTTTACGGTTCCTTAGAGCCCTGTGAATACGCTGATAACCTTGGAGCTTGGTGTGCGTTTAAAATAGATCAATTGGTTTTAAAGGGGGTGAAGGAAGAGGTGAATCCATTGTTCATTGGGCATGCCGTTCAAGGAATCACAGCCTTGGTGGTTCCTGACAATGCACCCATTCAGCATTATGGTAAAATTGCCAATTTAGCCTTTAGACTAGAGGGTTTGTCAGGAAATCAAATTCAAATTCTAAACCATTCTCAAGCCCAAGAAGCCAAGCTTAATAATTATGCCTTTTTCGGAACTCGTCAAGACCTACCCAAAGAGTTAGAAGAAAGAGTAGGGGCTAAGAATAAAATAAACTTGGGCATTGTAGAGGTGGTTCCCATGACCATTGCAGACTCAGCCTACCTAGGTGAAGATAGCCTTCAATATCCATTGGTAATTACTGGTTATACCGATGAGGGCCTTGAGAAAGCTTACAATGCTTGCCTTAAACAAGGTCTTTTAGAGTCAACCCTTTCCCACCAACTATACCTTTCAAATATTGAGAAAGTACAGCCTGTGGTTTCAGCCGTTACTTGGCATAAACTCTCAAATTTTACAGCCTTTACGGGCAGGTTTCATGTAGCCGAAGAGGTAGGTGTTGACGTAAACTTCTCAAGAGGAGACTTAATTTTCCCGAAAGGAAAGGCCCAAGTAGTTCTAAAAGGCAGCCATGGGCCCATCAACGATGCCAATGCCTACATTTCAATTGAACTGAATGGAAAGCAAATAGGCCTTCAAAACTTGGAAAAAGAAGGAGGTGATTTTGAAACCAAAGCAAGGTTTTCTACTCAAGAATTAAGAAGTCAAAACCGGATAGAAATAAAGCTTATCCATCGAAACTTTGAAGGTCCTTGCGGGAATCAATCTAAGCTTGACCTTTGGCTTAATATGGATGAATCGGCCTTGGTTTATATGGGTTCGGATGAAGGAGAATGGCCCAGGTTGTCAATGTTTCCAGGAGCCCTTTTGCAGGAGGCTCCGGCCATTGTTTATAGTGCCAATTATGGTCTATCTACCTCCAAGACATTGTATGCCTTAATCAAGGGACTGAACCAGAACCCAAACCTAAATCAGGCTGTATTTCCAAAAACCATAAACTCAGCTGAGTATCGATCAAATGACTATAAATCTTCAAATAAAATTTACCTCCTAGAACGGTCGGATAGTTTGTTGATTCAGGAGCTAAATGAGGTTTTTCAACTTCGAGGTGATACGGTAATTTTACCCAGTAAAACCTCAGAGTCTGTGGAGGTAAAACTTCACCCGAATGAAATTTTAGCCCAGATTTATTCGGATAGAAACCGGCATCATTTGATGATTCTGTCTGAGTCCAGCAAGATTTATGAAATCGAAGCCTTGGTAGATGCTCTATTGCTTGACCCAAGCAAGGGGATTCATCCTTTTGTGAAGGCAAGAGGCCCTTATGTTGAGTTTTTCTCAGGCCCCCTTTTAATATCTGATTTAGGACTTGGCGGAACGGATAAATTCAAAACCCTTCGGTTCTGGTCGAAAAATGGAGTTTGGATTGGCTTTGGAACCTTAGCTCTATTTGTGATTATACTTCTTTATTTGAACCGAACGGTTTTCAAAAAAGCCTCGTGAAATGGTTCGGCGGGCAATTACAGGAAGGTCTGAGCTCCTTGGTATTTTACAAGACTGGGGAGAGCTTTCTAAAGATGATGCCCATTGGATTCGTCAAGAAGCCCTAAGAACCCATAAATCGGACCTAGCCGCTTTGTACAGCCGAGGGCTTATACATCCGAAAAGGTTTTCTCGCTTTTTAGGAAATTTGGGTTTGAACCCCATACAGCCGAACCCGGATAAAATAAATCTCCCTAATTGGGCGAAGCCAGAAATAGATTTTTTCAAAAGGCATTTGGTTCTTCCCTATAAGGTGAACGAAGAAAAAGGCGAGGTTTTTATTTGGTCGGCTAGCCCTTTTTCGAACGATGAGGCCTTGGACCACATTCAGTCCGTCAGTAAACTAAAACCCAGGGTTGTTTTATGTGATTTGGTAAGCCTTGATAAAATTTTACAAGGGTTTCAATACCCGGGAATTAGTCAGGTAGAAATTCCTTGGTATCAAAGCTTTAAATCATTGAACTTCTGGGTAGGATTTGTGTTTCTCTTGGTAGGAGTTCTCATTTCCTCCTTTTTCATAAATGCCGACGCATTGATTCAAACGTTGATAGGCCTGTGGATACTTACTGGTTTGGTCAAACTTCGAATTAGCCTCAAGCCAGAAAAAGCATCCATGCCTCCTAGAAAGTTTAAAAAGGAAAGGGAAAAAACCATGCTTGATTTATGGTTGTTTATAGACCCGGTTTACAGGCTTCCGGTTGAATTATTAAAATCTTTTGAAAACTGGACGGAATTTGACAGGTACTATAAGGTCAATTTAATTTTTGATATTCGAGATGAAGGTAATTTTGAGTTTTACCAATCACTGGAGCTAAAAATAGGGGCAGAGATACACTTTCGAGAAGGCCTAGAAAACATTGAAATTGACCATTTGAGAAACTGGTCAGAATCTCCTTGGTTTACTTTGTTGAATCGGGAAACCGTATATTCTAAAAATTGGTTAAAGCACCTATTGGCTGAGGTTCAGGCTCAACGAAACAAGGAGGTTTTGTTTTTCTCAAGCCTAAAGAAAACACGAAACTTTGAGTACTTAGGGCTTCGGCAATTAGAAAGCCAAGTTCAGGCAAATCTGGTGGTTCCGAAACTCGTAGGAGGATCCTCTTTTCAGTTTACGCCCATTTCCTCATTAATTTTTCCAAAAGACATCGGTCTCGATTATGCTAGAGAGCTGAACTCCGCTTTAGCGTTACAAGCAATGAAAGGGAAATCTGCTTTGTTGCCGATGAATCGATTAAGGCAAATTTCATCACCAGAAGCCACCAAAAGGGAAAACCCAGAACGACTAAGTTTTCAGCTTGAGCTAGACTTTGTTGACTCCATTTTTCAGCAGGTGATAGACTTCAGACACCATTTGCCAAATATTTACAGACAATCTGGGCTGTATGGACTTTTTAAATCTTTGGTTTACATATCCAGCTTTTTGTCTGCTCCGCTTATGGCTCCGGTTTTTGCCCTTGCCTTTTTAATGGCTTTTCTAAGTGGAAACCTTCTTTATGTAGAGCCGCTTTTTTATGGTTATACGGCAGGCCTAAGCTTGCACATGATGGTTTATATCCTATCAAGAAAAGAAGACTTTCATTATTCAAGCATTCTTCAGGTCTTAAGTTTACCCTTTCAGCATATGTTGATCACCTTTCCGTTAAGCCTGAGGCTCGGATTTAATTTCCAACGGCTGGCAAATGAGTTCAATTTGATGCCAAAGAAATGAGAAACAAGCCCCTTCTCATATTCCTGATTTTTTTCGCCTTGTTTTTTGGGGGAGGTGTTTTGCTAATTGATACCCTTGCTCTAGATGCAAATACTCATATTGACTATTTAAGACGTAGAGCACTTCTCTCATACTTTGGAAGCATCAAATTGGGCTTGCCCTTAATTTTCTGGCCAGTTTTGATTTTGGGAAAGCTTGACGTTTACGTGTTTAGCTTTTTGCTTTCTACTTTTCTCGCTTGGGTCTTTGGAAGGGGATACCATCACGCCAGAATTCATAGTCCCTGGAAATCATTGGTTTGGTTTTTGGTCTTTTCACCCTTGATTTGGCTTTCGTTTTTACCCATAACCAATCTTGGCTTAACAGGAATTTCGGCCATGTATTTGGGGCTTTGTATGAAGCTATACTTAGATCAGCCAAGCATTACATCCATTGGGGGAATGGCATTAAGCTTATTGGCGCTTGTATTGGCTCTTCCCTCTGCTTGGCTTATGATTCCCTTTCTATTCATATGGGCATTTTTGGTTCAAATTGCGGATGGAGAGGAGAATGGGTTTTTGCCCAATCTATTTCTTAAAGTGGAGGCTAAAGCTCTAGGGAAGTCGTTCTTTAAGTCCTTTAAGCTCTTGATTTATCTAAGCTTTTTACCCGGATTTCTTTGGTTGGTTTTCCCGGATTCAATTTGGCTTGAGCCTCAAGAAAATTTAAAATCGACCCATTTTTTCTTATGCTTTTTAATGGGAAACCTGAGTTTTTTCTGGTTTGGGTTAAGTCCGAGGTATCAAAGTCTGAATAGAAGTTTGATGGGATTGGTTGTATTCCTTCCTCTTACCGTCCTCTTTCTGCAAAACGAAAGTTTGATTCAAATTTCATGGATGTTTTTGCCAAGCTTTGTTTTATATGGGGTTTTACTTAGGCATTTTAAGGGGTTTTGGTCGAGGGGTCAGCATAAAGAAGCAGCGGTTATCATGGCCTTGGATGGGAGCCTTAAATTGGCCTTGATTTTAATGAGCCTGGGCTTTCTCAAGGTTGAGAACATTGACTTTGGCTTTGTGAAAATTACGGATGACCAGGTAGAGGAATACCAACAAGTAGCTGAATTTATTGAAAGAGCAGGAGAGGAAACCTTGTTAAATAACCCTGGGTCGAGTCCTTTCTTACACGCTTTTTTCAACGATTCTGTCAAGTTTCAAGAAGAAAAACCCCGCGTTTTTATTGAAAATGACAAATATCATTTAGTGGTTTTAAAAGAGAGCCGACTTCCTGAAGCTCTTTATGGTCAGGGGTTTTCGGAGCTTGTTATGGAAACCAAAAACTTCAAAATTTATGCGATTCGGCCAAAAGGGCTAAGAATAGGGGCAAAGCATTGAATATAATAACTTTCTTAGATATTTTTGAAGCTAAGGCTAATGCGTAAATGAGCTCAAAAGAAAAGGAAAAAACGAAAAGTACCGATCCGCCAGTGAAGGCTAAAGACAAGGCAAAGTCAGCCCAGAACGGTGAGTCTAAGAAAACTTCAAAGTCCAAGAAAGAAAAGGAAAAAGACGATTTTCGGATTATAGGCATAGGTACCAGCGCCGGAGGCCTTGAGGCGCTTAAAACCTTTTTTGATAATGTGCCAACCGATTTTAAGCATAGCCTTGTTATTGTTCAGCATTTATCAGATGACTATCAATCGTTAATGTCTGAGCTCCTTGCCAAAAACACTGCCATGCCCATTTATGAGGTAGAAGACAATATGGAAGTAGAGCCAGCCTCGGTTTACCTCATTCCTTCTAAGAAAAACATGACCCTCAAAGGCGGTCGGATTCATTTAACGGATAAGCCTAGAGGTAGAGGAGTCAACCTTCCCATTGATATTTTCTTCATTTCCATGGCCCATGAGCTGGCCGAAAAAGCCGTAGGTATCATCCTTACGGGCACCGGTTCAGATGGCTCCAATGGAGTTCGAACCATTAAAGAGTTTGGGGGAATGGTCATGGTTCAGGACCCGGAAACGGCCAAATTCAACGGAATGCCCAAGGCGGCTATAGATACTGGGTTGGCTGATTATATCCTTCCCATTGAATCTATGCCCTCTGAGCTGAACATATTCTTTGACCAATATGAGCAGGTTGGAAACTATTTGAACGAAGGGGCAATCTACTCTTCTGAAGATGCGCTGATAAAGATTCTTGAGCACTTGAAGTCGGTTACCAACTTTGACTTCATGGACTATAAGCGCCCTACTCTAGTTCGGAGAATCTCAAGACGGATGAGCGTTACCAAATGCCCAACCTTAAATGATTACCTAGAGGTTCTATACAACAAGCCCGAGGAGGTTCAGGTTTTGGTAAAAGGCTTCCTGATTGGAGTAACCAAGTTTTTCAGAGATACAGAGGCTTTCGAACTCCTTGAGAACAAGTTCCTGCCTGAGCTTATCGACCGAAAGCATAAACAAGGGGGCGGTTTAAAGCTTTGGTCAGTCGGCACGTCCACTGGAGAAGAAGCCTATTCGGTGGCCATCCTAATTCACGAGTACCTCGAGAAGAAAAAAATTAAAATGGAGGTGAAGATCTTTGCCACAGACATTGACCGTGAGTCTTTGGATGTAGCAAGTCGCGGTCTTTATTCGGCGAGTATTGCCTCTGACATTCGGGTTGATCGACTGGAGAGATACTTCATTCGAAAAGGGGATCATTTTCAGGTGTCTCAGGAAATAAGACGGATGGTGATTTTTTCCTACCATAACTCTTTGACAGACCCACCCTTCAATAAAACAGATATGATTTCGTGCAGAAACATGTTGATCTATCTGCAACCTCAGCTACAACATCGCCTACTTTCCGTTTTCCAATACTCTTTAAACCTGAATGGAATTTTATTCTTGGGGCCTAGTGAAAGCATTGGAGACATGAAAAACCTCTTCGATGAGCTGGATCGGAGGTGGAAATTTTACCGAAATACAGACATATCAAGAAGTTTAGGAGTGGATTCACCAAGAGTATCAACCATGGTTAGACAAATGGGAGGCACCTCCTCGGGACGTTCTACCGTTTCACGAAAGGCTTTGGTCAACCATAGGCTTGCCGATATTTTAAATGAGACACTCAGTCATGAATTTGATGCCGTTTCCGTTTATATCGATGAGCATTTTGACATCATTCACGCCTTTGGTAACCTCAATAAATACATTTCCCTTCCTTCACATGGGTTTTCAGTAAACATTCTGAAAATGGTGAACGATAGCCTCAGTGTACCCCTGAACAATATTGTACGCAAGGCGAGCAAGGTAAAAGACACGGTTACCTATCGAGGGGTTAAAGTTCAGTCTCATGAAGGAGTTCGAAGGGTTTCAATCACCGTTCGACCATTTACCTTGGATAAGGTGGATACCAAGCCTTTTTATCTCATTGTTTTGGTGGAAGAAAGCTTAGACCAAAGCATTGATGTCAAAGACATTGCTTACAAGGAAGATCCATCTAGTGGAGCAGAAATTGAGGAGCTTCAAAAAGAATTAAAAGAAACAAAAGAAAGTCTTCAGATCACCATTGAAGAGCTTGAAACCAGCAACGAAGAGCTTCAAGCAACCAATGAGGAACTATTGGCGGCAAATGAAGAGCTGCAGTCAACCAATGAAGAACTTCAATCGGTGAATGAAGAGCTGCATACGGTAAACGCTGAACACCAGCAGAAAATTCAGGAAATGGAAAGGCTTAATGCCGATATGGATAACCTACTCAAGAGTACTGAGATGGGAACCATATTCCTGGATAAAAACCTTAAAATTAGATGGTTTACCCCCGCCATTAAAGACCAGTTTAATCTTTTAAGTTCAGATGTTGGCAGGCCCATTTCTCACTTCACCTCTCACATAACGAATGACAACCTCATTGCAAATACAGAATATGTATTACGCACAGGTAAACCAACAGAGGTTGAGCTTAACTCAGATATAGGTAAATCCTATTTAAGAAGGATTGTGCCATATATTGACGGGTACCAGATGATTAGCGGGGTGGTAATAACCTTTGTTGACATTACGAACATTAAGTCCATCCAACAAGAACTTGAGTTCAGCACTGAGAAATTCAAAACCTTAGTTGACTTCGCCCCGATTGGAATATTGACCAGCGGAAATGATGGTAAGATAAAGTCGGTAAACAAAAACATCATTGACCTAATTGGCTATTCTGAAGAGCAGCTATTGGAAATGAACATTAAAGATCTGGTTCGGAAAGAAGATGCTAGCTTTTTCACGAAAACCAGAGGAGCTCGGGCAAATAAAGCCAAGGCGTCACCTGAGGCTGAGTTGATTGGCTTAGACCTCGACGGAAAAGAAACCCCTGTTTTTGTTCGTGAAAAACGACTTGACTTTGGGGATGAAAAATTGTGGATGACCATTTTCATGGATGGTACCGAACAAGTTCAAGCCAAAACCGCTCTAGAGAAGGTAAATGCTAGCCTTGAGGCGGCGGTTTCAGAAAGAACTGCGGAGCTAACGGCCAAAGAAATGGCCCTTGAAAATGTGCTTGAAAGTACCATGGCGGGCTATTGGGAATGGGAGGTAGGAGAAGGAAAAGGATTCATATCTGCCTCCTTAGAAAGGGTGCTAGGCTATACAGAAGATGAACTCCCAACTGGGGAAAAGCTTTGGAAATCAATCCTAGATCCAGAGGATTATGAAGATTTTGTTAAAGCCTTTAGTGACTACCTAGACGGAAAGGTTGAAGGATACTTTGAAAAACTGTCTAAGTTTAAAACCAAGGCCGGGGAATCTGTTTGGGTGCTTACCAAAGGTAAAGCCATTGACTGGGAAGGGAAGAAGGTGACCAAAATGATCGGCTCTCAAATCAATGTATCCCAGCTTAAGGAAGCTGAAAGGCAACTTCATAAAACCAACGAACAGCTTGGTTTGAGTTTGGCAGAAGTTAAGCGGAAAAACACGGAACTTGAACAGTTTGCCTATGTAGCAACCCATGACCTGAGAACCCCCTTAATCAACCTTTCTCACCTGTTCTCCCTTCTTGATTCGGATCAAATTGACGGAAGAAATCAAAAGGTGGTTGAGAAAATGAAGCTTTCCATTAGTCAAATGACCGAAACCCTTCATGACCTCATTGATATTCTTGCCATTAATAGCAATAAGTCAAGAAGGTTTAAGAAAATCGAATTCCAGGAGGCTTATGACCATCTAGTAAATGGAATTGACGTTATGATCCGAAATGTTGGGGCTGAGCTTTCTACAGACTTCAAAGTTAAGGACATCACTTACATCACTAGCCACATCAATAGTATTTTCCAAAACCTAGTAACCAACGCAATTCAATTTAGAGATCCAAGCCGAGATCCGGAGATAAAAATTAGAACCTATAAGCTGGGTGAATATATCTGCATTGCCGTAAGTGATAATGGTTTAGGAATTGACCTTACCAAAGATAAATCGAAGCTATTCGGTATGTTTAAACAATTGCATGAAGGTAAGGGTGGAAAAGGCCTTGGCTTGTATATTTTGAAAAGCCAGGTGGAAATGATGGGAGGAAAAATTGAGGTTAAATCTGAACTTGGAGCTGGCTCTACCTTTACGGTTATGCTTCGCGACCAATCTAACGCCAAGGAACAATGAACTGGAAGCCAATTAGAAAACTGCTCTTAATTGATAACGATGAAATAAATAACTTCATCGTTGAGGAATTATTTCAAGAAGCTGAGGTTGCGGAAACCCTAGATATATGTACAGGTTGTACAGAGGCGCTTACATATCTTGAAGAAAATGAGGACGACTTCCCAGACCTAATTCTCCTTGATTTAAACATGCCGGTTTTTAGCGGGTTTGACTTTTTAGACCGGTATGCTGAAAAGGGGTACGATAAGAAAAGCACAAGAATAGTTGTTCTAAGCAGCTCCCTCAATGCAAAGGATAAAGAGGCTTCTGAAGCTTATCCAACGGTGTCTGCTTTCTTTGTAAAGCCTCTTGAAATTAACAATTTAAAGAAGCTAGCCCTCGAAGAAAAAATCGTTGTGGTTTAAGGGGCTTGACTAGAGTCTAACAGGTCTAGGTACTTTTGGGTAAGGGAATTGGGCACCAAAATACTCAGGCTATAATGCTCAATTTTCAAGCCCTCCTCATGCCTTGACAATACACCTGTTCCCCGACAAGGGCCCATCCAAGTGTCAAGCTTTTCATCAAACCAAAGGGTTTCCCCACCCTCTGAGCGGTAGATATTCCGCTCAACAGCCTTAAAGTCCCAAGCTTTTCCCCGTTCAAAATAGGGTTTTGAAAATGCCCAAAAAGCATCAACCGACCAGTTCTCTTCTGGGTCTGTGCCAAGAAATCTGCCCTGATCAGAAAATTTCCCAAAATAACCAGAAGAATCGCCTACCGCAGCTGCTGAATGCCACTGGTCAAGAAACTCATTTACTTCCTCGAGGCTAAAACTCTGATTCTGATTAGGGCTTGTCTGACAAGCGACGAAACTTCCAATGAAAAGGAGGATTAAAAGCTGCTTCATTTTTTCGATTGAAATTGAATTTCTTGTATTAAACTGGTTCCGGGTATTTCTTCTCGAATGTCAATATAGCGTCCCCCACCTTTCCTTGCCATTTCTTCCAAAAATCCCCTAGCATAAGGCGAGGTAGCTATGCCTCCCACGCTTAGCTTGGTGCCTCGCTTTGAGCCCATAAAGAGTATTCGGTCTTTGGCTTTGTTATCCGGATCGAAAACACCATCGGTGAAAAGAAAGATGAGGTTGTTTCCATCTTCAATACGATTTGACCAAGCAAGGCGATAAGCAGCCCGTAAACCCGCCTCTTCTTCAGTAATCCCTCCAGGCTCTAAGCTCTGAACCAAGCTAAGAAGCATGTCCTTATCCGCCCCTGAGAGGCCCTCAGCAAGCACCTCAACCCCATCTGCATAAGTTATGAGGCTGATTTTGTCTTGTGGCCTTAGAGCAAGTATGAGGCTGTCCATGGCCTTTTGCATTTGCTCAAGCTTGTCTTTCTTGGCCATTGAGCCAGATACATCCAATAGAAATACCAGGTTTTGAGACCTATAAAGAGCGGTTGGGAAAGCCTCAGACTCATCCTCAAAGCCTTGACTGTCTATGAGTTCTTCCTCCTGGGAAGGGGTTTCTTCCTCTACAGCCACCTCAGGCTCTTCAATGAGATCAGGAAAAGAGTCAACAAGCAAAACTTCCTCTTCAATTGGAGAAGGGTCACCCTCTTGAAGGACCTCTTCCATAGGCTCTTCTACGATGGGTGGTTCTGTATTTAGGACAGGTTCCTCTTGGGGCTCATCCTCTTGAGTAGAGGCCATAGGTTCCGGCTTGTAAATCCTTAAAACATGTTTGTTTCTACTGGGGTTGGCGTAAACCATTCGTTCAAGGGGGAAATACTCATCCCGGTCAACTTGAAAGCCGTGTAGTCCGGGTTTGCTTTGAATCTCAATCACTCCCTGATCATTGGTTCTAAAGCTTCGGCTTTCGCCGGAAGGCAAGAAAACCTCAATTCTTTGATGAGGAATGACCTGTTCTGTAAGGCTGTCTTTTAAAACAAGTTCAAGCACAAAAAGGCTGGGGTTTCCAGATGGAGCCTTTCCAAAGCCCGGACAGGGAATGTCAAGGGATGCGGCCTCATAACGGGCATTTCCTTTAATTTTAAAGCTTAGGGCTTTGTCTGAATTTGATACCCAAACCTGAATTTCTCTTGAAAACCGCCCCTTGGATTGGGGGTTAATTTGAACCCTTAGGGTTGCTGGTTCGTTTGGAGCAAAGGCTCTAGAGGAAAGTAGTACTTGCACATCCGGATCAGATTCTACCCTAAGAATATAGGCCTTTTCTTGGTTTGAACTAAGCTCAAAATCATGGAAAGGAAGGTCAGTCTCAGTAAGGTTTCCGAAGTCATGATTGGCTTGACCGCTAACCTGTATTAAGAGAAGAGAGAAAATAAAAAGAAGTGTGTTTTTCATAACTAAGCCTAAACAAAGCTTGTGCCGATAAAGGTAGAATAGATTTTTTAGTAAAAGGATAAAGGAGGTTCGAGGGTTTCCATGTAGGCGGATAAAAGGATAAAAAAAAGGGCCATGTTAAAAACACAGCCCTTTTGAGGTATTGTAAGGTGGAGATTAAATATCAAATTTAATTCCTTGGGCAAGGGGTAACTCAGTAGTGTAATTGATGGTATTGGTTTGTCTACGCATGTAGATTTTCCAGGCATCCGACCCAGACTCTCTTCCACCACCTGTTTCTTTTTCACCACCGAATGCACCTCCAATTTCTGCTCCCGAGGTGCCGATGTTTACATTGGCAATTCCACAGTCAGAACCTTCGTGGCTCAGGAATTTTTCGGCCTGACGCATATTGGTGGTCATTATGGCTGAAGAAAGACCTTGTCTCACTCCGTTTTGCATGGCCATAGCTTCGTCAAGGTCGCTATACTTCATTAGATAAAGGATTGGAGCGAAGGTTTCGGTTTGAACAATGTTCATGTCGTTTTTGGCTTCCGCAATAGCGGGCTTAACATAACAACCTGAAGCATAGTTTTCACCTTCTAGGACGCCTCCTTCAACAAGAACATTCCCACCTTCTTCCTTCACGGCCTTAAGGGCTTTTTCGTACTGTGCTACGGCGTCTTTGTCAATAAGCGGCCCAACATGATTGTTTTCATCCAATGGGTTACCAATTCTCAACTGCCCGTAGGCTTTAACCAAGGCGTTTTTCACCTGATCGTAAATAGATTCGTGAATGATCAGTCTTCGGGTAGAAGTACATCTTTGTCCGCAGGTACCAACGGCACCAAATACAGCTCCAACAACTGAAATGTTAAGGTCTGAATTTTCGGTCATGATGATGGCATTGTTTCCACCAAGCTCAAGCAAACTTTTTCCAAGTCTTGCCCCAACTGCGGCTCCAACTTTTTTACCCATACGGGTTGAACCAGTAGCTGATACCAAAGGCACCCGCTCATCGTGCGAAAGCAATTCACCAATTTTATAATCTCCGTTCACAAGGCATGAAATACCTTCGGGTAAATCATTGGCCTCTAAAACCTCGGCAATTAGGTTTTGGCAGGCAACCCCACAAAGAGGTGTTTTTTCAGAAGGTTTCCAAACACAAACATCTCCACAAACCCAAGCAAGGGCGGTATTCCAGCTCCAAACGGCAACCGGGAAGTTAAAAGCAGAGATGATTCCAACAACCCCCAGTGGGTGGTATTGTTCATACATGCGGTGGCCCGGACGTTCAGAGTGCATGGTGAGTCCATGAAGCTGACGAGAAAGTCCAACTGCAAAATCACAGATGTCAATCATTTCTTGAACTTCACCATAGCCTTCTTGAAGAGATTTCCCCATTTCGTAAGAAACCAATTTTCCTAGGGCTTCTTTGTTTTCACGGAGTTTGTCTCCGAACTGACGAACGATTTCTCCGCGTTTTGGGGCGGGCATGGTTCTCCAGATATGAAAAGCTTCTTGGGCTTTTTGAATAACCGCTTCGTATTGTTCAGGACTAGTTGCTGAAACCGAGGCGATTTTTTTCCCGTCAACGGGTGAAAACGAATCGATGGTTTCTTTGGAGTCCATCCAGTTTTTCCCGGTTGAGGTTCCAGGATTATTCGGAGCGATTTTTAGGGCTTTCAGGGCATCCTCCAAACCGTAATTTTTTACTGTTGTTGCTTCCATAATCAATTGAATACGTATCTAATTATATCATTTCCGTTTGCAAGTAGCATAAGAGCTACCAGAATCACAAATCCTGCAATTTGTGCATACTCTAAAACCTTATCGTTGGGCTTCTTGCCGGTTACCATTTCCCAAAGCACAAAAACCACATGTCCGCCGTCAAGGGCCGGAATGGGAAGAATGTTAAGGAAGGCTAGCATGATGGATAAGAAGGCGGTAAAGTTCCAGAAGAACTGCCAGTTCCAAGTTTCAGGAAACTGATCGCCAATGGTTAAAAATCCGCCAACCGACTTATAGGCTTCCGTCTTAGGATTGAAAATTAAGCCCATCTGCCTTAGGTAATTCTTCAGGGTATTATAGCTTTTCTCAACCCCGGCAGGAATGGACTCAAAGAAAGAGTAAGTCTTGGTTTCAAGCTCAAAAAAGGCCTCCATATTACCTACAGGACGAATGCCAATTTTACCCGATTCAGGCACGTGAACTTGATAGGAGTGCATTTGTCCATTCCTTTCCACCATAAGCTCAACAGAGTCTCCAGCGTGACCAGGAACCTTGTCTAGGTACTGGTCAAAGAAGACCAAATCCTCCCCATTCAATCCAATGAGCTTGTCTCCGGATTGAAGTCCGGCTTCATCCGCCATAGACTCTTCCGTAAAGCCTTCTATAACATAAGGAAAACGAGGGCGGATGATGATTGGGTTAGCAATGATGGCTTTTACGGCCTCGTGGTCAAAGTTCAATTCAACCGTTTCATTTCCCCTTAGTACTTTAATTTTTCCTTCCTGGGCAAGCACAATTTCCATTGGAATTTTAAGGAAGTTCTCAACCTTTTCCCCGTTTATGGAAAGAATAATGTCACCGTTTTCAAAGCCCATGCTTCGGGTTATGGAGTCTGTGGTAATGCCGTATTTGGCGTTTTCAGTAGGAAGGTATTGGTCGCCGTAATAACTCAGGGTTCCGGCATAGATGAGTATAGCGACAATTACATTCACAACCACACCACCAACCATGATGATCAAACGCTGCCAAGCAGGCTTAGACCTGAACTCATCGGGCTTGGGTTCGGATTCTTTAAAATCAGTGTCCATGCTTTCATCCACCATACCGGCAATTTTCACATATCCCCCCAAAGGCAACCAACCGATTCCGTATTCGGTATCGCCAATTTTTTTCTTAATCAGTGAAAACCAAGGATTAAAGAACAGGTAGAACTTCTCTACTCTTGTTTTAAATAGCTTGGCGGGAAGGAAGTGCCCGAACTCATGAAGAATGATGAGAATGGATAAGCTCAATAAGAACTGAGCTGCTTTTACAATGAAGGTTTCCATAGTAGGTTTTAGGGAATCAAATACTGATTATTGGCTGGCAAATGTACAAATTCAAAAGGGGCAAAAGACCTTAGTCTCTGCCCCTTCTTTTACGAAAGAAATACAAGTTTGTTGTATGCTCTAGTACTTTATGAACTTTTGGGTTTGAACCCCTGAGTCAGATTGAAGTTTTAAGAAATAAACCCCAGAACTTAAGTGTCCGGTTTGAATTTGGTTTGCCCCTTTTTGTAAGCTAGAAGTGAGAATTGGGGCTTCAAAGACTTTTCCGTCTAAACCAATGAAGCTTAGCTGAGGGTTTCTTACTTCTTGGTTCAGGTCTAATGTGATTTCTTCTTTGGCAGGAATTGGGAAAATGCGAAGAGAAATCTCCTGGGTTTCTGCAATTCCTATGGAGGTTTTTTCGGTTAGGGTTGTTGGGGTTAGCTTCACAGAAGCGTCACCGGTAGACTGACCATTTCCGTTTACTGCATTTCCAGCGGCATACATGGTTAGGGTTCCTGTTCCTGCAGAAGGAGCGGTCCATTCAAACTCAAAAATCCCATTGGCTTTAGGCCCGGTTTGTTCTGCATATTCTACCTGATTTACGGTTGAAATTTGAGCCCCCGTGCCTGGATTGGAAAAGTTTCCTGCCATGGAATTATTTGCCTGAAGAATGGAGGCTTGAAAACCAAATCCGGAAGGGGTACTTCCTCCCCCGTTTGACATGAGAACCATTGCCGAATAGGTTTGACCAGGCTCGTACTCAAAGATTACGTTTTGTGCCGAGTCAAGAATTACAAACTCAATGATTGGGGAAAAGTTTCCCCCAGCATGGCATTGACCACAAAACTGACCGCTGGCCAGGGGAGAGCCTGTACGATCTTCGTTAAAAATATTGGCTCTACCGCCAGAGCTTGACATAAAAATAAAGCCTAAAACGGCTAGAAAGCAGCTAAATAGAATTGTATAATTCCGCATAGATTTGAATTTTGTTAAATATAGGATTTTACCCGAAGTCTAGTCTCTTTATCGGTTTCAATATAATCTTCAAGTCTTGGCTTGCTTACGTGTTCAAGCTCCTCCAAGGCTCTTTCATTAAATCGGGCAATGTCAAGGAAGCTTATTCGGTCTTCCAAAAAGGCTTGAACGGCTACCTCATTGGCTGCATTTAGAATGCAAGCGGCGTTGCCTCCTTTGTTCATGGCGTAATAAGCCAAATCTAAATTTCTGAAAACGGATTTTTTAGGAGGCTCGAAGGTGAGTTCAGGGTATTGCATGAAGTCGAACCTTGGGAAATCGGTGACCAGCCTTTCAGGGTAAGAGAAGGCGTAAAGAATTGGCAGCTTCATGTCTGGCAAGCCCATTTGAGCCTTCATGCTTCCGTCTTCAAACTGAACCATGGAATGGATGATGCTCTGGGGGTGCACAATGACTTCAATTTGTCTTGGTTGCAAATTGAACAACCATTTAGCTTCAATAACCTCTAAGCCCTTATTCATGAGGGTGGCAGAGTCAATGGTAATCTTTGCTCCCATTTCCCAATTCGGGTGCTTCAGGGCTTGGGCTTTGGTGACCGTTTTAAGGAATTCAAGATCTTTTCCCCGAAAGGGACCACCAGAGGCCGTGAGAATTATCTTTTCAATGGGGTTCATGAACTCGCCGGTCAGGCATTGAAAAATGGCAGAGTGTTCAGAGTCTACTGGAAGGAGTCTCACCTTTTTCTCTCGGGCTTTTTGAGTTACCAACTCACCGGCAACTACCAAGGTTTCTTTATTGCTGAGGGCAATGTCTTTTCCTGCTTCAATGGCGGCTAGGGTTGGCAGCAAACCCGCGTATCCTACCAATGCGGTAAGTACAATGTCTACCTCTTCCATGCTCACAATTTGCGAGAGGGCATCTTGGCCGGTATAAACCTTTATGCCTTCATCGAAAAGGGCATCTTGAACTTTATCATAAGCCGACTCATCCGCAATTACAACCGCATTGGGTTTAAACTTTTTGGCTTGGGAAATGAGCAAGTCAGCCTGCCGGCCCGCCGTGATGAACTCAATTCTAAATCGTTCTGGATGGGCCTCTATCACCTCCAAGGCTTGGGTGCCAATGCTTCCCGTTGATCCAAGGATTCCTATTCCGGTTTTTTCCATGTTTCTTGCTTATGATTTTTCAAGTTCCAGAGCAGTTAAGCTTCCGGATTTTCTAGCTTCAGAATAAGAGAAGCAGGTTTTACAAAGGTGCGAATCTAAAGCTTGGGGGCTCAAGGAGGTTCCGCCCTTTGTTTTTACGGAAATTTTAAGCCCTTTAGATTTCGGGTGAAGGGTATAATCTAATAGGATTTGGTCATCCTCCTCTTGCCAGTTTTTCAAAGCCGTTTCAAGTTCTTCCTGAAAAAGAAAAACCTGATTCCCTTCAAACAATAATGATCCAAGCGATTTAAACCTACCCATTTCTTCACCCGATTGGTAGTATTCGTTTGACTGGAAACGAATCAGTCCGTTGTTATTCGATACCAGCACCATGAAGGTTTGGTTGGGGCTGATGTTGGAAAGCTCTTTAATTTCTTTTGAGTGAAGGTCTTGAGCTTCAAAATAAGCTCCATGATTGGCAAAAAACACGTGGTATTCTGGTCTGTCAAGGCTTTGGAAGCTTAAAATTTGAAAGGCCTCCCACGACAAGCTATGCACCTCCGCGTTCTTAAATTTATTCTTTAAGGCGGGTTTTAAGGCCGTTCTACCTTGGCCAATTAGGACCAGAAGCTTCACTTCTTCATAGGCCTGGTTTAGGTTTAAAAGATCCCTGGGCCTTCCAATTAAAACTTCAGGACTTTTTGGTGATTTCTGAGTTGAAAATGAAAACTGCCCCCTGTAGTATGGGTGAACCAATCGGCCTAAGCCACCTTGAATTTCAGGCACTTCTTCAGGCCATATAAAGGTAATGCTGGCCTTGGGGCCTACCGGGTTTTTATGGTGAAGAAAGATATGATAGGCATCTAATAGCGCTTTGGCAAGGGATTGAAGGCCGGATTCAGTAAGAGGAAACTGAAAGCCCGGGGTATTTAGAGAAGGAATCCAGGCAATGGGAGGCTTTGGCCAAATGGGTGAAGCTTCGTCTTCTTTGTACTCTTCTAGAAAGGCTCGGGTGTCTTCCCAAGTATGGGGGAATACGTTTTTTTGAAAAAGGCTTTTACCGCCTTCAGGCTTTAACCAGTGATTGGAGCCTTGTCGGGTTTTTGAGATTTCCTGAATCCACGCTCTGAAAACCGAAGTTTGGGCTTTTTCGATGGAGGAAGTCCAGGATTTAGATTTTCTAACCGTTCTCTGAATCAGGGCCCTATTAAGCGCATTCCGAATCCACATTAAAACAAAAGGTAGTTTTCAGGGTCGAGGGGCTTCCCGTTTTGCCAGAGTTCAAAGTGAAGATGCGGACCTGTGGTCAACTCACCTGTGTTCCCTATAATGGCAATCACCTCTCCGGCCTTTACGTACTCACCAACCGATTTCAAAACAACAGAATTATGCTTGTAGATTGATATTAGGCTATTTGAATGTTGCACCGATATCACATGACCGGTTTCGGGGGTCCAGTCTGAAAGGATAACCGTTCCGTTTAAAATGTTTTTAATCGGGCTGTTTTCTGTGGAAACTACGTCTACACCAAAATGCTTTTCCCTAGGATTAAACCCATTGGTAATCACGCCGTTTACCGGAGAATGAAAAACCATTAGGGCGAGGCGGTCTATTGGCCGGTCTTGGTTTTGAAGGTTGAAGCGGTCTTCTTCTTCAACCGCCGCCCTAAGCATGGAGTCTTCAGGAGAAGGTTCAAACTTAAGCGTGTCAGTTGAAAAGGAGGCAGAGTCAGCGTGGTAGGTAATGGAGTCTGGGTTTTCTCCCTCAATAATGGCCCGAATGATTGACATTTTCTGGTCTTTAAGGGCAAGAGCATACTCAAGAGAGTCGGCTCTAGAAACCAGGGTAATGACATTTCTTCTCATTTCCGTTGAGGCATAACCCGGGATATATTCTTTTAAGGGCGTATAGGCAATTAAGAGGGTGGTTGAGATGATGAGAAGGACGGCAACCACAGAAACCACAAGAAAAACGTTCAAACGGCTTAACCGTAATGAGATCTTCTCTTCAAAAGTTTCATCGTTCAAGATTACCAATCGGTACTTATTCCTAAGCCGGGTAAAGAAGGACTCCTTTTTTCTATTTTTCTTTTTCGCCATGGTAGAATCGCAAATATCTATAAACTCAGGCTTTTTTCAGATTTATTTCTCAGCCTTCTTCACATTTGTTTTGGATTGGCCCTTGAATGAAATAATTTTGCAACTTTCGAGTTAAGACTCCACAAGCAGAATTATCCTTTGAATATCAAGGCGTTTACATCCAGTTTTTGGCTGACCATTTCAGCCTGCTTCCTTTTGGTTTCCTGTTCAACCGAGAAGGACGCTTGGCTGAACCGGACATTCCATCAGACCACGGCAAAATACAATGGTTATTTCAATGCCGGCGAGTCTTTCAAAGAGGGTCTTAGGGTTTTGGATCGGGGGCATCAAGATGATTTTTCCCAGATTTTGCCCGTGTTAAAAACCGGAGATGAGCGGGCAGCACAATCTATTTACTCTTACATGGATGAGGCCATTTCAAAATGTGCCAATGTAATCCAGTACCACTCCATGGTAATTCGCCGTAAGGAAAAGAATAAATGGATTGATGAAAACTACCTACTGATTGGGAAAGCCCGTTTTTTCAAACAAGAATACCTTTCTTCCCTTGAGGCCTTTGATTTCGTGATTCGAAAATACCCCAAGTCGAACTCAGCCAATGAAGCCCGGATATGGTTGGCAAGAGCCCATATGAAGTTGGGCAATATGAATACGGTTATGACGGAGCTTGAGTTCATGGCCGATCAAAAAGATTTTCCGAAAAAACATAGAGAAGACTTGTATGCCGCTTTGGCGGATGCCGAAATCATTCGAGGTAACTATGTAGATGCAAGTCGACACCTTAGACGGGCGCTTGAGTATGCGCGAAAAAAGGACAAGAAAATACGGTATACCTACATCTTAGCTCAGCTCAATCAAGAATTAAATGAGTATACCATTGCCTCGGGGCTGTATCGGAAAGTGGCTCGCATGAATCCGCCCTATGAGTTTGTTTTCAATGCGAAGATTGCCCGAGCCATGTCTTTTGACGTTTATTCAAAGAACCCTTCCGAGATCATTGAAGAGCTTGAAAAAATGCTCAAAGACGATAAGAACATTGACTACCTAGATCAGGTTTATTTCGCTTTGGCGGATGTGTACTTGCGACAAGGAAACAAAGGGGCAGGAATAGAAAACCTAAGGCTTTCCATAAAGTACAACAAAGGGAATATGCAGCAGCTGGGGATGGCTCATTTCACCCTTGGAGAGCTTTATTTTGATCAAAGGCGATACGTGAATGCTCAGGCCTATTATGATTCTGCATCTACCTCCTTTTCTGCTGAACATGAGCTTTATACCGAGGCTGTGGTGAAGAAAAACTCTCTAAGTGATTTGGTGGATTATGTCCAAACCATTGCAAGGGAAGACAGCCTTCAAAGCTTGGCCCTCATGAGTGAGTCTGAACGAAACCGGGCAATTGACCAAATCATTGAAGAAGTAGAGCGGAAAGAAGCCGAAAAGCAGGCGGCCCAAAATGATCCCTTTGCCTTGCAACCAGGAAGAAACCAAGGGGGGAATAGGAATACCGGTGGAGATTGGTATTTCTACAATCCTTCGGCCATGAGTCTGGGCTTTTCTGACTTTAGAAGGAAATGGGGAAATCGGAAGCTGGAAGACCACTGGCGAAGAAAGGATAAACAGTCAAACATAGATTTTCAGACCGAAGAAGTGGCTGACACCAGCCAAGTACAAGCAGATGCCAACCGGGTAACCGATCCGAAAAAAAGAGATTTCTACCTACAAGACATTCCCCTAGACAAAGAAAAAATGCAGGCTTCTGAACTCCGAATGGAGGAGGCTTATTACCGTCTGGGGATTATTTACAAAGACAAGCTTCAAGATTACCGGGCAGCAATTTCTACCTTTGAAAAATTGATTGAAACCTTCCCGGGCTCAGTTTACGAGCTAAGGGCCTATTATTACTTGTATACCTTATACGATAAGGTTGGGTTTAGGAAGGAAAAAGACAATTATGAGGCCAAGATTTTGGATGAATACCCTAAATCTGAAATCGCACAATTGATAAGAGACCCTGAGTATTTCACCAAATCAAAACCGAACAATCAGCGGGCGGAAAAGGCTTATCAAAAGGCTTTCAGGGCTTATGAAAATGGAAGAATTGATTCCGTTTTGAACGCCTGCACAAGGGCTGAAATGGAGTTTCAAGACCACCCGATACTGCCAAAATTCGCCCTTCTGAAAGCCTTGGCCCTTGGAAAGAAGTACGGAAAAGAAACCCTTTCTTCTGAGCTCCAGTTGGTGGTTTCAGCACATAACGGCCATGAGGTGGCCACGGAAGCTGCCCGCCTGGTTTCCATTCTAGGTCAAATTGAGGTTCAACCCGAGCCAAAGCCAGAACAAGGAACGGTGAATCAAGAAGAAGGCGCAAGCAAGGGCAACCAAACCGACTCGACCCAAGTTGCTGAACTTGACGCTAAAGACCCAAGAAGCCAGGAGGAAGGAAGTGAAGAGAAAGGTCAAGACCTGCCTTCAGAAGAGGAAGCTAAGGGTCAGGAAGAAGTAGAGGATAGCGAGAAAGGGCAAGGCCAAGAAGCAGAGGCCAGTAATGAGCCCGTGGTGCCGGATAATTCGCCCTATAGTTTCAAAGAAAAGGAAGACTATAACTACATCTTGATATTGCCGGCCAATGAAGGGAAAGTGGATCGTCTTAAGGCCGCTTATTCAGACTTTAATCAAGAGAAGTTTTCATTGGAGACTTTGGTGATTCGAAACTTCTTACTCGGACAAGAATATCAATTGGTAACCATTCGTGGACTGAAAAATGCCAAGGATGCTATGCGCTATTTTTCGGGAGTAAAAAATGACCCAAAGCTGGCGCAAATGCTTGATGAGGTTGACTTTAAGCATTTTGTTATATCACAATCTAATTTCGGAACCTTCTATGCAAAACGGGATATTTTAGGATATCAGGCGTTTTTTGAATCAGCATTATTACCTTTGCAATCTGGAAATTAAGACAATACACTATTGAAATGGCTATGTCAAAGCAAAACAATCAGAATTTACCCATTAACTTAATCGCAGGTGGGACAAAGATCCACGGAGACATTGTGTCCGATGGAGATGTGAGAATCGACGGAAATCTTCAAGGGAAAATAGTTTCCAAAGGAAGGGTAGTTGTGGGTCCGACCGGCCATGTATCTGGAAAAATCAACTGCAAAAGCGCAGACATTTCAGGTAGGGTGGAAGCCGAAGTAAAGGTTTCTGAAATTTTAACCTTGAAAGCTTCTGCAAAATTGATTGGAGACATCAATGTAAACAAGTTGGCCATTGAGCCGGGAGCAAGCTTCAGCGGAAACTGCTCAATGGGCGGAATGGTTAAAGACTTCAGCTCGAACGGGGTTTCTTCTCATAAAGTAAAAGAAACGGCCTAAGCGAGGTAGTACCATATTTTGAAAGAGAGGGCCTTGGTCCTCTTTTTTGTTTTTAATCCAGCGGGAATAGGTACTAGGAAATAGGTACTAGGTAATAGGAATTTTGACTCTACCTGAAACTCTTCACCTAAACAGGAGTGACTAGTGACTAGTGACTAGTGACTGGAAAGGCTGATATTCAGGGTCTTTACACCTAAACGACTAAACAACTCTATCAACCATAAACCCTCAACCATCAACTCTGAGTGACTAGTGACTAGTGACTAGTGACTGGAAAGGCTGATATTCAGGGGTTTGCACTTAAGTCAGTCAATATCCGTTTGGGGTACTAGGAAATCGGTATTTGGAACTAGGTGGTTTAACTCTACCCGAAATTAATCACCTAAACGCCTCAACAACTAAACGCCTTAACAAATCCATCAACTATAAACTCTCAACTATAAACTCTGAGTGACTAGTGACTAGTGACTGGTGACTGGAATGCCTGATATTCAGGGGTGTTACACTTAATTCAGCCAGTATTCGTTTGGGGTACTAGGAAATAGGTATTTGGAACTAGGTGGTTTAACTCTACCCTTAATTCATCACCTCAACGCCTCAACAACTCAACATCTCAACAGGAGTGACATTTGAATTTCCTCGATTTAATAATTGCCTTGGAATAGAAGGCATGGGGCTGCTTGGATGGGGGGGATGGAAAACGTATATTTACAATAGGCTAATTGTAAAATTGCTGTTATGGACGTAGATGCATCTAAAAATCCTTTTAAGGGAAAGACTGAAAAAAGGCGTGTTTCTGAGTATCCAGTTCGGTTTTCACCGGCATGGGTGGTAGGAAATCACAAGGAAGCACCTGGTTACAATATGGAATTAATTGACCGGATCCGCTTGGGAGTTAAAAAATCTGATTGGAAGGAGTTGATTCAACGAATTGGGCATACTGAAAAGGAGCTGGAAGGGCTTCTACCTGCGTCCATCAGCAGCATGCAGAAAAAGAAGGTTTATGGGAAGGAAACCTCAGAGCGCATCTATGAATTGGCCAAACTTTACGGGCTGGGGTATGAGGTCTTTGACACCAAAGAAGACTTTAAGGGGTGGTTAATGAGTCCGTCCAAGGCCTTTGGCGGGAAATGCCCTTTTGATTTGCTAGACAGCAGCTTCGGCTTTGAGCTCGTTGAGCAGGAAATTATTCGAATTCAATACAATGTATACAGCTAATGTTTGTTTATCGAATAGCACATTCGAAATACAAGCAGTACACACTTAGTGGAATAGGGTCTGAAAAGGTTGGAGGACGATGGAATGAGGTAGGAACCAGAGCCGTGTATTGCTCAGAGAACATTTCACTGGCTTTACTTGAGTACTTCATCCACTCTGATCGGGTGTCAAGTTTGCCCAAAGAAATATTGGTTGCAAAAATTCACATCCCCGAAAACTTCCCCATCCTTTCTCTTAAAGGTCTCCCAAAGGAATGGAACCAATATCCCTATACGTCGAAAACCACCAGAATTTTTAGTGAAAAGGTGAAGGATCCAGGCTTTTTCGCCTTAGAAGTTCCGTCTTCCATTGTCGGCCTTGAATTCAATTATGTCTTAAACCCTCTTTACCCAAAATTTGGTCAGGTTCAAATTGATCGTTTCTTTAAAGTCCCTGTAGACCCGAGGTTGAGTAAACAAAAATGAGAGGAGGAGTAATTATTTGATGGGGCTTGTAGTGAATTACCACCAAGAATTAACCCACCGTGAGGGAATCGGGAATTGGGAATCGGGAACCGAGGTTGACTTTACCTGAAACTCTTCACCTAAACGACTCAACAGGGGTGACTAGTGACTAGTGACTAGTGACTGGATGTGCTGAAAATGAATCTCTTAGGCCCTGAGCTAGCCAACAGCGAATAGCTAAAAGCCAGCAGCCTTTTGAGGTACTAGGGAATAGGCACTTGGAACTAGGTGGTTTAACTCTACCCGATATTAATCATCTAAACGCCTCAACGACTCAACAACTAAACGTCTCAACAATTCCCTCAACTATAAACTCTGAGTGACTAGTGACTGGTGACTGGAGGGCTTGATATTCAGCGTCTTTACACCTAATCCAGCCAATAGCCAATAGCGAAAAGCCAACATCCTTTTGAGGTACTAGGGAATAGGTATTTGGAACTAGGTGGTTTAACTCTACCCGAAATTAATCATCTAAACGCCTCAACAACTAAACGCCTCAACAATTCCCTCAACTATAAACTCTCAACCATCAACTCTGAGTGACTAGTGACTAGTGACTAGTGACTAGTGACTGGAGGGTCTGATATTCAGAGGTTTTACGCATAAATCAGCCAATAGCCGTTTGGGGTACTAGGAAATCGGTATTTGGAACTAGGTGGTTTAACTCTACCCGAAATTAATCATCTAAACGCCTCAACGACTAAACGCCTCAACTATAAACTCTCAACTATAAACCATAAACTAGTTTAGAAGATCTCTGAAATCTTCAACATATTGGTCATTCCTTTATCCGTAATGGGCATGCTGGCAATGTTAATTACCAAATCACCTGGGTCTACGTAACCGGCTTCTTTGAGACGGTTTTTAATGTCTTTAATGGTATCGTCAGTGCTTTCAAATTTATCGTAATAAAAGACTTGGGTTCCCCATAATAGGCTAAGACTGGTTAAAATGGTTTTGTTGTGGGTGAACACAAAGACGCTGGAAGAAGGCCTATGGCTTGAAATCTTGAATCCGGTATAGCCTGAATGGGTCATGGTAATGATTGCCTTGGCTCGTACCTGGTCGGCAATTCGGGTTGAATTGTAGCAAATGGCATCGGTGATGTAACGGTCATTTCTTCGAACAGGCGGATTATCATCCCTTCGCAATTCACCAGTTTCTTCAACCTCCATGATGATTTTATACATGGCCTGAATCACCTCTTTAGGATATTTTCCCACGGAAGTTTCTCCACTCAACATAACCGCATCAGCACCATCAAGCACAGAATTGGCTACATCGTTTACCTCCGCTCGGGTGGGGGTCATGCTTTCAATCATGCTCTCCATCATTTGGGTAGCAATGATTACAGGCTTACCTGCCCTTCGACAAAGGAGTACGAGCTCCTTTTGAAGCACTGGCACCTCTTGCATCGGGATTTCGATGCCCAGGTCACCTCTTGCCACCATTAACCCGTCGGTCTCTCTTAAAATGGCCCTGATGTCGTTTACGGCCTCAGGTTTCTCAATTTTCGAGATAATTCTGGCACTTGAGTTTCTGGATTCAATTACCTCCCGTAGCTCTTTTACATCCTTAGAAGACCGCACAAAAGAAAGCCCAATCCACTCGATTTCCTCCTCAAGAGCTACCTCAAGGTCAGCTAAGTCTTTTTCTGTAAGGCAAGGAATAGAGACTTTGGTATTGGGTAGGTTAACCCCTTTATTAGACTTCAAGGCTCCACCTTGCACCACTTTAGCAATTACTGAGTCTTGCTTGGTAACTCGAACCACTTCCATAAGCAGTTTTCCGTCATCCAATAAGATACGCTCTCCGGGCTTAACATCCTTCGGGAATGTTTCATAACTCATATAAACCGATTTTGAGTTTCCAACAAATTCGGCTTTGGTTTTGAATTCAACTTCCTGTCCGGGTTCGACTACCGTACCTGGCTCTACCTGTCCAATTCGAAGCTTGGGCCCTTGTAGGTCGGCAAGAATGGCAACGGTGGTATTGAGTTCGTCGTTAAGCTCCCGTACGGTTTGAACAATTTCCCGGGCTGCATCGTGACTAGAGTGCGAGAAATTAATTCGGGCCACATTTAGGCCTTCTTTGATAAGCTCCCTTAAAACCTCCTTATCTGAAGAGGCGGGTCCGAGGGTAGCTACTATTTTGGTTCTATTATTAATCTTCATGTAAAAAGTACAAATGTTCTTTATGTTTCAGTCCTTCTGCATCAATTGTGTAAGCAGTAATTACGGACGAAATGGATTTAAGTTGTTTCACCATGGATCCTATCAGGGCCGGATTGCAGTCATCCATGGTTTGAATGAAGTAATCAGCTTGTTGATGGTCTTGGACCAAATAGGTCTTCCGGGTGCCGGAGTCTGTAAATAGTTCACCATCTTTTGCGTCAGACTTGGCTGAGAATTTATTGGCCACAAGGTACCAATCCATCATCATTTCCTCGTCTTTAAACTCGTAAAGGGCAAAATTTGAACGAAGTTCCGTTTTTCGATCGTAAAATTCAACGTCTTTTTCAGCCCTTGAAAAATAGCAGTGGGTGGCCTGATTGATTAGAAAAGCCATCCGGTAGTTTGGTTCAGGACAAATAATGCCGATCAACTGTACCGGAAAATCATCTTCCAATTCTAAGACCAGAGGTTTCGCCATGGGGCTAATGTACGGAGAAACCTAAACAGGCTTCTCTTCTAAGATTACCTTTTGGTAAAATTTCTCAGCGGCAATTTCTTCGGCCTCTTTAATGGTTTTAGCCTTACCAATGCTTTTGGGCTCACCACCAATCATTGCTTGAATGGAATAGACCTTGTTGTGGGGCTCACCGTCTTCCTTTATAAGTTTGAATTTGACCAGGGTTTTCGTTTGCTGCCCCCATTCCAATAGCTTGGCCTTATGAGAAAGAATGGCCCCGTCAATTTCATCGATTAACTCACCTTGATTCAAGATTTTATTGAGCACAAAATCATAGGCACCATCATATCCTTGATCGAGATAAACGGCACCTACTAAAGCTTCTAAGGCGTCACCGTAAATGCCTTTCCTCTTTATTTTTCCGCTAAAGGTTTGGTCTACCAAATCGCAGAGCCCAATGTTTTTGGCAACGATTTGAAGGTGTTTACGAGAAACCAAGGTTGCTCTTGTATGGCTAAGCGAGCCTTCTTTTCGGTCGGGAAATTTATTATATAGAATGTGAGAAATGATGGCGTCCAAAATGGCATCGCCTAAAAACTCAAGGCGTTCATTGTCGCCATACCTCTTTATTTGCCCATTGGATTGTTGTCCGCGATCACGAAGGACAAGTTCAAAATAGGCGTCGTTTTTCGGCCTAAAGCCAAGAATATTAATGTATTCAGGACTAAGCCTAGAACCATTCCGACTACGAAATAGCCGCCACTTCATAGGGGCTTATTCAGCGTACTTTTTAATAAGGACTGAGGCATTATGCCCTCCAAATCCGAAGGTATTGGAAATGGCCGTACGAACTGTCCTTTTTTCAGCCTTGTGGAAGGTCAAATTAAGCTTCTGGTCAATTTGTTCATCCGGATGTTCAAAATTGATGGTAGGAGGTACAATGTCATTTTGCACAGCCAATAGGGCGGCAATTGACTCAATGGCTCCAGCAGCACCTAGAAGGTGACCTGTCATCGATTTTGAAGAGGAAATGTTCATGGAATAGGCATGATCACCGAAAACATGCTTAATGGCTTTGGTCTCGGAAATATCGCCAAGAGGTGTTGAGGTACCGTGAACGTTTACATAATCAACCTCGTCAGGAGCCATGCCGGCATCGCTAAGGGCGTTGATCATTACGTTTTTGGCGCCTAGACCTTCTGGATGTGGGGCGGTAATATGGTGAGCATCTGCAGACATTCCACCGCCTACAATTTCACCGTAAATCTTAGCGCCCCTTGCTTTTGCATGCTCCAATTCTTCCAAAATCAAGGCACCACCACCTTCGCCCAAAACAAAACCATCGCGGGTAGAGTCAAAGGGTCTAGAAGCGGTTTCAGGAGAATCGTTTCGGGTAGACAGGGCGTGCATGGCGTTGAAACCACCCATGCCAGCTTCATTCACGGCTGCTTCTGAACCACCAGAAATAATTACCTCAGCCTTGCCCAAACGAATGTAATTGAAGGCATCAATCAGGGCATTGGTAGAGGAAGCACAAGCGGAAACTGTGGTAAAGTTTGGCCCTCTAAATCCGTACTTAATAGAGATATGCCCAGAGGCGATATCAGCAATCATTTTGGGAATGAAGAAGGGGTTGAACCGGGGAGTACCATCCCCATTGGCAAAATTCATTGCCTCTTGAAGGAAAGTTTGAATGCCGCCGATACCAGAGCCCCAAATGACTCCGGCTCGGTCAGCATCAATCTTTTCTAGATCAAAGCCCGCATCTTGCATAGCCTCAGCAACCACAACCATGGCGTACTGTGCATATAAATCAAGTTTTCGAGCTTCTTTCCGATCGAGATGATCTTGAACGTTGAAACCTTTTACCTCGCAAGCAAACTGAGTTTTAAACTTGGAAGCATCAAATTGCGTAATTGGAGCCGCTCCTGACTTTCCAGCCAAAAGTGCCTCCCAAAATTCTGGAGCCGTATTCCCAATGGGGGTAAGGGCGCCAATACCTGTTACTACTACACGTCTCAACGTCATGATCGCAATTATTTTGCGTTCTCGATGTATTCTACTGCTTGGCCTACCGTGGCAATGTTTTCAGCCTGGTCGTCTGGAATTTGAATGTCAAATTCTTTTTCGAATTCCATGATGAGTTCTACGGTATCCAATGAGTCGGCCCCTAAATCATTGGTGAAACTTGCTTCTGGTGTAACTTCGTTTTCGTCAACACCTAACTTGTCTACAATGATCGCCTTTACTTTTGCTGCAACGTCAGACATAGGATGAGATTTAATGTTAATTGAGGTGCAAAGAAAGAAATAAATTGACTTATCCGCAATTTACTTGAAAGGTTCTGAAATTATCTTCTAAACCGCGTCCTCTTTCCCTCGGGTTTGTATCTATGATTATAGGTAGACCAATAAAGGGTATTTTACCATTCCCTCCAAAACTTTTTTCTTTTCCTGAGAAGATTCACGTTTTTCCGAGTCTTCCTTCCTTATAGAAAGGCTTACTTTTGCCGGCTCAAAAGGAGACCATGAAGAGGTTAGCAATTTTTGGTTCTGGCACGGGGTCGAATGCCCGGGCCATTCTAGAGCATTTCCAAAATCATAAGGAGGTTGAAATCGTACTGGTGGCATCCAATAAAGAAGAGGCGGGGATTTTAAATCATGCCCTAGACTTCGGGGTGGAGACTCTTTTGCTTACCAAATCCGACCTTCATTCCGGCGCAAGCCTAAGATACTTGAAGGCCAAAGGGGTTAACTTCATCATTCTAGCCGGGTACCTCTGGCTGATTCCGGAGGAAATGATCGAGGCTTTCCCGAATCGAATCATAAACATTCACCCTGCCCTTTTGCCCAATTTTGGAGGGAAAGGCATGTACGGTAAGCATGTGCACCGTGCGGTATCTGAGTCAGGGGCAGACAAAACGGGAATCACCATTCATTTTGTGAATAAGGAGTACGACAAAGGGGAGGTCATTGCTCAGTATTCAGTTGAAATTGAGCCAGGTGAGTCTCCTGAAACCATTGAGGAAAAAGTTCGTAAACTTGAACTTAAACACTACCCCAACTGCATTGGAAACACAGTAAAAGCATCGCTATGAAATTCAATTGGTCAGAAGTTTTAACCGCTACCATGGTACTCTTTGCCGTGATTGACATCATTGGAGCCCTTCCTATTATTCTTGAAATCAAAAGGAGAGCAGGCAATATTAAACCCCTACGCACCACCTTGGTAGCCCTGGGTATCATGGTCTCTTTCCTTTTCCTTGGGGAATCTATTCTTAAGGTAATTGGTATCGAGGTGAACTCTTTTGCCGTTGCAGGTAGCTTTGTGCTCTTCGCCATGGCCATGGAGATGATTCTTGGCATTCAAATTTTTAAAGACGATGGTTCTTCCCCGAAAACAGCTTCCATTGTACCCCTCGCCTTTCCAATTATTGCCGGGGCGGGTACTATGACTTCCTTGGTTTCGCTCAGGGCGGAATATGCCTTCGTAAACATTGTGGTGGCCATAGCCATTAATTTGATGATTGTTTTTGTGGTGTTGAAAGCTACGGGCTGGCTTGAAAAATTATTAGGTCCTACAGGAATAGCTGTGGTTAGAAAAGTTTTCGGAATCATTCTATTGGCCATTGCCGTGAAGCTGTTTAGTACCAATATTAAAGAACTCTTTGTTTAGGTCATTTGCATGAGGATTGAAATGTTTACGGATGGAGCGGCAAAAGGAAACCCGGGTCCGGGCGGCTATGGGGTAATTCTTAGAGCGGGGCCTTACGAAAAAGAGTTTTCTGAAGGTTTTCGGAAAACCACCAACAATAGAATGGAACTCCTGGCTGTGATTGTGGGCTTGGAGGCCTTGAAGAAAGAAGGGAATGAGGTTTTGGTTACTTCCGACTCTAAATATGTGATTGACTCGGTTCAGAAAGGCTGGGTTTTTGGATGGGAGAAAAAGAGCTTTAAGGGAAAGAAAAATCCAGACCTTTGGATGCGCTTTTTGAAAGTTTACCGCAAGCATACTGTGAGGTTCAAATGGGTGAAGGGGCATAATAACCACCCTGAAAATGAGCGTTGCGACGCGCTTGCCGTTGAAGCCGCCGAAAGCCCAAACCTGAAAATTGATCATGCTTACGAGGCCCAGGCAAATTGAGTACCTTTAGGGAAACTTCTTTTCAATGAAATCTTTAAGCCTAGCCTTAAGCTTGGTAGCTGCCTTGACCTGGGCCTGCCAAAATGATGACTGCTCAAGCAAGTCTCCTTCTCCTGATTGCATTTGTACCATGGACTATAACCCCGTTTGCGGATGCGATGATGTGACCTATAGCAACGCTTGCATGGCTGAATGCCACGGCATAGAAGAGTATACTCAAGGGGCTTGTGCTAATTAATTAACGAGGCGAAATTTTCACAATGGAATGAGTGCCTGGATCGGTGTTTCCCCAGGACCTTCCATTGGTGGCCAAATAAAGGTTCCCTTCAGGGTCAGAGCATATGTCTCGAATTCGGCCAAAATCACCTTTGAAGTAGGATTGAGAAGATTCAATACTCCTCCCATCTTTGCTCAAGCTCAGGGCCACCACCATCTTCTCTTTAAGAACGGCCATGAGAATTTTACCTTCAAAGGCCTTCAAAGTAGCGTGCTCGTAAAAATGTATATCTGACACGGCTAAGGTGGGGGTCCAGGCTTTTAAGGGCTCAATCACTTCTTCCTCTGAACAAAACTTCTTTTCCCGACCTTTGTCACAGAAGCCATGAACCTCTGGCCAGCCATAGTTTTTTCCCTTTAAAATCAAATTGAATTCATCATCGGTATCCGGACCATGTTCAGAGCTGTAAACCTTACCGTTGGGGTGAAGCAAAAGGCCCTGGGCATTCCGATGGCCCCAAGAATAAACAAAAGAGCCGGGAATAGGATTGTCTGAAGGAATGCTTCCATTTGGGCTTATCCTTAATATTTTCCCGCTTAAAGCGGAAAGATCTTGAGCCGAATTCTGGTCTTGGGCATCACCAGTAGTCATCAATAAACTGCCATCATTTAAAAATAGAAGCCTTGACCCGTCATGGGTAGTGTTCCCAGGAATGTCGTTTATGAGAATCCGTCCGTTTTCCAAATTGCGCCCATTGTATTCATACCGAACCAAACGCTCCCTTATTTTGCCGGATCCTCGATAGGTGTAAACCAAAAACACCCAAGGGTTTTCTTGAAAATCAGGATAAAGGGCCATTCCTAACAAGCCTGATTCAGCCCTTTGGTGAACCACCCCGCTCAGGTCAAGAATTTCGGTTTTTCTGCCAGATTCTGGGTGAATTCGGCTTACGATTCCATGTCTTTCGGTAATCCATAAATGGTCATCTGGGCCCCAAAGGATTTCCCAAGGGACGTTCAAATTGTCTATAAGGGTTTGGGTTTTGAAGGGCAAGGCCTCAGAATCAGGGTGTGACCTTGAAGAGCAAGAGAGGAAAAAACTCAAGAGTAGAAAACTGAAAATGCGCATCGCAAATTTGATTTTCCACTAAGATAAATCGATTTTTCAAGCTGAGTTCTCCGTTTATCTTTGCCAAAAGAAATTTATCATGGACCGTAAGAAATTTGAATCAACCAAGGCCCCTGAACCGGTAGGCCTTTATCCACATGCTAGACAAGTAGGAAACCTTTTATTTTTAAGTGGGGTGGGACCGCGTCAACGAGGAACCAAAGATATTCCAGGTGTGGAATTGGACGAAAATGGAAAAATCATTTCTTACGACATTGAGGCCCAGTGTCATTCGGTCTTCGGAAACATTCGCGCCATATTAGAAGAGGCAGGTTCTTCATGGGATAATATCATAGATGTGACGGTATTCTTAACCAATATGGATGATGATTTTAAAACCTATAACCGGGTTTATGCAGAGTACTTTAAAGACAATCAACCTTGTAGAACTACTCTGGAAATCAACAAATTACCTACGCCAATTGCCATTGAATTAAAGGTTATTGCAATTATTTAATCATTTTGTAAAAATGATTTGAATCAGTTTCCTATCTTTGAGAAGCTATATTGCCAGAAAGTAAAGAAGGAGGTAGAAATTGAACGTAAGAGGCTGGTATACTGTCATATTTCTTAGCATCGCAGCTTTGGTTTTTCCGAAGTTTGGTTTTGCTCAATCTACCTGTGACCCTTCCACACCCTCATTTATAGTTGATCTCACGGACAATCCGGATTCTCTTTGGTTTAGCCCTTCTGTTTCAAGAGATGGAAACTGCTGCTCAACATCCAACCCAGATCAATGCATTGAGTTTTTGGTAAGCTTAGGGCCTACGGCTACGGGCTTGAATTTTTACATCCATTCAGGAGCCAACCCAGGAGGGGCATTGTATTACCAAATTGATTGCGGCCTTGACCAACCCGTAGGTCAGGGCATCTGCCTTCCAGGAGATAGCACTTATCGAATTACGTTTTGCAAGCCGGGGGCCAACCAAAATGTATACAGCGTTCAATCCATTTCAGGGGTCACCACTCAGTCAACTACTTTTTATGAAGGCTGCGAAGGTCTTCTAACCACCCAAGGTCTTGTAGATTCAACCATCGTTTGGAGGTCGATTTCACCAGGAGCATCAGGAGCATATAACTTTATGCTTTCCTGTGATTCCGCTTGCGATTCAAGCCAGGTTACAAGTCAAGGGGTAGGGCCAGGAACCTATTATTTCGAAGTTTCAGGAGCTTCTAAATTGAGCTGTGATTCAGGGAAAATATTGGTGGATACTGCCGTTGTAACCGTGCTTCCAGGTCCAAAGCTGCTTAACCTTCAGCCCAGTTATAATTGTGCGGCCCAAACCTATTCATTAGACTTTACGAGCAAAGGAGGAGACCGGCCCTTTCAGTTTTCCCTTGATTCTGGACAAACCTGGCAAGTTGATTCTAGTTATCTTGGCTTAACGCCTGGAACCTATAACCTGCGAATTCAAAACAGCTCAGGCTGTGATTATGACACAAGTTTTTACCTAAAGCCCGCCCAAGCATTGGTGATTGATTCCATTTATCGAGACCCGCCATCTTGCGGTCTATACAATGGAGTGCTAAAAATATTTGCTCAAGGAGAAAGGCCCTTTACGTTTCGCATTAATGGGGGGCCTTACCAAACAGATTCGGTTTTTACAGGCTTGGGGCCAGGCTCATACCAAATCCAGGTAAGAGACTCATTGGGCTGCACCCAGCAAATCTCGGTCTCCTTGTCAAACCAAGCCAGTCCGGTTTTGAGCATAAACCAAATCAACAACCCTTCTTGCAACAATTCAGACGGAAGCATTCAAGTTCAAGCCACAGGGGCGGCACCTCCTTTTGAGTTTGCCATTCGTACGCCTTCCGGCGGAAGCCTAAATTTTCAAAGCGATTCTTTGTTTACCAACCTAGGAGCAGGAACTTATACCTTAATTGTTCGAGATACCAATTCATGTTATGACAGCACCACCTATAGCCTTACCGAGGTTAATGATTTGGTAATTACGAGCATTCAAAGCAATGCTCCTGGCTGTAGCCAATCCAACGGAAGTTTGGCCATATTTACCTCAGGAGGCCAATCTCCACTTGTGTTTTCCATAGATAGTGGGGGGAGTTTTCAAAGCTCAAACAATTTCCAAAACCTTGGGGCTGGCACGTATCATATTTTAGTAAAAGACCAAAAGGGCTGTACACGTTATCAAAGTTTCCAATTGAATGAGCCACTTGGTCCGGGAATAGACCTCATTGAAAGTAAGGACGCAAATTGCGACCAGAACAATGGAAGCCTTAGAATTTACGCTTCGGGCGGAAAGCCACCTTATGCCATTTCCATTGACGGAGGACTCACCTATGATTCAACCACCATTCACTCAAACCTTGCTCCGGGAACTTACCCAATTGTGGTGGTAGATCAAGACTCTTGCAAGGCCATTGATACGGTTAGAATCTCGGCCCTGACCAAGCCTGAGATCACAGAGATTGACCTTAATCCAGCCGCTTGCTCAAGCGTTAAGGGCAGCATTGGCATATCGGCCATAGGGCTTAAGCCCTTGCTTTACTCCATTGATGGAGGAGTGAGCTTTACCCCGGATTCCTTATTCCAAAACTTAGACCCTGGAAACTATCAAGTTCAGATTCAAGACTCGGTTGGCTGCATAATTGACACCAATGTTTTCTTAGACAACCTCGGGCTGGGCCAGATTGATTCCGTGCATTTTACCCATGAAATCTGCGATGGCTCGAATGGAAGCATTACGATTTTTCCAAGTGGAGATGGACAAGGGTTGAGCTTTAGCATAGATGGAGGAAGCTCCTACCAATCAGATTCTGCCTTTACTAACCTCAGCGCCGGAGCCTATACCTTAATTGTATTGCATAGCTCAGGCTGCTCGGATACTAGCCAAGTCGTCCTTCAAGACATTCCAGGGCCTTCTATTTCAGCCGTTCAAACTCAAGACGCCAATTGCGGAATGGACAATGGATCCGCCAATGTTCAGGTTCAAAGCGGAAGCCCTCCTTTTCTTTTTAATTTTAATGGAGGAGGTTTTCAACCAAGCTCAAGCCAGGCCGGACTTAGTGATGGAACCTATTGGGTGGTGGTAAAAGACCAAAACCAGTGCCTGGATTCAGTACAATTTACCATTTTAAGAAGCCCTGATTTGAGCTTTGATACCATTCTTGTTCAACCCGCCCTTTGCGTGAACAATACAGGAAGCATTGAGATTTTTATGCAAGGCGGGCAAGCTCCCTTTCAGTACAGCATTGACGGGGGGAGCAATTATCAGGCAGGAAACCTATTTTCAAACCTATCATCAGGAAGCTATCCGATACAAGTGCTTGATCAAGCCGGGTGTTTAAGGGATAGCCTTGTGGTTCTTGATTTTCTAGCCTCACCGATTATTGATAGCATGAACCTGACCTCAAGCTCCTGTTCAGGAAATTCAGGATCAGCCGAGATTTTCGCCCAAGGAAATGGCCCCCTGCTTTTTAGTTTGAATGGTGGCTCTCAGCAAGGCTCAGGGATTTTCACCAATCTTTCTCCCGGGTTGTATGCCCTTGAGGTGACCGATACCAATGGATGCTCGGTTCAAGGCAATTTCAACATTCAGTCTACCGGTGCCCCAGAAATTGACTCTGTTCAAACCATTGACCCAAGTTGCGGGCAAAACAATGGTGAGGTTTTTGTTTTTGGAAGCGGAGGGCAAGGAGCTTTGACCTACCAAATTCAAGGGGGCTCTTGGCAAGCAAGTTCTTCCTTTGCCAATCTTGGTCCTGGGTCTTTTTGGTTCTATGTTCAAGACGGGTCTGGCTGTAAGGATTCGGTGGAGGTAAGCTTAAGGCCGGTGCCTCCTCCAGTTTTAAGTTTAAGCCAAAACCAAGCAGCAGGATGTGGAGCTAATAATGGTTCAGCTACTGTGGTGGTGAGCCAAGGAAGTTCTCCATTTGAGTACCAAATTGACGGGGGGGCTTTTTCCTCTTCTAATACCTTTTCAAACTTAAGTCCGGGAACTCATGAAGTTGTGGTGCGAGATTCTTTAGGCTGTACAGACACCCTTTCATTTACCACCGGCAATTTGGATGAGCTTGTTTTTCAAAGTCTAATCATTGAGCATCCAAAATGCGACCAAAACAACGGGTCAATTCAAGCCCAAGCAGGTGGAGGGCAAGCAGGCTATACCTATGAGATCATTGGGCTGTCTTCCAATACTTCTGGCGACTTTTTCAATATGGGTCCTGGAAATTACCAACTTCAAATCACCGACTCCAGGGGCTGTCAAATTGATACAAACATTCAGTTGATTCAACAGGGAGGGCCCACTATTGATTCGCTTCAAATACAAGGAGATACCTGCGGAAGAAATGCAGGATTCATAAAAATCTTTGCCCAAGGAAAGGAATTGGAGTATGCCTTGAATTTTGCAAATTACCAGTCAAGCCATGTTTTTACCGGCTTAAGCGGAGGAAATTATTTGATTTCTGTACGGGATTCAAATGGATGTAGAATTGATTCGGTGGTTAACCTACCTACCGTAAACGGGCCCAATATCGATTCAGTAATCATCGCTCCAACAACCTGTGGCTTGCCCAATGGGTCTATTGTGGTTCATGCCTCTGGAGATGCAAGCCCCTTCATTTATTCTTTTGATGATGGAATTTCCTTTCAAAACGACAGTCTTTTTTCTCCGGCCATTGCCGGAACCTATGATATAATTGTGGAGGACAGCAATGGCTGCCGGGCCTTGACTACTGTAATTGTTTCTTCAGAGCCCGTGCCCTACATTGACTCCCTGGCTATTGGTCCGGTTACCTGCCAGGGAGGAAATGGAAGCTTGGAGATTTTTGCCCTATCAGGTGAGCCTGCTTATTCCTATAGCTTGGACGGAAACACATGGCAATCCAGCGCAAGCTTTACTCAGCTGAACCAAGGAAATTATTACGCCTACCTTCAAGACAGTAGAGGTTGCAAGGACTCCATCCCCTTTACCATAGACAGCATTCCGCCGCCCATTCTTGACTCTTCAGCCCTTTCGAATCCCATTTGCGACCAAGACAATGGAAGTTTGTTCCTATCCGTAGAGCTCGGCTCAAAGCCTTACCAGTATAGCCTTGACGGCGGGTTGACCTTTCAGTCAGATTCCTTGTTTCAAAACCTGAGCGCGGGCACTTATTCGGTTCAAATTCAAGATGCCGAGGGCTGTTTGATTGACACCAGTTTTAGCCTGGTTCAGCAGGGCCTTCCAAACCTCACCAACCTTAGAATTCAGCGTGAGGATTGTAACCTCAGCAATGGTGAAATAGAAGCAACAGTTAACGGGAACCCACCTTTTACCTTCTCTTTAAATGGTCAATCGCAGTCTCATGGTTTGTTTACTGGGCTTAGTCAAGGGTATTATAATTTGGTGATCACCGATGGAAATGGATGTTCACTAGACAGCTTGATTCATTTAAGAACCATTGACGGACCAATCATTGACAGCATTCCAACGGATTCAAGTTATTGCGGTAAAAACCTAGGACGGGCTGAAATCTTTAGTTCCGATGGAACTCCTCCTTTTACGTATTCGCTGGATAGCGGGGTTACCTACCAAACCTCTTCAGTTTTTGATAGTTTGGCCCCGGGCTTTTATTACGCCGTAATTCAAGATTCAAAAGGCTGCCTTTACCTGGATAGTTTGGTGATTGACTCCATTCCGGCCTTTGACATGTTAGGGGCAAATCCTTTTTCAGCCAATTGCGGCAACCAAAATGGGTATGTTTTGGTGACCGTAGAAAATGGAGCCCAACCGGTTGAATACGGATTGAGCCTGAGTAACCTTCAAAGCTCTGACAGCTTGGGCGGTTTATCACCGGGGAATTATACCGTATATGCCAAAGACGCTAGAGGGTGTATTGACTCCTTGAACTTTACCATTGGGAAAATCACCAAGCCAAGGTGGAAGACCTCCATAAGTCAAGATGCTACCTGTGAAGCCAATAATGGATTCATTGAGGTCTCTGCTCAATTTGGGGCTAGGCCTATTCTTTATAGCCTAAATGGGGCAGCCTTTTCATCCGACTCCCTTTTTAATAACCTGGCGGCAGGGGTATATGTGGTTGAAATGCAGGATGTCAATGGGTGTAGGCGGGACACAAGTTTTCAAATTAACCAATTGGGCTCACCAAACTTCCTTAGCCTTAGCCTTAGCCCAGAAAACTGTGACCAAGGGGATGGAGAGGTTCAAGCTCAAGGCCAAGGGAATGGTCCCTTTGTGTATCAGCTAAACGGCGGACCTAGAGACTCAACCGGGCTTTTTACTCAACTAAGCGCTGGGAATTATACCCTAAGGGTCATCGATACCAATCAATGCTTTCTGGATACAAACTTTGTTCTGGGCGAAAACCAGGCTCCAAGCCTTTCTGTGAATAACCTAACCCATGCCAGCTGTGGTCAGTTCAATGGCCGGGTTACTTTGTCAGGAACGGGGGGCAGCGGGTTTTTGTCTTATTCGGTGGATAGCCTTCCATTTCAAGCTTCTTCTCAGTTTATAGGTTTAGCTCCTGGAATGCATTGGGGGTATTGCAAGGATATTTCCGGCTGCATGGACTCGGTTCAGTTTGAAATTCAAGATCAATCCTCTCCTGAGATTTTTGAGCTAGAATCCATTTTTAATTGCGGAAACCATCGATGGGAGTTGACCATTCGTGCAAGGGGAGGAAATGGAGGCAATAGGTATTCAATCAACGGCGGATCAAGCCATCAAACCGACTCTGTGTTCTCAGGGCTGAACCCGGGAAATTACAGCATACAAGTTATAGATGCTCTGGGCTGCACGGTAGATTCAAGCCTGTTTCTGCCTAGCTTCACCCCATTGAGTCTTGATAGCATTCAGCGTGACCCACCAGCTTGCGGACGAAGTGACGGGAGAATTTGGGTTTTCGCAACTGGATTGCAGCCCCTAAACTTCAGTTTGGATGGAGTAAACTGGCAGACCTCCAACCGGTTCAATAATCTTAGTCCGGGCTCTTATTCAGTTTCTGTTCAAGATAGCTTAGGATGTATTGAAAGCCTAAACTTTAGCCTATCCAATACGCCCCCACCCGGCTTGAATATAGCTTCTCTGGAAAACCCAACTTGTGGGCAGTCCAATGGCTCCGTTACGGTGCAAGGAAATGGTTCAGCCCCTCCTTTTACCTATTCCATTGATACGGGTTCAGGGCCTTCCCCCTTCGGCATGGATTCAGTTTTTGACAATTTAAGTCCGGGAAACCTAACCGTGTTTGTGGCAGATAGCAATGGATGCACCAATAGCTTTTCCATTTCATTGAATGAGGTGAACAATATGGTGATCAATAGCATTTCTGGACAAAGTCCTGGGTGTGGTCAAACCAATGGGTCTATTAACCTTAGTTCATCAGGAGGAACCCAGCCCCATGTGTACTCCGTAGACAGCGGGGCCACTTTTCAGGCATCGAGTCAATTTACTAACCTCAGCCCGGGAACCTATTACTTGGTGGTTCAAGATGTGAACGGCTGTGAGCGAATGCAGCCCTATACACTGAACCAAGCTCAAGGTCCGGCCATTGATTTAATTGAGTCAAAAGCGACAACTTGTGGGGTGAATTCAGGCAAAATAGAATTCTTTGTTTCTGGAGGCACGGCTCCATACCAATTCTCCATTGACGGAGGAGCAAGCTTTCAGGCTCAGTCTTTGTTCACTCAGCTTCCTTCTGGGCTTTACCCCTTGGTGGTTCAAGACCAAAAACTTTGTGAGGTTCGAGACAGCATACTTATTGATTCAATTCCTCCTCCAAATTGGGATTCCATTCGGAGTGTGGATGCAAACTGCTTGGCCATTGGGGGGGAAATCCGAATTTATGCCAAGGGGTCTAAGCCATTGCTGTATTCCATTAATGGAGGAAATTCTTACCAAAGGGATTCCGTTTTTCGGAATCTGCCCCCTGGGAACTATCCCCTTCAGGTAATGGATTCTGTTGGCTGCTTACTTGACTCAAATGTTCAAATTGGGTTTTTAAACCTTGGGAAAATTGATTCATCACATGCCCTTCCAGACACCTGTAGTAGAGGCTTGGGTCAAATCATTGTTTTTGGCTCTGGAGATACCAGCAACCTAAGTTATCGGATAAACATGGGCGCATGGCAGAGGTCTCCTGTTTTTGACAGCCTTTTCGCGGGGATTTACACCCTTGATGTCAATCATCCCTCTGGTTGTTCGGATCAAATTCAGGTAAACTTGCTAAACCAAAGAGGACCAAACATCGATAGTTTAAGGCTTAGTCCGGTAAGGTGCTTGACCACCTCTGGGGCCGTTCAGGTATTTGTATCTGGAGGAAACCAGTTCTTGGAATTTCAGTATGACGGCGGGCCATGGGTTTCCAATTCAAACAAGGGCCAGCTTCAGTCTGGTCAGCATTGGGTCATGGTTCGAGATGGTTTTGGGTGTTCAGACAGTCTTTCCTTTACCATTGACTCGGTGCCGCCCATTGATTTGGTTCAGGCAGAAACCAGCTTTGCCCTTTGTGATACGGGTTCTGCCAGGGTTCGTTTAAAAGGTCAAGGAGGGTTTGCCCCTTATTTGTTTAGCCTTGACGGGATGAATTGGCAAAGTGATTCCGTTTTCACGGGATTATCAGACGGGAATTACATGGGCTATATTCAGGATAGTTCAAGCTGTATAGACAGTCTTTCCTTTAATATTCAAAGGCTATTATCACCAGACCTAATTGAGTTTAGTTTTCAAAATCCTACTTGTACTGAAAACAACGGTAAAATTTCAATTACAGCCCTTGGTAATGGGTTGAGCATTCAATGGACTCAGTACCCAAGCCGGAAGGATTCCGTTTTGGATAGCTTAGATGCCGGAGTTTATGCCCTCCGTTTACTCGACACCAATGGATGTTCTTTTGACACCAGCTTTGTTTTGAATAGGCTTAATGGTCCTGTGATTGACAGCGTACTAAAAGCACCCAAAACCTGTGGAAGCCAAAATGCGAGTTTGGAGATATTCGCAACGGGAAGTCAGGGGCCTTTGGAGTATTCACTTGACGGAGCCATTACTTTTCAAAACTCTGGCCTTTTCCTTGGCCTAGATTCGGGAACCTACCAAATTGTCGTTCGAGATACGAATGGATGTATGGCCAGTCGTCAGGTTTATTTACAGGCCGATCCCGAGCCAGTTCTTGACACGGCGTTGAGTTCAACGGCCTATTGTTCTGGAGCCAATGGTTCTGTGATTCTTATTGCGAAAGCGGGGGTTTCTCCCTTTAGTTTTGCAGTTGACCAAAGTGGCTTCGGTCCTTCAAATAATATCTCAGGTTTGAGTCCGGGATGGCATATGGCCTATTTGCAAGATGCAAACGCGTGCTTAGATAGCTTGCCCTTTTTCATTGATGATCAGGTTGGTCCGATAAAAGACAGCCTTTATATAAAGCCCACCGCCTGTGGTAAAAGTTTTGGGGAAATATTGATTTCGGCAAGAGGCAAGGCCCAGCCCTTTGAGTTTGACTTTGGGTTTGGCTTTCAATCCGATTCCGTTTTAGGTGGATTAGCTACGGGTTGGCACTCGTTTTGGGTGAGGGATACAAATGGTTGCCTTTTGAGCGATTCCGCTTTTGTTCCCGAGCTCGGCCCTCCTAGCATTAAAGGACTTAGCCAATTCAAAGCTCTTTGTCAGGACAGCACAGGAAGCATCACCGTACACGGTCAAGGAAATGGCGTGCTTAGCTATGCTATTAATGGAGGAGCATGGCAAAGCGACAGTGTATTTCTTAACCTTCCCCCAGGGCAATATCAAATTTCCGTTCAAGACTCAAATGGTTGCTTGGCGGGTCAGTCATTTAGTCTTGGGTCCGATCCTAGTTTGCAAACCGGAATAAGTCCATCACCACCCTCTCAAGGTTGCGCCCCTTATGAGGCCAGTTTCTACTTCAATGGAATTCAAAATGCCGACTCCTGTTCATGGGATTTAGGAGATGGTACTATTGTAAACTCTTGCGCCCCATTTACCCATGAGTACAAGCAACCCGGGTGTTACGATGTTCGAATCTTCATCCGGACCCAAAATGGATGCGAAGGGGATAGTTTACTTCCCTCTCAAGTATGTGTTTCTCCTACGGCCCTTGCTGATTTTGAATCTGACCCTGAGGGCGTTTATGAGCCCTTGCGCCCCATGGAAATGTTTAATTACAGTCAATCCGCAGATTCAGCCAGGTGGTATGTAAACGGAGTTCTGGTCAGTGAAGAATGGGAGCCGGTATTAAGAATTCAGGCCAATCCATCTGACTCTACCTTTGAGCTTTGCCTGGTTTCATTCCCTCAGCTGGGATGCCCTGATACCCTATGCAAAACCTTCCGTTTGGATCAGGAGTTTCGGTGGTTTATTGCCAATGCCTTTACTCCAAATAAAGACGGCCTAAATGAAGGATTCAAGCCTATATTCCTAAATGATCCTTCCCCGGAAGGGTATGCCTTTAAAATTTACGACCGATGGGGAGAGCTTCTCTACGAAGCCAATCATCCTGCCGCTTTTTGGGATGGAAAAGACCACATCCGCGGAAGCGAATTTGTAAAGCAAGATGTCTATGTATGGACCCTTACTTTCAGAAACCCCATTACTGGGAAAAGGGTAAAAGCTCGGGGACGAGTAAGCTTGCTTCTGTAATTCCATGTCTGGGAATAATCTTCCAAAATTTACACAAAACGGCAGAAACCTTCAATGTTTCTGTAAGGGTTAAAGCCTAAGCAAATCCCTCGTTCTCACTAAGGATTCTGATTATCGTCATCTTTAAAACAGACAATCGTCAATTTTGGCGAGTGATTTGATTTATAAAGTCCGAGAAAGACAACCAACCACAAAACTACATCCGGTGGGCTCTTTTATTTAATGGAATGATGATGATGGTGAAGAATGATAAAAATAGAATATTTATACCCTTACTGGTGAGTGCGGCATTATGGGTCCTGGTGCTCCTGCTATATTCAAGCAGCGCATCGGGGGCCGTAACTGCACAAGGCTCACTAGATAGTTTGGGCATTGATCCTCCCTCTTGCGGAGAAATGAACGGTAAGGTTCGTGTGTACGGATCTGGAACCCCTCCTTTTTATTATCGGAAAGGACTTACCGGAATCTGGCAAGGAAGCCCTGTTTTCACACACTTAGGTCCTGGAACTCACATTTTTCAATTTAGAGATAGCTCAGGAACAATTTATACCCTTTCCACCGTTCTTCAAATGCAGAGCAAACCCAGCCTGAACCTCAAAAGCATCTCCCATCCAAACTGCGGAAAATCAGACGGTCTTGTTCAAATTACAGCAAATGGTCCGGCAAGCCCCTTTAAGTTCAGAATTAAATTAAACACAGGAAACCCCACTCCTTGGCAAAGCGATTCCGTATTTCGCAACCTCAGCCAAGGCCAATACACTCTTTATGTTAAAGACAGCAATTCATGTCAGGATAGCATAAGCTTTAGTTTGCAAGACGTAAACAACCTGGCAATCAATACAATTCAGTCGCAGCCCCCAGCTTGTGGGCAATCAAATGGCGGACTAAACATTTTCGCAAATGGAGGTCGGGCTCCTCTATCTTACTCCATAGACGGTGGACAAAGCTTCCAGGCCTCCTTTCAGTTCAGCGGACTTCCTTCTGGGCTATACCAAGTACATGTAAAAGACTCTATAGGATGCTCGGTTTCTCAATCTTTCATTTTACACGAAACCAATCCTCCTCAAATACAATTTGTGCAAACCCAAGCAGACCATTGTTTGTCGGGAATGGGAAGCCTTGAGATTCAGTCTTCAGGAGGGCAGGGTCCTTTTGAGTTCAGCCTTGACGGATTGAGTTTTCAGGCCTCCAACCATTTTGACTCCCTTGGTATAGGTTGGTATCAGGTTTTTGTGAAAGATGCAAACCTTTGCATTGCTCAAGACTCCGCCTTTATTGCTCCTGGAAACCTCATCCAAATTGACAGCTTGGTAATTCAAGATTTTGCCTGCGCTTTCCAGCCGGGAAGCATACAGGTATTTGCCAAAGGCGGCGGGAGCTTAACCTATTCCATTTTGAACCAAGGCTCACCTCAGGCTAGTTCAAGCTTTCACGGGTTGAATTCAGGAAATTACATCCTTCGGGTTCAAAATTCATACGGATGTTTTCAAGATACCTTGGTTGAGGTGAAGCAATCTAGCTTAGGTCAGGCTCCGCCCATTCATGTTCTTCCCGAAACCTGCGGTCAGGGCAATGGAGCAATAAGCTTTTCAAAGGTGCCAGGTAATACCTACAAAATTTCGGCCCAGTCAAATTACACCACTGACACCTTGTTTCAGGGGCTTTCCGCGGGAAGCTACATGCTTTACGTTCAAAGTACCGGTTCTTGCGGAGATACTCTTGCCTTTCAGGTACCTGCTTTCAGCGGACCCGTACTGCAGAGCCAAAGCATAAGTCATCCTTCATGTGGAATGAATTCTGGAGAAATTTCCCTTCAAGTTCAAGGAGGAAACCAAGGCCTTAGCTTCAACTGGAACCAAAGCGGATTTTCCAATCAGTCAAGCATTGACAGTTTGGGTCCGGGCGTTTACGATGTCTTAATTAAGGATAGCTTAGGTTGCGAGAGTCAATATCAGTTTATCCTGACCCGGAAATCAAGTCCTGGCTTAAACATACTTTCACTTAAAGACGAAACCTGCCAAAGAGGAAACGCTGAGGTGTCATACCAAAGCCTCGGAGGTTATGGTCCTATGCAAGCCTCCTTGAATGGAGTTCCAGTGCCTAATCAAGGTCAAATTGACTCACTCTCTGCCGGAACTTATTATTTCCAGTTGGTAGATAGCCTAGGCTGTAGTTTTGATACCCTTATTCAAATTCAATCCAGCAGTTTTCCAAGCTTTCATCAGGTTCAGGTTCAGCCTAGCTCATGTGTTCAGCCTAGTGGGTCCATTCATATAACCGCCACTGGCAATCCTCCCTTGGTTTATAGCATAAATGGAGGGGTATCAAACCAAACCGGTTCATTTACAAACCTTGACGCAGGCCAATACCTACTTCAAATTTCTGACAGCCTAGGTTGTATCAGCGATTCTTTGGTGGAGGTTTATTATTCAGACCTTCCTCAAATTGATTCTATGAAAATAGCCATGACTTCTTGCGGAGTGGGAGGAGATCATGTTGAAATATTCGCCTCTGGAGGCCAGCCCCCATACCTCTACTCATTGGGTGGGGGTGGTTTCTCCAGTCAAAACTCATTCACTGGCTTGAGCAACGGAGCCTATTTGGTGAAGGTTAAGGACGCCAAAGGTTGCATTCAAACCGATAGCATTTCTCTCAACCTAAGCCAGCCCTTGAACCTAATTGGAACCAACCTTCAAAACGCCCATTGCCAGAGTTCAAACGGAAGCATTCAACTCATAGCCTTCAATGGCCATGCTCCCTTTCAGTTTTTTATAAACGGAAGCGCCTTGCCATCCTCAGGCTTAGCAACCGGACTAAATCCAGGAGTACATAAGGCTTGGGTTATTGACAGCTTAGGCTGCTCAGACACTTTAAGTTTTACCCTTTCGGAAGACCCCGGGTTGGAGATTCTAAGTGCTGGCCTTAAGCCTGCATCCTGCAGTTCAAACAATGGGGAATTAAGCTTCAACCTTGCTGGAGGAAGCCCTCCTTACCAAATTTCCTTAAACCAAGGCTCTCCACGGTTAAACCCTGTTTTTTCAAATCTTGCCCCAGGAACCCATCAAATTAGCATTATAGATTTAAAAGGGTGCAGAATTGATACTAGTTTTACCATTCTTCAGCTACCACCTCCGCAAATTTTAAAACTTGTAATATCTCCTGAAACTTGTGGGAACCAGGATGCTGAGGTGATTGTAACCGGAACCGGGTTGGGTCTTAGCTACTCAACCGACTCCTTCGCCTGGCAATCTTCTCCGGTGCTTCAAGGCATTAAAAATGGCTGGAGGTCTATTTACCTCAAAGACTCGTTCAATTGTGTTCATGACACCCTGGTTTACATTCCCCACATTGCAGGCCCTTCCATTGACTCTCTAGGAAGCAGCACCACTACCTGTGGACAGAGCAACGGCTTCATTGACATCATGGCAAGCGGAGGGAATCCTCCTTATACCTATAGCATTAATGGAGGGGGAGATTGGTTCTCAACGCCTTTCCACGACTCTTTAGGTCCCGGAGTGTACTCTGTAATTGTGCGCGACTCTTTGGGATGCGAGGCGGTAGAGTCATTTGTTTTAAGCGCGGCACCCATGCCTGTAATTACCTCAGTTAGCATTATTCCTGCAGGTTGTGGCGGAAATACCGGATTTGCAGAGGTCCACCCTCAGTTAGGCCTGCCTCCGTATGAATACAATTTAAACGGTCTGGGTTGGGGGCCGAATCCTCAGTTTTTTAACCTTGGCCCAGGTCAATATCAGGTTCAGGTTCGCGACCTACGCGGATGTTTAGATACCGCTCAGTTTACCATAGACTCAATTCCTGCCTTAGAGATTCAAAACCTTGAAATAAACCATGCCTTTTGCCGGATGAACAATGGAGGTTTTGATTTGACTCCCCAAGGAGGGCTTCCACCATTTTCTGTATCCATTGACATGGGATTGACCTATTTTCCGAGCACTCAATTGTCCAACCTTAGCCCTGGGTTTTACCCACTCACCTTAAGAGATTCCACCGGTTGCACCTACGATACCCTTTTCCAGATTCAAGCCGTAAGCCCTCCGGTCATTCATTCAATTCTATACCAAGAAGAAACCTGCGGCCAGTATGACGGAAGCATTCAGCCCTTGGTATCGGGTAGTGGAAGCCTCCTTGTGCTTATCAATGGTGATACCCTACAAGGCTCAAGCTTAGGAGGAATTTCACAAGGTCAATATTACATTCAGGTGGTGGATTCAAACGGATGCATGGTAGATACTCTTTTCCAGCTTCATACCTCCAATGGTCCTAGAATTCAAGGAATTCAGGCAGACTCAAGTGCTTGCTTTGGCGGAAATGCCCTGACTCAAATTTCAATAAGCCATGGAGTTCCGCCTTATGAAATCGCCATAAACCAAAGTCAAAATTTCCTTCCCTTAAGTCCGGCAATTCAGCTTCCCATGGGCAGCCATAGCTTTATCGTCCGAGACGCTCAGGGATGTATGATCTCAGATAGCCTAGTGGTTCCAGGTCCCGCAGAAATCAATTTCGCCGGCATTCAGATTACTCCACCTCAATGTCAGAAAGCGAATGGTCAAATCACCTTTAACGCTTTAGGCGGAACCCCACCTTATCGCTACCAACTGAACGGGGTGAACCTAGGTAGTTCTCCTCTGGCTACCGGACTTGACACTGGGTTCTATAAACTGGTAATTGTAGACCAAAACGGATGTACCAAAGACACCAACCTAAGAATTGACTTACAAAGCCCGCTTCGTTTTAAGTCGGTTAAGTTGCACCCGGCATCTTGCTCAAACGCAAACGGAAAAATTGAAGCAGTTTTAGAAGGGGGTCAAGCACCTTACCTATACAGCAGCATTCCATTCCAGTCCAATTTCCAATTGAATGGATTGAGCTCAGGTTATCACATGCTTAGTTTCACTGACCAAACCGGGTGCTTGGTAGACTCTCTGGTTTACCTTCCGAGCCTTCCTGAACCAAGTTTTGATAGCCTTCACATTCTTGAACCCTCTTGTGAATTAGCCAATGGAGGCCTTAAGATATATGGGCTTTTGGCCGATTATGAAATTCGGATCAATGGGGGAGCTTGGTCTCAAGACTCAGCCTTTCATTCCCTTGCCAAAGGAAATTACCTTATTGAAATCAAAGACAGCACCGGCTGCATTGGAGATAGTATGGTTCAAATCAATCAAGCCCCACTACCCAAACTGGCTCAGAAAAGCTTGAATCCTGCTACCTGCGGATTAAACAACGGTAGTGTGGAATTAGGCATGACCCGCGGAAATGCTCAATTCTTCCTTCATGTGAATTCAGGGATCAGCCAAAACCACGGAAACTTTCAAAACCTAGAAACCGGCGCTCACTGGTTTTTAGTACAAGACAGTTTAGGATGTCAAGACAGCCTTCAAATCATTCTACCTGGGTATGCCTCTCCAAGCATACTTAGAATTGACACGGCCCGAAACTGCATGGCAGAAACCTATGACCTAAACGTTTTAACCTCCGGAGGATTTGGAGGCAAGAGTTTCCGCTTAAACCAAGGCGCATGGATAGGGTCAGGGAATTTCTCAGGCCTGACTCCTGGCTGGCATAACCTTGAAATTAAGGATCAAAGCAATTGCAAGATTGACACCAATATCTTTCTTCCAAGCATTGAGTATCCTCAAATTTCAGGGCTTAGCATTGACCACCCAAGCTGTTCCAGAAATGACGGAAGAATAGAAATTATTGACTCCAACACATTTCAAGTTACCTACCGCTTAGATTCTGGGCAATGGAATTCCAAAGGGGTGTTCAAAAACTTAGGTCCGGGGCTTTACCAAGTTCAAATCAAGGCGGCATCAGGATGTGTTTATAGCCAATCGGTTCAGCTGGTAAATCAAATTTCGCCCAACCTGAGCATTTCTTCCATCCAAAATCCGGCTTGTGGCTATAAGAATGGAAGCATTGCTCTAATCGCACAGTCTTCGCACCGACCCCTAGAATTTGCAATAGATAGCGGCCAAAGTCAAATTGTTTATCAGGTAGACTCAGTGTTTAATAGCCTATCCGCTCAATCGTATTCTTTATTGGTACGAGATACCAACGGTTGCATTCAATCGCAAGCCATTAGCCTTTTTGAAATCAACAATATGGCAATTACCCAGATTCAATCGAGCATTGCCCATTGCGGAAAACAAAACGGTCATATTATTTTTCAAGGAAGTGGAGGAACCCCTCCCTTAACCTATAGCATTGACTCTGGAAAAACCTTCCAGACTTCAGGTTCATTTCCTGGCTTGGTAGGCGGGCTTTATCATCTAATGATTCAGGATGCCAAAAACTGCACCTACGCCCAAGCCTATACCCTCAAAGACCCGGTTTCGCCTCAAATTGACCTAGTAGAATCTAAGGCTCTATCCTGTAATCTTAACAACGGTAGCATTCGAATTTTTGCCTCTGAAGGAAAGGCTCCTTATTCGTATTCGGTTGACGGAGGACTTAACTTTCAGACCTCGCCCTTTTTCAATGCTTTGAACAAAGGCATGTACTATCTGGTAGTGAAAGACAGTAGAGACTGTTTCATCACAGATTCGGTTTATCTTGATTCAATACCCAAACCAGAGGTTCAATCCTTGAGCATTGACTCTGCCCGATGTGCCATGGTAGGAGGAGAACTAAAGATTTCAGCCAAGGGAACCGGATTATTATATTCCATTGACGGGGGGCTTTCTTATACTCAAGATTCTGTTTTCCGAAACCTAGCACCCGGCATTTACTCGGTTAAAATCACAGATAGCCTGTTTTGCTCCATTGACACCATGGTTGAAATTCACAACCAAGACTTGGCGAGAGTTCTTTCCGTTGAGCATGAGGCTGAGGTATGTGGAAGAGGGAATGGGAAAATCACCATTCACGCCTCCGGAAACACCCAGCAACTGCAATACAGCCTCGATGGTGGAATCCTTTTCCAGTCGGATTCTGTTTTCAACAACCTTAAAGCGGGCAAATACAGCGTACTCATTTCACACCCAAGCGGATGTCAAGACAGTTTGAGTTTTGTGCTTCCTGAAATTCAAGGTCCACAGGTTCAAATTCAAGACATCCTTCCAAGCCATTGCGGAGTAAACAATGCCAACGCTAAGTTTTCAGTATTAAACGGAACCCCTCCTTTCCGGTTTAGTTTGAATGGAACCTCATGGCAATCAGACAGTGTATTTCAAAATTTATCGCCGGGGGTTTATCAGGTCTTTGTAAAAGATAGTTTAGAATGCCTTGACATTTTGAGCTTTCAGGTGGGTAGTTTGGCCTTGCCGCAGATCTTGCTTGATTCAATAGCGCCTGCTTATTGCGGAAACCCAACCGGAGAGGTGCATTATAGAATTGTAGGAGGAATGGGTCCTTATGCCCTTAGTTTGCAATCCACTCCGGTGAATTATTCAGGAGGTATTTTGGATAGCTTGGCCGCTGGTTGGCACCGGATTAACTTGGTAGACTCTATGGGGTGTCAGGCAAGTTTAGACTTTCTAGTTCCTGGTTATGATAAGCCCTTGGCCCAAGCCATAACTTTAGACCAGCCCCTATGTGAAACTCCCACTGGAAAAATGGTGCTAAGAGCCATAGGCCACGGACCCTTTCAGTACTCAATGGATGCCGGAGTAACCTTTCAGTTGGATTCTGTTTTCACAAACCTATACCCTGGATTCTACGATGTGGTTATCCTTGACGGGAACTCATGCAGGTACACTCAAAGAGTCTACCTTGAATCTAACGATTTCATGCAAGAAGAGCCAGTCTTTAACAACCAACGAATTTGCTTGGGTGAATCTGTGTCGTTCTCCTTCAATCTAGCCGAGGACGCTGATAGCTGCATGTGGATACTTTCTGACGGGCATAGGTACAGAACCTGTGACACTCTATGGCATACTTTTAGTCGCCCCGGACCCAAATGGGCTCAGCTAGAGGTTTTCACCGAGGAAGGTTGTTATGGCCTATTCAAGTTCCCTCAGGCCGTTTATGTTGACTCGGTTCCAGAAGCCAGTTTTGAAAGCCCTTTCGGGGAAAGCTTCCGCAGTTTTGACCCCATTCCCTTGATCAACACAAGTCAGGGAGCAGACTCTTCCGCATGGTTTGTGAACGGAACCTATGCCGGCAGTGAAACTCATCCAGAGCTAAAGGCCATAATGGGTGAAAATGGAGATAACCTTGAGGTTTGTTTGGAAGCTTATAATTCAGAAGGATGCTTTGAGCGGGTTTGTCAAACCTTCGTAGAAGAGAAGAAATTTGCCTACTACATTCCAAACGCCTTCACTCCGAACCAGGACGGACAGAATGAAGAGATTCGTCCTGTTTTTCAGTACCTTCCTGAGAATGGCTATGAATTTAGGGTAATCGACCGGTACGGGATGGTGATTTTCCAAACCCTTGACCCGCAAGAAGGGTGGGATGGAAGAGACCAGAACACAGGAAAAATCCTTCCAATAGGAAACTATGCATTTCACATGACCGTTACCGACCCTTTCAGCGGAAAGCCCATCCGGGAAACCGGCTCAATTCTCCTCTTGAAATAGGGGCTTAACCCTTGGTCAAGATTCCTTAGTTTTGCCGGAAATCCTTTATTGGCAATAACCATTCTTTTCGACTAGGAATATGGCTAAGTATCCTGAATATAACCACTTAAATCTTCCAAGCATTCACCGTGAGGTTCTTGAGTTTTGGAAGGCAGAAAACATCTTTGAACGCAGCGTCTCTGAACGGGAGGGAGCGAAGACCTTCACTTTTTACGAAGGACCGCCTTCTGCCAATGGGCTTCCGGGCATTCACCATGTAATGGCCAGAACCATTAAAGACCTTTTTTGTAGGGTGAAAACCCAAGAGGGCTATCAGGTGAAACGTAAGGCCGGGTGGGATACCCATGGCTTGCCCGTTGAGCTTTCCGTTGAAAAGGAATTGGGCATTACCAAGGAAGACATCGGCACCAAAATCAGCATTGAAGATTACAATAAGAAATGCCGTGAAAATGTCATGAAATACACTGATGTATGGAGTGACCTTACTGAAAAAATGGGCTATTGGGTAGACATGTCTGATCCCTATATCACCTATGACAATAAGTACATTGAAACCGTTTGGTGGCTGCTTAGTCAGATGTATAAAAAAGACATGCTTTACAAGGGCTATACCATTCAGCCCTTTTCACCTAAGGCAGGTACCGGTCTTTCAACCCACGAATTGAACCAGCCAGGATGCTATAAAATGGTGAAAGACACCTCAGCCATTGCTCAGTTCAAAATTCAAAAAGATCAAGATTCTGACTTCCTGTTCAAAGATGTGCTCGGAGACCTATTCTTCATTGCCTGGACCACCACGCCCTGGACCCTTCCGAGCAACTGTGCCTTGGCTGTAGGACCGAAAATCAAGTATAAAAAAGTCAAGACCTTCAATGCCTATACCCATGAGCCCATTACGGTGATTTTGGCTGAAGATCGATTGAACACCTATTTCCCGGCAGACTTAAACGAGTTGCACTTAGAGCATTATCGGGCGGGGGATAAAAAAATCCCCTATGAAATTTCCGAAGAATCCTTTACCGGCTCTGAACTTGTTGGAATTCATTATGAGCAACTATTGCCTTATGTTCAGCCTGAAGAAGGAGATGCCTTCCGGGTGATTCCAGGTGATTTTGTTACCACAGAAGACGGTACGGGAATAGTACATACAGCTTCTGTTTTTGGGGCAGACGACTTCCGGGTATGTCAATTGAACAATGTGCCCTCCATCTTGGTTCGAGATGAGAATGGAGACCAAGGGCCTTTGGTTGACAAGCAAGGCCGGTTTGTGAAAGAAGTCACTGATTTTGCCGGTGAATATGTAAAAGAAGAATACTATGCTCCGGGTGAGGTTTCTGACGATTACCTGAATGTAGACATTAAAATTTCCATCAAACTCAAGGAGGAAAACAGAGCCTTCAAGGTTGAGAAATACGAACACTCGTACCCACATTGTTGGCGTACCGATAAACCCATCCTTTATTACCCCTTAGACTCATGGTTTGTGCGTACCACGCGGGTAAAAGACCGGATGATTGAGCTCAACAAAACCATCCAGTGGAAGCCAGAGTCTACAGGCACAGGAAGGTTTGGCCAATGGCTCGAAAATTTAGTAGACTGGAACCTTTCCAGGTCTAGGTATTGGGGCATTCCCATTCCCATCTGGACCACCGAAGACCGCTCAGAGCAAATTTGCATTGGCTCTGCTGAAGAGCTCAAACTTGAAATTGACAAATCCGTTCAAGCTGGGTTTATGAAGGAAAATCCAATGGGCAATTTCACCCCTGGCGATATGACCGAGGAGAATTACCTGAACATGGATTTTCACAGACCCTTTGTGGATGAAATCATATTGATCTCCCCTTCAGGCAAGCCCATGCAAAGAGAAAAAGACCTAATTGACGTTTGGTTTGACTCAGGGTCTATGCCTTATGCCCAGGTGCATTATCCTTTTGAAAACAAGGAACTGGTTGAAAGTCAAGACCAAAGTGTAAATCAATTTCCAGCCGACTTTATTGCGGAAGGAGTTGATCAAACCCGAGGCTGGTTTTTTACCCTACATGCCATTTCTACGGTCTTATTTGACTCTGTGGCCTATAAAAATGTGGTTTCAAATGGTTTGGTTTTGGATAAGAATGGAAACAAAATGTCTAAGCGTTTAGGCAATGCCGTTGACCCATTCAAAACCCTTGAGAAGTATGGAGCGGATGCCACCCGTTGGTATTTGATTTCCAATTCGGCCCCTTGGGAAAACTTGAAATTTGACGAAGAGGGAATTCAGGAAGTTCAAAGAAAATTCTTCGGTACCCTTTACAATACCTATAGCTTCTTTGCCTTATACGCCAATATTGATGGGTTTACTTACGCTGAAGCGGAAATAGACTTGAAGGAAAGGCCTGAGATTGACCAGTGGATTCTTTCCGAACTATCCTCTTTACGAAACCGGGTAATTCAACATTACGATGCCTACGAACCTACCAAAGCCGCTCGGGAGATTCAAGACTTTGTTACGGAGAACCTCAGCAATTGGTACGTTAGGCTTTGTAGAAGACGGTTCTGGAAAGGCGACTACCAAGCGGATAAAATTTCGGCCTACCAGACCTTGTACTTGACCTTGATGGACATTGCCAAGCTCATGGCCCCCATAGCACCCTTCTTCGCCGAAAGGCTATTTAAAGACCTGAACGGGGTTTGCAATACTGAAACCGAAAACTCGGTGCATATTTCAAAATTCCCTGAGCCTAGTGATCATCGAATCAATAAAGAGCTAGAAGACAGAATGCATTTGGCTCAAACCATTACGAGTTTGGCCCTTTCTTTACGGAAGAAGGAAAAAATCAAGGTGAGGCAGCCCCTTCAGAAAATCATGGTACCGGTTACGGAAACCGCCCAAAAAAGGCACCTTCAATCCATTGAAAGCCTGCTTCTCTCAGAGCTTAATGTGAAAGAATTAGACATTCTTGAAGATTCAGGTAAATTGGTGAAGGAGATCAAGCCCAATTACAAAACCCTCGGACCAAAGTTTGGAAAACAAATGCGATTTGTAGCCAACGCAGTTAAAGCTTTAGGTCAGGAAGAGATTCAAAAAATGGAATCTAATCAAGGCTTGGATATAGAAATTGAAGGAGAAACCGTTCATTTAGGGCGGGCGGATGTAGAAATCACCACCAAAGACCTTCCCGGATGGTTGGTGAACTCTCAAGGAGATGTTACCGTTGCCCTAGACATCACCCTTACCGAGGACCTGAAACACGAAGGTTTGGCCAGAGAATTGGTGAACCGGATTCAAAACTTGAGGAAAGACCTGGGTTTTGAAGTAACCGATCATATTTATGTTGAATTGGAAAATCATGAAGATTTAAGCCGTGCGGTGGAAAGCAATAAAAAGTATATTTGCGATGAAACCCTAGCTGACCAATTAATTATAAGAGAAAACTTAGAAGGGAAAACAAACGAAATTGAAATTGAAAACATCAAAGTTGAGGTTTCCCTGAATAAAATTTAAGATCATGGCAGATACAAATAAGACCAGATATTCGGATAAAGAGCTCGCAGAGTTCAGAGCCATTATTGAAGAGAAAATTAAAAAGGCAGAGGAAGATTTAGCCATCTTGAAAGGTAATTACGCCAACGATGCCAACAACGATACCGAGGATACGTCTCCTACATTCAAGGCATTTGAAGAAGGCAGCTCAACCATGAGCAAGGAAGCCAATGCACAACTTGCCGTACGTCAGGTGAAATTCATCCGCGATTTGAAAAACGCATTGATTCGAATTGAAAACAAGACCTATGGCATTTGCCGGGTAACCGGAAAACTCATTGAGTCACAGCGACTGAAATTGGTTCCTCACGCTACCCTAAGCATTGAAGCTAAAAATCAACAAGCAAGCAATAAGTAAGGTTTGAAGAAAGCACTTGCGATTATTTTCGCAGTTCTTGGTATTGACCAGGCTGTAAAAATCTGGGTCAAAACCAGCATGTATTTGGGCCAAGAACATCGGATTTTCGATTGGTTCATCATTCATTTTACCGAAAACAACGGAATGGCCTTTGGGCTTGAACTGGGAGGAGAGTTTGGGAAAATACTTTTAACCCTTTTCCGAATTGGGGCGGTGGTAGGATTGTTCTACCTCCTGAAACAACTCCTTAAAAAAGGCGCCCCAAATCTGTCAACCATTGCCTTCAGCCTAATCATTGCCGGGGCCCTGGGGAACATCCTCGACTCGGTTTTTTACGGATTAATTTTCTCAGATAGTTACGGACAATTGGCCAGCTTTTTTCCTGAAGGAGGAGGCTATGCCGGGCTTTTTCAAGGAAGAGTGGTAGACATGCTGTACTTACCTATTTACAAAGGCTTTCTTCCTGAATGGATCCCCTTTAAAGGAGGCGATTATTTCGTCTTCTTCAGGCCCGTATTCAACATTGCTGATACGGCCATTACCGTAGGGGTTTTAATCCTCCTACTCTTCCAAAGGAATACCCTTTCTTTACTTGATTTCCAAGGGACTGAAAAAGCCGAAAACTGATTGGCATCATTATTTTTTGTACTTTTGCTGGCGCAAATCATAAATTGAAATCGGCTCATGCAAAATTTATTACGCAAAACACTTTCTGTTTTCGCCTTAGTTTTAATGACTTATGCTTACTCAAGCGCTCAGTGTAGTCAATGTACACCTGACCTAGCTTGTCTGCCTCAAGGAGGTTCTCCATTCGCGCTTTGCCCGGATACCCCTGATAATGTTACTCCTAATCAGTTTTACGACGAAACCCTAACCCTTTATGTTGCTGAAAGTTTTGAACCTCAGCCTGGTTTCACCGTGACCTTTGATGAAATTGAAATCCTTTCTTTCAACAACCTTCCTTCAGGCTTGGTTTGGAGCACCAACACTCCTGATAATATTTTCTATCCTGCTCAGTCTGAGCATAACTGCATTAAGGTATGCGGTGTTTCCGGAGCCACTCCTGGAACCTACAATGCCGACATGGAAATTCGCTTTTTAGCCAATGCAGGAGCCTTTGGGACCTTTGAAGACACCAATAGCTTTCCCATCACCTTTACCGTTGGTGCAGGTGGAAGCGGAAATGCCCTTTTCTCTCTGTTCCCGAAAACAGGATGTGCTCCTCTTTCGGTAACGGCAACCAATAATTTCCAAGAGTCAACCTACACGCCAATTCCTGGGGTTACTCAAGGCGTTGTTTACAACTGGAGCTTTGGAAATGGAGACAGCAGCAATTTAGAAAACCCAAATCCGGTTACTTATAACGCTCAGGGCTCTTACCCCGTTAATTTGAACGTGGTGGTTGACACCTTCGGCTTTTTCCTAAATGAGGTTAGAATTACAAGCTTAGGCTGTACTGACCCACTGGATGATCCAGATGTTTACGTTGAGATTTTTGACGCTGATTCTTTGGTTTTCACCTCTGTTGACAACCCAGTAGAAGCTGCTGATTCTGTAACCTTAGGAGTGAATCTACTCCTTATCAATCCTCCTTATACCATTGAGGTTTGGGATGCAGGTGGATCTGGTGGCCTATTTTCAGGCGACCTTACCACAGACAACTGCGTGAACGGTACAACGGCAAGCAGTCCGACCAATCTTAGCCTTCCTGCAATTGATAGCTACGGAACCTCTGTTTTGTCGGCCACCAACGGTAGCTTGGCATTTGAGTATGTAATTGTTAAGCCCGTTGTAACGGAATCTTATACGGATACGGTTGAGGTTAATGGAATGGTTTCTACCACTCCAGTGATTTCTGCTTCGGCTACTGAGGTTTGTGTAGGAACACCTGCCACCCTTACTGCCAATTCTGGATTTGCTACCTACCAATGGTATTTAGATGGTCAGATTATGAACGGAGAGACCAATTCAACCTTAACCACCGATGTTTCTGGAAACTATACGGTTTCCGTTACGGAAGCTGGTAACTCTTGCGACGCAGTTTCAAGTCCGGTTAGCATTACATCTCTTCCTGCCCCTTCGGTTCCTTTGGTTGAGGTAAGTGGAGATACCCTATTTACCCAAGTAGTTGCTACGGGTTACCAATGGTTCTTCAACGGAAACATGATTCCTGGAGAGACCAATAGCTTTATTATAGCCACAGTTGCTGGTGAGTATAAGCTTGCCGTATTCAATGCTGACGGATGCGGAACCTATTCTAAGCCTGAAATGGTTGGGTCTATTGGAATGGAAGAAGCTTTCGCTGGAATGAATGTATATCCTAATCCAAGCAATGGGAATTTCACCCTTGAGTTCAGCGTAGAAGGAAGCTCTACCACCAATCTAAGCATCTATGACCTTAGCGGAAGATTGGCCCACCAAGAAACCATCAATGGCTCTGGAAACATTGTGTATTCTCTAAGCCTTACCAACTTGCCTGCCGGCACCTACCTTCTTGAGCTTTCCAATGACTCAGGAAGAAACATTCAAAGAATTTCGGTTCAATAACCGCATACCAATCAAGCCAACCAGAAAAAGCTGTCTCCTAACCGAGGCGGCTTTTTTTTGGTAATAGGAAGTAGGCAATAGGTACTAGGCAATAGGTACTAGGGGTTCTAGTAACATAAAGTTTTCCGTCAGGGAATCGGTCAAAGACTAAGGTCCCAGCGCCAGAGGAATCGGGGTTTTGAGAGTGACTGGTGACTGGATTGTTCGATAATTGAACATCTTAACGCCTGAATCAGCCAACCGCTTTTTGAGGTATTAGAAAATAGGAACTTGGACCTAGGTGGTTTGACCCTGCCCGAAATTGATCACCTCAACGATTCAACAATTAGCTGGCCAATGGCTAAAAGAAAAGAGCCAAGAGCCTTCCGGAGGACTAGGAATTTCCGCTAGATTTAAAACCATTTATTCTACTATATTCATCCCATATAATTCCTAGTCAAAAAATATGTCAGTTTCATTTAAGGAATCCTTGAAATCTACCCTTCGGGAAACCCTAATTCGTCTCAACATTGATCTTACTAAAAACTTAAAGTATGATCGACTTACCCGTAAGATTCTTCAGGCCTATCTAAAACCGGATTATAACTGTGTAGATGTAGGCTGTCACAAAGGCGAAATCATGGACTTATGTTTAACCTATGCCCCAAAAGGAAAACATATCGGATTTGAACCGATTCCTTATCTCTACCAAGGCTTATGTGAGCGGTTTGAGTCTAAAGCAAAAATTTTGCCCTATGCCCTTGCAGAGGCAAATGGAACTTCCTCTTTTCAGTGGGTGAAAAATGCGCCGGCTTATTCTGGATTGAAACGTCGGAGATATGACATCGAAAATCCTGAAATAGAAGAAATTCAGGTTGAACTAAGAACCCTAAACGAAGTAGTCGGGCCAGAGAGAATTGACTTTCTGAAAATCGATGTGGAAGGTGGCGAATTAGGAGTTCTCAAAGGGGGGCTTGAAAAGTTAAAACAAGATAAACCCCTTATCCTATTTGAATTCGGAAAGGGGGCCAGTGATTTTTACAAAACCCGACCAGAAGACATATTCAACCTCTTATGCCATGAAATAGGCTTGAGGATTTACAACCTTAAATCATATGCCAATGGGGGGGGTATTTCGCTGGAAATCAATGAGTTCAAATCTTGTTTTGATGAGGGGACGGAATACTACTTTGTGGCGGCTCCTTAGAGCAGACATTGCACCTTAATTCTTCCGTTCTTTGCCGCTTGAGCATCCCTGATTTTACATTCAAGACGAAAGCTTAAAAGTATTTAGACGAAATGAAGTCGTTCATCTTTAATTCTAAATTTTTCTTCACGTTCGGGGCCTTGATGTTTCTAATTACAGCCTGGAATTCATCGGGGTATTTTCATGGGGATGAGCATTACCAAATTCTTGAGTTTGCCAGATGGAAACTGGGCCTTACTCTAGCAGAATCGCTCCCATGGGAGTTTAATGAGCAAATCAGACCAACCCTCCACCCCAGTCTTGCCTATATTTTTCTGAAAGCAGCATTCTGGTTAAACATCGAGAATCCCTATACTCAAACCTTTTTATTACGCTTATTTACGGGGTGCTTTGCCCTTTTTAGCATTCTGTTTTTTTGGAAAGAATCAAAGGGGCAATTTGAGTCAAGGCAGCTCCAAATCTTGTATTTAGCCTTGTTTTTTCTGCTCTGGTTCATGCCCTTTTTAAGCGTGCGGTTCTCTTCAGAAACATTGGGAGGTCTTTGGTTGCTTATAGGCTTAGGATTCTTCTATGACGATAAACGGAGGGCTCGCTTTCTTTTCATGGGCCTTTGTTTTGGCTTGTCCTTTCTTTTCAGGTATCAAATGGCCCTTGCCATTTTGGGCTTTGGACTCTGGCTTCTGCTCATTCAGAAAACGCCCTTCCGTCAATTGGTGACCATGACTTTTGGTTTTTTGGCGGTCTGTGGAATAGGGTTCTTGGTTGACTCATGGTTTTACAATGAATTGGTTTTCACACCCTGGAACTATTTTTATGAAACCATATTAAATACAGAAAGTCCAAGCTTTGGGTCGGCCCCTATGCACTATTACCTCTTTAGTATATTTTCGTATTCTGGTTTCTGGGTAGGGTTTCCTTTTTTGGTTTTTCTTTTTTGGCTGCTTATTAAAAAGCCAAAAACCATGGTTCTTTGGCCCATTTTCTTTTTCATTTTGGGCCATTCTTTGGTGCCCCATAAAGAAATACGTTTCTTATTTCCTATAGCCTTCCTTTTGCCCTTATTCTTTATGCAAGGTTTACGCGGATTCAAGGAGTCTTACCCTTTGAAGAGGCTAGAGAAACCCCTTTTAGCTTATGCCTATTTTTTCTTGGGTCTCAACCTTTTGGGGCTAGTGGCTATGGGCTTCAAACCAGCAAGCATTGGCCGGATGGAAATCACCGAAATGATTCATGAAAGCCAGACCTCAGAAAGGATTCACTTAATTTATGGTGAAGATGCCAACCCATATGATCCATGGGGCGGCTTATATGCCCATCATTACCTTCCGGAGGGAATACAGGAGACGGAAATTAAGAGCCTCTGCGATTTAGACGATTCAAAATTAATGCCTTCAGCCCAGAACTTCTTGGTGGTTACTAAGCATCAACTTAATAACCCAGAATGTATTGAGGTCCTTGAAGGTATGAAGACGGAAAAATTAGGACAAAGCATGCCTGCATGGATTGAGAGGGTCAATATTTGGTTCAGCAATGGAAGACTCTTGGTTCTTTACAAGTTGGAACCTACTCAGGGTCTAAAGATTTTTTAGTTATCCCTTTCGGCGAAATCAAAAAAAGCCACACCCCGAAACAGGGCATGGCTTTAAGCTAGGTTAGAGGCGATATATTATTCTGAGTCAAAGCTCATATTCGAAGCAATATTGGCTTCAATCAAAGCCCGAATGGCCTCATTTGAATTTTCGTTGATGCGTATCACATTATCGCTATCAATAACCGCATTGGCAAAGTCAACTCCGGCAAACATCCCGTCAAGGTCCATCAAAAGAATGAAATCAACATTGCTTCCTTCTTCTGCGGTCTCACCGTCTTCTGACTCAATTTCAAACTCACCTTCCATAGAGGTTGCAAATTCAAAATCGTACGAGTTACCATTGCTCTCTGCAGTACCTCGAACAATCATGGAAGATCCTCCATTCAAATTGGCACTCATATCAAACTCCAGTTCAGTATAGGTTCCTGCGGCAAGCTCCACCTCGTTGGTTCCGTCAGAGCTCAATAAATCGAAGGTATAGTTCCCTTCAAATTCCATTTCTTGATCTTGTCCTGACTCAGGCTCAAAATCGATGTCAATGTCAGATAGGGAAACCTTGGCCTCTGAATACACAAAGGTGCTGGCCTGACGGTTTGAATTGTCTCCATTCTTTACCCGAAACTCGCCTTCAGGGTCTCCTTTGGAGCAACCCATTAAAACCAATGCTGGCAATACTGCTGCTAAAATTTTAAATCTCGTTTTCATCATTATAGGTTTTTTTGTTCACCTCCTAACTCCCAATTAAAATGCCATGATTGCCTATGGGCATTCCCTTGACATAAATTATGAGCAATTTCAGGGCTTTTCGGATGTTTCCCCTTTCCAGAGAACCAGGATAGAACCTTGAAGTTATTTTCATTTTGAAAACGTATCCTCAAATTGACCTTGTTTTGCTTAAGGTACAAGGAGGAAATGAAGCAGGATTTCAATTTTCAGGAGAATTTGAAAACTCCAAAAGGCTTACTACCTTGGAGGCATGGAATTAGACAAAGGAAAAGAGCAGTTTATAGAATGCTGGACCTCCATGGGGTCATCTTGGGGCATTAACCGGACCATGGCCCAGATTCATGCCTTTTTAATGGCCAGCTCAAGGCCGATGAATACAGATGAAATCATGAAAGGCCTCAGCATTTCAAGGGGGAATGTAAATATGAACGTCCGGAATCTTATGGAATGGGGCTTGGTTTCTAAATCTACCCCGAATGGCGGCAGAAAAGAGTATTTTGAGGCAGACAAGGACGTTTGGCAAGCCGCCCGGAAGATGATAAACATGCGAAGACAGACCGAGTTGGAGCCAGTGGTTGGAGTGCTTAAAGGCCTGAGAAAAGTGGAGGGGGAAGGAAAGGAGGCAGAAGAGTTTAGAGATATGATGAAGTCAATGTATAAATTGGCGAACCGAACCAATAAGGCCCTTGTTCGATTAGAGAAAAACCAAGACTCAGCCGTTTTAAGCGTTTTGAGCAAAATGCTTAAATAAGATGCTTAGCACCATTGATGCCTATATCAATCTGATTTTCACTCTCTTTGCCTTGGCGGTTTTCACGGTTATGGACATCAATGGGTCCTATTTTCCAGCCATAATCACCCTTTATTTGGGCTTCTTTCAACTCATCTCTGCAGGAATTCGAACCTTTTATCAATTGGTAAATGCCCATCCTTTGAGAAGGTACTTAATCTACTATTGGGTTTTTGTGGCGGTTTATTTGGGATGGCTTTTTACAATGCCAGAAGACATTGAGGGCAAGCTCATTCTTACTCCTGGCTATTTAGCCGCCGTGTATTATTCAGGATTGACTTGGAAAATGCAGAAAATAAGCCATGAGGCCTATGATCAAACTAGCTCCAAGGGCTTTTGAATTGCTCCAGCATTCTCACATCGTTTTCAAACAGCATCCGGATGTCAGTAATGCCGTACCGTTGCATAGCAATCCGTTCAATACCCATTCCGAAAGCAAAGCCAGAGTATTCTTTAGAGTCGATTCCGCAGTTTTCTAAAACTTGTGGGTCAACCATACCGCAACCTAGAACTTCCAACCATCCGGTTCCCTTGGTGATTCTTTTGTCCACCTCAGTTTCAAGGCCCCAGTATACATCCATCTCTGCAGAAGGTTCTGTAAACGGAAAATAAGAGGGGCGTAGGCGGATTTTTGTCTTTCCGAAAAAGGCCTTGGCGAAATACAACAAGGTTTCTTTTAAGTCGGCAAAGGATACATTCTTGTCGATATAAAGCCCTTCAATTTGATGGAAAATGCAATGTGAGCGGGCCGAAATGGCTTCATTTCTAAAAACCCTTCCTGGAGAAATGGTACGAATGGGCGGCTTCCCGTTTTCCATTACCCGAACCTGTACGGAAGAGGTATGCGTACGTAAGGCCATTTCGTCTTCAGACTCAACAAAAAAGGTGTCTTGCATATCTCTGGCCGGATGTTCAGGCGGAAAATTCAGGGCCGTGAAATTATGCCAGTCGTCCTCAATTTCTGGTCCGGTAGAAACCGTGAAGCCAATCCTTGAGAAAATCTCAACAATCTCTTTACGCACCAAGCTCACTGGATGCCGGGAGCCAAGAGGCAAGGGGTAACCTGGGCGAGAAAGGTCTAAGCCCGAAGACTTGGAGGATTCATCTGAGCCAAGTTCCGCTTTTAAGGCGTCTACCTTTTCTTGAGCCGATTGCTTCAGCTGGTTCAAGGCTTGTCCGAAGGCCTTCTTTTCTTCGTTTGGCACCGATTTAAAATCAGCAAAAAGGGCGGTTAAGACCCCTTTCTTACCTAAAAACTTAATTCGGAAGGCTTCGATTTCTTCCAAGGAATTGGAGGAAAATCCATCGACCTCTTTTAAATACGCCTGAACCTTTTCAATCATGTTTGAAAAATTTTGGCAAAAGTACCATAGTCTGAGCCTGTATCCAATAAGAAAACTTGAATGGGATAACTTTAGTCGTATATTTAGCCGCCTCGAAAACGAAAAATTAAAGCAAGTACGATGAAACGACTGATGAAAACCGGAATTTTTGCCGGGGTAATTTTAACCATAATAAGCCTAAGCACTAGCTCTTGCTATAAAGACCCCTTTTACAAAGCCTTGGTGATTGTAGAAGACACCCTTGGCAATCCTATTGAAGAAGCTGAGGTGCGATTGTATGCGCCTGTAAATGATAATCAGGTAGACACTACCCAAGAGACCAATGCCCAAGGCATTGTAGAGTTTGAATTTGAATTAGACGCCGTATTAAATATTGATGCGGTGAAGGGCACTTGGACTGGCTCTGGATTTGTTCAATTAAAAGAGAATGAGACCGTGGAAGAGACCATTATTCTTCGTCCATAACTTCCTCAAAAAATCCGCGGTTCTCAAAATACGTGATAACCGCTTCTTTCATTAAAACCGACTGCTGGCCTGGCTTCAAGGCTGGCAGTTTTTCTTTTAGGGTAAAATGTGGCCAACCTTCTGCATCATATTTCTCAAACTCATAATAGCCGAGGGGCTCTAAAACGGTGCAAATGGCAATATGCATGAGCTCCATTTTTTGATCTTTTTTATACTTTTTTTTGCCCTTACCAAGCTCGTTAACACCAATCAGAAACAGCACTCCCTCAAGGTTTAAGGCATCTCCCTCACCGAAGTCCTGGCCAAGTTTGGCGCAGAGCTCCTTCCATTTTTCAGCTGAATTTTTATTTTTCATGCTTGCAAATTAAGTGAGGAAAAGAGAAAAGAATTACATTCGTTGACATGAGTTATGTAGATATTGTCATTTTGGTGCCCATCGTATTTGCGGCCATCCGTGGATATAGGAAGGGTTTTATTGCTGAGATCACCTCTTTGCTTGCATTGGTGTTGGGAGTTTTTGGGGCAATTCATCTATCTTATTACTTAGCTGATATCATTGTTGACTTTGGCTGGGCAGAAGAAGATAATAGGTTTTTAGGTCCGATTGCCTTCATGGTAACCTTCATGGCCATTGTCATGTCGCTTAACCTCATCGGAAACCTGGTAACTTCCATGCTCAACATTGTAGCCCTAGGCTTAATGAACCGTTTGGCGGGAATTCTTTTTGGGGTTGCCAAAATGGTTTTAATTCTAGGAGTTGTAACCGTAATCATTGATAGTTTTGGAAAGGAAAAGCCCATTATTCCTGAGAAAATGATGGAAGATTCCTTATTGCTTGAGCCCTTACGTTCAGTGGCCACCAATGTGGTTCCTGCCATCAAAGATCTGATTCTCTGGGACCAAATTCCAAAGTCTTTGGAGGAGCTTGAAGACGCCATAGACGATTCACAGCGGCCCAAAGAGCTTCGACCTTTGAAGCGAAATAAGGATTAATTATTTCAAAATTGCGGCAATACCAGGAAGGGTTTTGCCCTCTAGGTATTCAAGCATGGCTCCTCCACCGGTTGAAACATAAGACACCTTGTCTTGGTACCCGAATTTTTTAACGGCAGCTACTGAGTCTCCACCGCCTACCAGGCTAAAGGTTCCGTTTTCGGTAGCCTCCGCAATGGCATCGGCAATGGCTTTGGTTCCTTTAGCGAAGGCATCCATTTCAAATACCCCCATGGGTCCGTTCCAAAGGATGGTTTTTGCATTTCGAATGGCATCCGCGAAAGCTTTCATTGTATTCGGACCAATATCTAGGCCCATCCAACCATCCGGAATTTCACCTATGCCTGAAACACCTGTATTCGCATCCGGCTTAAAGGCATCGGCATTGGTAGAGTCTTGAGGAATCAAAAGGTCAACCCCTTTTTTCTCAGCTTCTTCCATGATTTCTCGAGCCAGGTCAAGGTAATCGTCCTCAACCATTGAGCTTCCAATTTTACCCCCGGCAGCCTTGGCAAAAGTATAGCTCATTCCTCCTCCGATCATGATTTGATCAACCTTATCAATTAGCTGCCGAATGATGGTGATTTTAGACGAAACCTTTGCCCCTCCTAAAATGGCCAAAACCGGAGACTTACCGCTATCCAGTACTTTTTGAACATTTTTAATCTCACCGGCCATCACAAAACCAAAGCATTTTTCAGCCCCAAACTCGTCGGCAATTATGGCCGTACTTGCATGTGCCCTATGGGCGGTTCCGAAGGCATCGTTTACATAAACATCTCCCAGTTCAGCTAGTGCCTTGGCAAAAGTTTTGTCTCCTGCCTTTTCTTGAGGATAGAAACGAAGGTTTTCCAAAAGCAAAACCTCCCCAGCCAATAGGGCATTTGATTTGTCCTTGGCTTCTGATCCTATGCAATCACCAGAAAACAAAACTTCTGTATGCAAAAGATCCTTCAAATGGTTGGTAATATGTTTCAGAGAGAATTTCTCTTCGGGGCCTGATTTTGGCCGACCCAAATGCGACATTAGAATGACGGAGCCTCCATCGTTTAAAACCTTATTAATGGTAGGCAAGGCTGCCTGCATTCTTGTATCATCTGTAATTTCAAAGTTCTCATTCAGAGGAACATTGAAGTCTACCCGTATCAGGGCTTTCTTTCCGGCGAAATTGAAATCGTTGACTGTTTTCATGGGGCAAAAATAGATTTTTAAGCTTTGGTTGAGCGGAAAATTTTCCATCCTGTTTCTCCTATCTTTGCGCCATGCAGTTTCAAGATATTCCCGGTCAAAACGAGGTCAAAGCGAGGTTAATTAAAAACATTAACTCAGGTAGAATTGCCCATGCTCAGCTATTTTCGGGCTCAGAGGGTATAGGGGTGCTCAGTTTAGTGAGGGCATGCATTCAATACCTTATGTGTCAAAACCGAGGTGAATTAGATAGCTGTGGCACTTGCCCAGCCTGCAATAAAAACTCAAAGGCCATCCACCCAGACGTTCATTTTTCATACCCGGTTGTGACCAAAGAGAGTGGTAAAAAAGTGGTTTCTTCAGATTTTGCTGATGCTTGGCGCGGATTTCTAAAAGAATACCCTTTCGGGGATTTGCGAACGTGGCATACTTGCATGAACGCCGAAAAGAAAACCGGGGCTATCCACGTAAGTGAGGGGGCCGCCATGCAAAAGTTCATATCTCTAAAGCCCTTTGAGAGTAAGTATCGGGTTTTGGTTGTTTGGCAAGCCGATAAAATGAATGCCGACGCGGCCAATAAACTCTTAAAAAGCCTCGAAGAACCTCCTGAAAAAACATTTTTCTTCTTGATTTCTCATGCTCCGGAAAGCCTTCTTGATACCATTTTTTCTAGAACTCAAGAGGTGCGGATAAAGCCCCCTTCGGTAGAAGATCTTGGAAGCCTGGCAGCGTCAATGAATCTTGATGACTACCTCTTGAAGCAGGTTTTTCTAGAAAGAGATCGAAATTTGGGCCAGGCCCTTTCCGCACTAGGAAGTGGGGAAATGCTCACCGATGAATGGGAGGCGGTTTTCATTCAATGGATGCGGAATTGTTATACCGTCAAAGTTCCTGACTTGGTTGATTGGTCTGAAAAGTATGGAGGTCAATCTAGAGACTGGTTAAAGGGCTTTTTTGCCCATTGCAGCAAAATTGTGAGAGATGCCCTTATGCTACAGTACCAAGCCGCCTCTGCCGTTCCTCTGCCCCTTAAGCGGGATGGGTTTACCCTAGACAAGTTTGCTCAGTTCATACATGAAGGCAATGCCCGTGAGATTTACCAGGTTTTTGAGGATGCCATTTTCCACATTGAACGAAACGGAAATGCCAAGATTATTTTAATGGACGTTTCTGCAAAATTCACCAAACTACTAAAAGCAAAACGGGCTTAATTAGATATACCGTTTTAAGAGCTGCTCAATTTGCCTTGCATACCCCCCTCCAAAAAGGATTAAATGCACCAATAATGGATATAAATTATGCAGGTCTAGCCTTTCTTGCCAGCCTTCTTGTAAGGGGTAGGCTTTATGATAGGACTCAATATAACTTGAATCAAAACCTCCAAACAAGTGGGTCATGGCAAGGTCAACCTCTCTATGGCCGTAATACACCGCCGGATCAATGAGGCAAGGCCAACCCTTTTCGTCAATCAAATAATTCCCAGACCAAAGGTCACCGTGCAAAAGGGCCGGTTTTTCTTCAGGAACCCACCGGTCAAGTTTGTGATAAAGCTTTTCAAAACTCCCAATCATATGCTTATACCCCGGGTTGGCATCAACGGCTTTTGCTAAAAGGGGGTCTAGGCGCTGGTTTACAAAAAAAGAGATCCAGTCTGGTTCAGGGGTGTTTCTTTGGGGCAAAGAGCCGATGTAATTGTCCTCTTCCCAGCCAAATTCAGAATGGGTGATTTTATGCAAATGGGCCAAGCATGTGCCGAAATTAACCCAGAAATCACTTGATTTTCTTCCTGAAACAATCCATTCAAGCAATAGTCCTTCACCCCCTTCCCATTGAATCGGACCAAAGGACTTGGGTACGGTGAAGTCTGACTCTCGGAGGGAGTCTAAGCCTTTGTTCTCGGCCTCAAACATATTCGGAAAGGCATTGCCCTCTTGATACTTTAAGAAGAAAACCCCTTTATTGGTTTTAAAGAAGGAGGCTTGATTGATGTCTCCGCCGGAAACCCGCTCTTTTGAATGAATAACTAAGTCATGACCCAGTTTTTCACGTAGGGCAGAACTAAGGCTTGGTATTGGATTTTCCATATTCGAAAGAAGGGAAAAAAATTGATTTGTAGAAATCCAGAAATGATTACATTTGCCTCCCCAAATAGGGGCGGTAGCTCAGCTGGCTAGAGCACTTGACTGGCAGTCAAGAGGTCGTGGGTTCGACTCCCATCCGCTCCACACATTGATTCAAACCCTTAGTTGTTCATCAGCTGAGGGTTTTTTTATGGCAATCTGACTGACTAGCGACAGGAGGTTCTGAAATTTAGGATTTTAACGCCTCAACAACTCAACAGGGTGACTAGTGACTAGTGACTAGTGACTGGATGGGCTGAGATTCAGTGTCTTGGAAATTAGAAGGTTCGAGGATTCTATCAAGCCTAAACCCTCAACTATAAACTCAGACCGGAGCATCAGAGGAAAAGAGCTTAACAGGAACTAGGAATTAGGTAATAGGTAATAGGAATCTACAACCTGCCAGAAATTACGGCATCAACAACTAAACAAGTCAGCAGGAGTGACTTGTGACTAGTGACTAGTGATTGGATGTGCTGATATTCAGCGTCTTGGCAGTTAAAAGGTTCGAGAATTCTACCAACCCTAAACCCTCAACTATAAATTCAGACCGGAGCGTCAGAGGAATCGACCTTAATAGGTAATAGGTAATAGGAATCATGAGCCTGCCAGAAATTCTTCTTTTGGATTGGGGCTTCCAACCAGCGTTGTACGTACAGATGAATGTGCTTCTTGTCAGTAAACTGACTCAAGGCTTTCATCATCAACTCATGATCTATTTCATCAAAGAAACTTTTGATGTCCAAATCTATCGCCCAGTCCAGCTTCATGCAGTTTTCCCTGCATTGTTTGATAGCCTGGTGCGCTGATTTGTTCGGTCGGTAGCCAAACGAACTTGCACTAAAGTGCTTGTCCACAATGGCTTCCAGTTCTTCTCTGATGACCATTTGAGCCGTACGGTCTAACACGGTCGGTATCCCCAACTTTCTTACCCTGCCATCGGCTTTGGGTATTTCTACTTCGCGTACAGGATGGGGAAAATAACTACCACTAGCCATGCGGTTCCATATCGGATACAGATACTTCCGTGCATGAGCAGACACTTTGGCTATTGACATCTTGTCAACGCCTGATGCTCCGCCATTTTTCTTTACCTTCTGAAAGGCTTCCCATACCTGTCGCTTCTCTATCGGTTGCGACTTTTGTTTCTCCTCGAAAATCATCCTAAGATTTACTTAGTTGTAATACAATTTAAAACCGTTAAGTCTGCCCCTTCGCTCCTTTCCCCTTTCGAGGACTATCAACACTACTACGGACAAATCCGTCACCAATCCATAGTATCGTTACTTTCTGCCTTGCCCGCCTGAGGCGGGTTATGGCATTTTCACACTACAAATTGGCTTCTCCTGTTCCGTAATTGAGCTGTCTAGTAAAGCTCCTGCCCTCTTTATGCCGATTGCCACTTGACCAGTATTTCAGGTTACGCCCGCCAAGTTTTGTCTCGCAGGACCGCCCATCCTTTGATTTTGACAATACCTAAGTTGTTAACGACACTTCTACAAGGGTTCACTCGCATCTCGTTCAGCTTCTTTACTCCTACCATAGCAGACTACTTACTCTACAAACAGCAGTAGCACTTTTGACCTTATCGCTCAAGACCACCTCGTGAAAAGGAAGCCCCATAAGGCGGTTTGACTAATATGCCTGTACATCTTAGTCGAGAGACCTTCTCTCATCTCAATTACAGTTATGCTGTTCATTTTCAAAGAACTTAATCTTATATTGTATCCTTGAACAGCGCAGGACACACAACGTGGGCTAACAATGGCTAAGAAAACATAGGGCAGATAAGGCTTTCCGAAAGGTTCGTTCATTTAGCAAACCTCGGTTTCGGTGGACAAGTAATCACTTCGAAAGCCCTACGTTTCTTAGCCGAGCCGTTGTAAGCAAGCTAAAAAAACAGCCGCACATTCAAGCACATTTGTTGCTCCGCTACGCTCCACACCAAAAGAGCTTTCACTTCCCAGCGCACAGAAAAATACATTGATTAATTATAATTCGAAGCCTGTAACTCGGATAAGGGATAAAAAGAAATAACACTCTCGCTGAACATTGAGTTTGGCTGACTAGAATACTCAAATTCCTTTCCATTCCATATAGCAACCTGATACCCTTCATAATTCCAATTGGGACACACGCACAACACCAACTGATTAGGTTCAAGAACATCCTTGTATTTAACATCAATATAATTCACGAACCAGTATTAAGAAGTTTTGATTGCCCCTATTAACAGAAGACAAATCTCGTTTGTAGAATTAAGAATAGCATGCTTTTCTTTTGCAGGAAACACGAAAAAATCGCCCGATTTTCCGTCAAATTGTTGAGTGCCAATAATAAACTCAGGACTTCCTTTATGTACAAAAGCAAATTCAAGTTTATCAGGGTGTATGTGTTCCGGGTATCTGCTTCTTGGTAATACCTTGACCAATTTAATGGTTCCATACTCAAGGTTGACTAAGTCTTTACCTAAAAACCCTTCAACTTTACCCTGCTTCCAATCTAATTGTGACAATTCTGTTTTTAGATTCATACCAATTCTTTTTCAAGATCCATTGCCTTCGGAAAAAGAATATTATTCTCTAAATGAATGTGCAAGTGCAGATCATCTTCAAATTCTTTTAGCAAAGCATAAGTAACTTTATACGTATTGCAAGCATCTGATGGAGGTTTGTAATTGCTGCTTAACTCACTAATTTTTCTAAACCTTTCTCCTTCTGTGGAGTGTTCATCCATCATTTTTTCAATTGGGTTGTTAACTGTTCCAAAAGATGGTTGCACTACGGGATCTTTACTGCTTTTAGCATTAACCAGCTTTCTAATGAATGGAAAAAGAACTAATTCTTCTCGTTTCATATGCATGGCTAATTCACCAACAGATTCATTAAATTCTTTTTTTATTTCAAGCAATTCGGGATGAGCACTTCCATGAACCTTACAAATTTTATCTAGAAAGGGTTTTATTTCTTGTGATTTATCTTCTACATACCTATGATGTTTCTTTTCTATATAATCCACCATCAGGTCTAATGGCCAGCTGTCAAAATCAGTTTGAGTTTCGGTACTTATTGACACATTTTCTAAAGCTTCTAGTACATCGGAAACCAATATATTCCTCTTATTACATGCTTCTTGAATAGTTCTATTTCCTTGACAACAAAAATCTATACCTGCATTTTTAAACACGCTTGCTGTTCGGTAATCTTTGGCAACCACTTGGCCAATAATATCTTGATTATTGTATTTCATGACTCAAAATTTTAAAGTTTTCTTCACCCCATTTTGCTATTTCTTCGCTTGACCATAAATCAGGGAAAAACTTACGTTGTTGATATTTTGGATGTAAATATTTTTTCCATTCACTACCACCTGTTGCAGCAGTATTCTCACCTTTTTTATCTAAATAATGTTGTGCTGTTTGTAAATGCACCAATGGCCAAGCTACATTGTATTGATAATCAAATTCTTTTAAAGCAAGCTTCAATTTTTCAGAAATGCTATCCATTTGAAGTATTTTATCTTCCAGTGTTTTACCTTTTTTTTGTTTGGCTATAAGAATAAGCTCTGTTTGGTATTTTTCTTCAAACTGGCTGAGGGTTAATGTCTTTTCACCCGTTTTTCTGTTGTAACCCGCATCTTTCCAGTACAAGTGATCAAAATAATCTTCAACCGTAGGATTAGCTCCTATTCGCTTTTTTCCTTGAGAGTTAACTAAATTTTGCAAACGTGTACAGTATATTTCTAGCACTCTAAACTGTGCCGACTGAAAACCACTGGCTGGAGTTAAAGTACTTCTGAAAATGTTATAGTCATCATAACTCATTCCATACTTCATAACATCAAAAGAGTTAATCAGCATAGATGTGTAGCGGTTTAGTCGGGCAAGTTTGTCTATCCAAATATCTTCAGAAAGCTCCTCTAAAACCAATTGTTTGAGTTCATGTATCATCATTTTTAAAACCAATTCGGTTACCTGATGGTACATGATAAATATTTCTTCGTCTTTAAAGTCGGTTCTCGGCTTTTGTAACGACAATAGGGTGTCTACACCTACATAATCCCAATAGTTTATGGGTTTAGCTTGCAACAATCCTTTGAAGTAAGTCTCAGGATTTTCGCCCAACTTGTTGTACTTACTTTTAATCCGTTCAATCAGGTTTTCATCTGTCATATTGCTATACTTTTAAATAACCTTATTCCCCCAAAAAAAAGTCCAGTAACTTTCACCAACTCCATTCCCACAAAATAAAAATGAAGATTGGAAGACGGAACTACAACCCCTTGTATGTGCATTTCAGCTCTTGCATCTAATGCGGGTAACAACCAAAGTGTTTGAATGAGTAACAGTATTATTGGAATAATGAGAAATAACGAATTTAGTTGCATCCATTGCCATTTGCTGAAAACGAGATTAACAGTAATAGCTATGGCAAATACCCATTCAATTTTGTTAAGGGCTGTAAATACCAAACGCCCTATTCCTAAACCAATTGGAAGTGTTACTCCAGGGGCTCGAAATTTTAACCAAGCCTCTAAAAAACTAATGGCACAAACAAACCCTATCCATAAAAAGGTACTTACTAGTGCTATTGGCTGATTTACAACTGTCATTTTAATGGTGTTTTTCCTTGATAATGGGCTATTTTAAACTGAAACATTTGCGCCATATTCGAGGCTCTTTGTAATGCATCATCAGCTACTTCTCCCTCAAAATTTTCTGTAATTGTTTTCTCAAACAAACTCAGCCAACGATCAAAATGAGTTTTATCAATCGGTAAGGTGGCATGTGGTAAAAAAGGACTTCCTGAGTAAGCTTGCACATGTAGCAATACTGTTTGCCAAAAACGATACATTTTTTCAAGATGTGTTGGCCAATTGTTTTTAATGCGTTCATTAAAAATTGGTCCGAGCAATTCATCTTCCCGAACATAAGCATAAAATGTATCTACCATTAACACTATATCCTCACGCTCTTTTATATCCTTTTTCACTTTCATTTCTTTATAAAATTGGATTAACCTAAATGAAGAAAAGTGCTTAGTATTACTAGTATTATGTTCACAACGATACTCAACCCAAATAATACTACCGCCCATTTAGATTTAATTTGAGCGATAAATGCACTATTAACCACCATTGTAAAACCCATTCCCACAACTAAAAATGGGATGTTATTAATTTTTAAGGCATACATAGCTGAAATAGAGCCTAAACAGCTCTGTGCCACCATCATCATTGGCATGATACCAAAGAAATCTTCTTCGTATCTTTTTACTTGTTTAGCTAACCAACTTGTTTTTTGTTCTGATGTTACTGTATTCATGTTTATTTATTATTAAAGCGAAAAATTGGTAATGAGATAATACGCAGCCCAACCGAAAAAGCCTACCAATAATATCCACAACCAACTTGGAATGCTTTGTGGCGTTTCGCTACCATGTATAATGAAGTTTTTTTGGTTTCCCTTGTCATAAGCATTTATCATTAAAGGAATTGTACCATCTACAGTGCTGTTATCTTTTATTCCTTCCACACTAATTGCGGGGCCATTTCTCACAAAAAATTTCACTTTGCGTATTCCTTCTCTCCCTGTAGGTGATTGGCTTACAATTTTCAAAATGTGTTCACCATCGGTTAATTTTTTTGTATCTAAATCAAACTGAACAGGGGTATCCAATACTGCTATGGGTTGTATATCATCATCTAGAAACAAGGTGACTTTACTTTTTTCTGAACTCATAAGGCTTTTATTGAATAATAAGATGTTTTATATGACTTGGTTTACGTTCTCCTGGCTTTACCAGGTATTTAACCGAATAAAAAAGAGTAAGCAGGGTAACTAATGTTATAATCGATATTATTACCCAATCCCAATTGCTTTCTGGCCCGGCACCATGGGTTAAGCCCATTGTTATACTAGGCTGTTGCTTTTCACATACAGGACAAGCGTATATTGCACTTACTAGTAGTGTGATTATTATAGTTAGAGAATATTTTAATTTCATAGCCTTTATTTTTCTGCTGTTAGTTTTATGAAATCCATAACTTTTTTAACTTCTTCTACCGAAACTTTTTTAGCATCATTACCCCAACTTGTTCGTTCATGATTCATGATTGCCGTTACTTCTTCAGGAGATAAATTATTGTTCATACCAACAGCGTTCATCACAGCATACTCTGGTCGAGCATCGTATCCTAGCATAATGATATTTACAAACAATTCAATGTCGTCTCCTAAGACAATAGGACTGCCTTTCAAAGAAGGGAAAGCACCTTTTAAACCTCCTCCATTTGCCTGATGGCAACTTGCACAGTTATTATTATACAGTAATTCACCATTTGGAAGATCTGGTAAAATCCCTCCAGTATTGTTTTGTGGAGTTGAAGGATTGGTTTCCTTCTTATACAAGAAATCATCAGCTGGCTGACCTGTTGGCAATTCTACTTGTTTAAGAGATTGCAAGTAAGCCACTAGATCCAATGCTTCTTGCGATGCAACTATTTTACCCGTTTGCCCTTTTCTGAATTCTTGAGGCACATTAATCTCAACATCAGTGCTATCCACTTCTGTTTTCTCATGAAACAACCAAGGGTAGGCAGGCATTATGGAAGTTGGAACAACTACTCTAGGTTGATATAAATGCAAAAGATTCCATGCCAAACTAGGTTGACGCTTCCCAACATTGGTTAAGTCAGGCCCTGTTCGTTCGGTTCCCATTAATGTTGCTGTATTTCGCCAAAAATCGGTTCTTTCTATTCCTGCATAATCGGCGGCTATACCAGGTCTGTCTCCCCAAATTTTATCCATATCAACATTTCTAACTTGTTGAGTATGACAGGCCACACAACCATTGGCAATGAAACTATTTTTACCTCGAATGGCTGACTCACTCAATGGCTTATAACCAGGTAAGGGCGCATTTTGCTCTTGGTTCTTGGTTGCTGGTATTAAAGCAACGAATAGTGTTAAGAAAACAAACAGTCCTAATGCCGCCCAAAACAGTTTTTTATGATTATTAAATAACTCCATAATGCTATTGTTGTTTAGATTGTTCCTCTATTAATACTTTTCTAGCTGCCAATACTTCAATAGCCGTTTTGGGAATTCTAGGTAAACTTTTTCGGGTAAGCATGAGGTAAAAGTTGTAAGCAAATAGTAAATGTGAAATCCACATTAAAGAACCTCCTATAGCACGCCACAACCAATAAGGCTTCATTAATTCTACACTTTCAATAAATGGTACGCCAGACATCCACATTAAACCACGCATGGTAGAACCATACATCAATGGAATGGTATAAAACATCAGTCCGATTAGAGCCAGCCAAAAATGGGCGCCAATGGTTATTTGTGGTGCTTCTTTACCTGTTAAACGTGGTACTATAGTATATATGAATCCCCATAACATAAAGGAAATAATACCATACATAGTTAAGTGTGAGTGAGCAACTGTAAAATCGGTGAAGTGCCAAACAAGATTAGTAAAACGAAAGGCTTCAGCTGTACCTTGTAGTGAGCCAGTAAAGTAGAATATAATACCTATTAAGTAAAACGGAAGGGTGTAGCTATCTTTTAGTTTGTTCCAAGCTCCTTTAAAGGTTAATAAGAAGTTGGTTGTGCCTGCCACAACTGGAATAATCATTCCAGCACTACCTACAATTGCAACCGTTTGTAACCACCAAGGAATAGCGCTAAATATAAAGTGATGCGTTCCTATTAAGGTGTAAAAAAGAATTTGTGCCCAGAAAGCTAATATTCCTAAACTATAAGAATAAATAGGTTTATTTAATTGCTGTGGAAGGAAATAGTACATTAAACCGAGACTAAACAACATAAACCACATGCCTACACCTTGATGCATATAGTAACCTTGAATTATTGTTTCTCCAAGACCGTTTTGCCAAGTTGGCCAATACGCTATAAAGGCAATTACTAGGACAAACATCATGGCTGCGATGATGTACCAATTGGAAACATATATTTCTTTGGTAGTTCGCTTGGCTATGGTTTTAATAAAATTTGAAATGGTAATAATTACACCTATTCCAAATAGAGCCATTACTGGCCAGATATATTCTCTATACTCCCCACCACCATTATTTATACCAGCCATTAAACAAATGGTTCCTATTACAACAGAAGCATTAATTAGAACTAAGGTTTGGTATCCTTTACGAATACTCGTAATGGCTACATTGCTAACTCTTGGCACAACGTAATAAGCCAAACCAAGCATAGCCAATGAAGCCCAACCCCAAAAAACCGAGTTAGTATGTACGGGTCTTAACCTTCCAAAACTCAACCAACTAACATGATCAACATCAGGGGCTACAAACTTTATCCCAAGGTATTCCCCAACTGTTGTCCCAAACAACAACCAAAATGTTGCCGATCCCAAGAACCATAAAATCAGTTTGGTAAGCTTCGGTTCTACGAGAGGTCTTGGTTGACTTTTTTTCTTCTGAGAAACAAAACGTAATTCATCAGCTATTGAAACTTCCGAAATTATACCTCGTTCATCATTTATAGCCAATTTACCTGCCAGTTCTTCACCACTTAATTCATACTCAAGCTGCGCTTTTCTTTTTTCGAGAGCAATAATTTCCTCCTGTGTTAAATTAGCTAAGTGCTCGTTAAACGCATTTAACTCTTTTCGCCAACTAAACCATTTTAGGGTTTTCTTGGCTCTAGCTACAACTAGAAGAGCCATAACAATTATTGGAATTGCTATTAACATTACGGTAATAATCACCCCCCCATTCGGAATAAAGGTTTGTACTTTCCATTTTAATTTCGGATATTTTTGTCCACTATTATTGTAAATTTTTTTATCTCTTCAAAAAACCAAGTCCATATTCAATTTTTTCAGCCAATTCAAGCACTGTAGTGGTTTGAAGTAATATTTGAAGTTTATCTCTTACCTCTTTGAAACTATCATGTAAAGGGCATGGTTTAATTGCATTACATTGTTTCAATCCTAAACCACAGCCTTTAAAAATTTGGTCTCCATCAATTGCCACCACAACTTTTTCGAGGTTTAGATCATGCAGGATGCTTTGTTCAATAGAAAACCCGCCAGTGGGTCCTTTTTCAGAAAGAACGACCTCGTTTTTGACCAGTTTTTGCAAAATTTTTGATGTGTACGATTCTGGTGAATCAATCTCTTTGGCCACCTCTTTCAAACCGACCTTACGAGATTGCACACTCTGACAGGCGATAAAAATCGCTGCTCTAATACCATATTCACACGCTTTTGAAAACAAACTGAATTAATTTTAGGGCAAATATAGATAATAGTGGACAATATCATCCATTATTAAGAATTTATTGCGATAATTTTATTTAGTAAGGATTCCTTACTATATTTGTTTCGGCAATAACGCCACACAACGCTTAAAACCATAATAAAATGGATAAGTCAATTTTTTATCACGCAGGATGTCCAGTATGCGTTAGCGCAGAACATGGCATCATTAACCTTTTAGGTGAAGACAAAGTAGAAGTAGTACACTTTGGTAGTAACAAATCACGTATTTCAGAAGCTGAAAATGCGGGTGTAAAATCCGTTCCAGCTTTGGTAACCCCAAATGGAAATGTACTACACATCAACTTTGGTGCATCTATGGCTAACGTAAAAGGCTAAAAAATTTGCCTCGCTTAGTTAGGATTCCTAATTTTAGCGAGGCATTTTCACTTTACACATTATGAAAAATGTAATTTTAATCATTGCACTAGGTTTAGCAATTTCATTGTATGCCAATAAACAAAACAACAACCACGAAATGAAAGTAGCAGTTTGGGATACTTATGTATCAAAAAAAGACGGCAGCGTTATGCACTTTGACATTATCGCACCTGAAGAAATCAAAGATACTGTTGTAATTTACGGCTATGGCAGAGAATACATAAAGACAAAAGGGCAAGAGGGACAACCCTTAACATCGAAAGAATGTAGGTTTTGCCATATTGAAACAGTAAGACCTCAATGGGAAGCAGAAATAAAACAAAAAGGGTTCTTTATTATTGAAATGGAAAACTGTGGATAAAAAAGACAAATTTTTACTCTGAATCTCTAAATAAACTCAAATAATGAAACAATCTTCTTTTGATTTAAACGAACAAAACCAAAGTATTGAAAGCCGAATAATAGTGGCATTAGAAAGAGTTTCAGAAGCTTTTAGGGTTTTACTTTGGAGTGAAAGTAAAGAAAACTCATTAAGTCCGATACAAATTCAAATTCTTATTTTCCTACAATTTCATCCAAATGAAATGTGCACTGTAGGAAACTTAGCGAAAGAATTTAATATGACCAAAGCCACCATAAGCGATAGCGTAAAAATGCTTTTATCCAAAAAACTAATAGGAAAAGAGACAAACCCTAATGATACTCGAAGTTTCACTATTTACGTTACTGAGATTGGTCATAAAATTGTCAAGAAATCTTCACTTTTCGCAAACTCATTAAAGAAACCTATTGACACACTATCTATAGAACAAAAAAATGCCATGTTAAATGGCCTATTAACACTAATATATGACCTTAATAAAGCAGGAGTCATAACCATTCAAAGAATGTGTTTTACCTGTGCTAATTACAGATTACATAAAAGCGAGCATTATTGTACTTTGTTAAACATGATGCTAGAAACAGATGAATTAAGAGTAGATTGCTCAGATCATTCTTTGATAAAATCATAGGCTTAATTTAGAATGGTAAGCATACAGATTATTGAGCTAATTAAAATCCTTCCCATGTTCAAGCACATTACAATCCTCGTTCCTGCGTTGTAAAGGGCTTTCACCCCAACACACAAACAGATTCGAAAGAAAAAATAAAGCCAGCTTACAACAATAGCTAAATGTAATGCGGGGGTGTTTACCAGTATGAACTGTTTCTCTTTTCCTCCCGCTTAAGTTTTGTTTCAAGAAGTATCCTCACTAAATTACTTCCCAAAACAAAAACTTAGCTAAACCCAGTGCCAAACCCAAAGCCTCATTGCTGCGTGTTTCCCGCACTACACTTAGCCGAAACCGTTACCTGCAAGCCTAAAAGACGACAGAGCAAGAATGAACTACAGAAATAAACATAAAATGACGGGACAAATGAACCATAAGACAGCCGACCCAAAAGCCAACGCTTCTGTATTTTTATTTTTTCCCACCGCACATTTTTTAAAAACAATTTTTGCCAGCCGCATGAATGGCACATTTGGTTTTGCCCAGATACGCAAAGCCAACGCTTCAGCAAAACCAAAAGAGCCACTTCTCACCTCACTCATTTAAAAACATTACTTTGAAATAATGAATCAACTTTTCAAAATATTTATAGTGGACGAAGCGGAGGCAACCAAAATAAGTGCTTTACCAGACGAGCCGCACAAACACGACTTTGAAGAGTTGATTATCGGCATTGAAGGGCAATTAGAACACTTTATTGATTTCAAGAATACCTTGTTGGAAGCTCCATTGATAAGTTTTGTAACCAAAGGCAAGGTTCACCGTGTGATTCCAAAATTGAGTAATGGGAAATGTAATATGTGGGTCCTTCGGTTTAAAAGCGAATTTATTCCGGAAATAACTTTTCAGCTATATTCTAATTACCACAACCACGCAATGCTAAAGTTGCCAAACGACTATTGCTTTAGACGCCTGACCACAATCTGCGAGATTATAAATGGAGAAATGCAGCAGGTAAACCCCGACCTAAGTGTGGTGAAGCATTTGCTTAGCGCCTTGTTCATTATGATAGAATCGGAAAGAAATAAAATTACACCCAATGAAACTGGCATAAGCCCTACACAAAACACCGCTTTGCAAAACTTTTTACAAATTTTGGAAGAAAACTACCAACGACCCTTGGGAGTGGAATTTTATGCTGAAAAACTGTTCATGTCGGCAAGAAATCTGAACCTAATTTGCAAAAACATTCTTCAACAAACCGTAAGCGAAATCATAGAAACCAGAAAGTTAATTGAAGCAAAAAATCAATTAACTCATTCGAACAAAAATATTTCAGAAATTGGATTTGACTTGGGTTTCAATGAAAAAGCCTATTTCACCAATGTGTTTAAAAAGCGAACCGGACAAACACCTTCTGAGTTTCGGGAAGAAATGAAAACCCTCCTTTCCTGATTTTACAACTCTTCTTCCACATACTGTTACCCGTTGCCCTTTAAATGATTGCACCTTTGTAGTGTAAAATTTAATTAATCATTTAAAAACATAAAAAAATGGAAACAGTAGCAAAAAAAACAAAATGGGTTTTAGACCCAACTCACAGTGAACTTACTTTCAAAGTAAGACATATGATGATTACCAATGTAAAAGGTGAGTTCAAAAACTTCTCGGTAGAAGTCGATGGAGACGATATTTTAAAATCGTCATTAAATGTTACCGTTGATGCATTGTCTATCAACACCAACAACACGGACAGGGATAATCACCTGAAATCTGCCGACTTCTTTGATGTGGAAAAACACAAAGAGCTGACTTTCAAAAGCACTTCATTTAAGCAAAAAGAAGATGATGAATATGAATTGAAAGGCGTTCTAACTATCAAAGGAATTAGTAAAGAAATAGCCCTTGAAGTAGAGTTTGGCGGCATCAACAAAGACCCTTGGGGTAATGAAAAAGCAGGTTTTTCTATTAAAGGAAAAATCAACCGTAAGGATTGGGGACTTAACTGGAACGCAGCTTTGGAAACTGGCGGTGTGCTGGTTAGTGAAGAAGTGAAAATCTTCGGTGAACTTCAATTTGTAAAACAATCTTAAAACAGGGTAAACAATGAAAAATAAAGTAATCATAATCACAGGTGCCGGGATGGGACTTGGATTAGCAACAGCAAAAGAATTGGCTTCACAAGGAGCAAACCTTGTATTGGTTGACTTCAATGAAAAAGCATTGATTGATGCAAAAGCGGAAATAACCAAAGAGTTTCCCGCAGTAAAAACTATCACCGTGATAGCTGATGTATCAAAAGAAGAAGCCGTGAAAAATTATGTGGATGAAGCGGTAAAAGCATTCGGCAGAATTGACGGACTTTACAACAATGCTGGCATTGAAGGAAAGCAGGCAAGCATTACCGAATATGATGTCAATATTTTCAAAAAGGTAATCGACATCAACCTGATGGGTGTGTATTATGGAATGCGTTATGTAATTCCTGTAATGCAAAAACAAAAGTTCGGTCGCATTGTAAACGTGGCATCCGTTGGCGGTATTCGTGGGGTATTAAATCAAATGCCTTATGTGGCAAGTAAACACGCTGTTTCGGGTATGACAAAAAATGCGGCTTTAGAATACGGCAGAGACGGAATCTTAGCCAATGCCATTGCACCTGGAGCTATCTTAACACCAATGGTCGCAGAAGCATTCAAACAAGTTAATCCATCTGACCCTAAAGCAGCAGAAACCGAATACGCTCAACGCAATCCAACAAAACGTTTAGGGCAACCACACGAAGTAGCCAAATTAGTTACCTTTCTTTTGAGCGAGAACAACGGCTATGTGAGTGGACAAACCATAGCCATTGATGGTGGTGAATCGAATATTTACGGCAACTCATAATTGAATACATGGAATGAAGCTTTCAGTATTAGTAATCATTGGCCTTTTAACTTTTGGTAGCTCAAGCTGCCAATCACAAACACAAAATAAAATGGAATCAAAAAATAATAATCCGCTTTTATGCGACATAGAAACAGGAATGTGTGAAATGCCTGATTCATTAAAAACTGAGCAGGAAGCATCAATTTCTACATCATCACAAAAATCTGTAAAGGTTATTTATTACACCGACCCGATTTGTTCATCATGTTGGGGTATTGAACCGCAATTGCGTAAACTGAAATTGGAATATGGCAACAATATTGAAATTGAATACCGAATGGGCGGATTACTGCCCGATTGGAGTTACAACAGTGGTGGCATCAGCAAACCTTCTGATGTAGCCCATCACTGGGACGAAGTGAGTTCTTATTATGACATGCCTATTGATGGAGATGTTTGGCTGGAAGACCCATTGAATTCTTCCTATCCGCCATCTATTGCGTTCAAAGCAGCACAATTACAAAGCGAAGAAAAAGCGATTTTGTTTCTGCGTGAAATCAGAGAAATGGTATTTCTGCAAAAGAAAAACATTGCGAAATGGGAACATTTGGAAGCAGCAGCAAAGATAGTTGGGCTGAATGTGACACAATTTAAAACGGACTTTGAAGGGAAAGCGAAGGAGTTGTTTCAGGAAGATTTGAAATTGGGAAAGGAGCTTAGCGTAAGAGGTTTTCCTACTATGTTTTTTGTAGACGATAAAGGAAATAAAGAATTCGTTTATGGCTCAAAACCTTACTCATTTTACGAAGTTGCGGTGTTGAAATTAGCACCAACGGCAACAAAAATTGAATACAAAAAAAGTTGGGAAGAATTGTTTGCCAAGTATTCAACACTTACAGCCAAAGAATTTGCTGAATTATCAGGAACACCGAGAAAGGAAAGTGAGCAATTTTTGGATGAATTAGATGCAAAAGGCAAATTGAAAAAACTCACGACTAAGAACGGTTCTATATGGAAACTAATGTAAATGTTGTTTATGATGGACAGAAAAACATTTTTAAAATCACTGGCAGTATTGCCATTAACAGCAGCAGCTATGAAATTAGACGTATTAAATAAGTTAACAGAACCAATGAGCAAAACGGCTAAAATGCCTGTTTTGTTTTTGGGGCACGGCAGTCCGATGAATGCCATAGAAGAAAATGAATTTGTAACGGGCTTTAGAAATATCGCCAAAGGAATCCCAAAGCCCAATGCGATTTTGTGTGTGTCGGCTCATTGGGAAACCAAAGGAACTTTTGTTACGGCAATGCAAAATCCACCTACAATTCACGATTTTGGCGGCTTTCCGAAAGAATTATTTGCTGTACAATATCCTGCACCGGGAAGTCCCGACTTGGCAAAAGAAACCAAAACACTCATCACAAAAACAGAAATAATATTAGATGATAAGTGGGGTCTCGACCACGGTGCGTGGAGTGTGATAAAACATTTGTATCCGAATGCAGACATTCCTGTTATTCAAATGAGTATTGATTACAGCCAATCACCTCAATATCATTACGAATTGGCGCAACAAATTAAATCGCTTCGTGAAAAAGGCGTGCTGATTATAGGTAGTGGGAATATGGTTCATAATCTCGGAATGGTTGAGTGGAAACGATTGAACGAATCCTTTGGATATGATTGGGCAATTGAAGCAAATGAGAAAATGAAAAAATTTATTTTAAGTAGCGACCATAAGCAGCTTATCAATTTCCGTTCGCAAGGTAAGGCGTTTGACTTAGCCATCCCTACACCTGAACACTATTTGCCTTTGCTTTATTCGTTAGCATTAAAAGACGATAAAGATGACGTGAGTTTGTTTAACGACAAAGCAGTGGCAGGTTCATTAACTATGACATCTGTTAAAATAGGCTAAATCCAACTCTAAAAGCAAGCACATTTGAAATTCGCACAAACCACTGCACAGCCCAAAAATTGCAAAAGAGCTTGCTTTGCCAACGCAGACAAAATTGTTTTTAAAAAATTTCCCAACGCTTCAAAAAAATAAAAATACACCGATACACAACCCGACAAACACAGCAGACAATGGACCAAAGGACGAATTTGACAACAACTGGACAGAATTTGAAAAGAAAAATGAAAAAATAACGCCTGCCAACAAAGGCTAAGAAAACATGCGAGCTGACACTTTAAAAATGAAATTCAGTTTAACAAATAAAACTCAGTGCTCGGCAGACAGATACGTGTTCCAAAACCCGCACGCTTCTTAGCCAGAGCCGTTATAGTGCAGTTAAAAACCGAAATTTGCAACAATGTCACTTTTAAGTTACCTTTGATTCATGGGAAATAAGGTTCGTGAGGTGATAGCCTACGAGGATCACTTTGAAACTTTCTTGAAAAAGCAGCCCGAAAAGGTTCAAAACAAAATCTTTAAGGTGATTGAGGCCATTGAAACCTACGAACGTGTTCCTAAGAATTATTTAAAGGCAATAACCGGTTCAAAAGGGCTTTACGAAGCTCGAATCCAGTTGGCCTCAAACATCTGGAGGGTGTTTTGCTTTTTTGATCAGGGTAGATTGGTGATTTTGTTAAATGGCTTCGCCAAGAAAACCCAAAAGACACCAAAAAAGGAAATTGATAAAGCACTCCAATTGATGGGTAAGTATTATTCAGAAAAAAAGAAATGACATGAAAACGAAGAGTTGGAAAGAAATTAAGGATGACGTTTACGGAAAGAAAGGTTCGGAGCGACGGGATGATTTGGAGCGTGAATTCGAGTCATTTAAAATTGGTGTGCTTCTTAAAAAAGCAAGAGAGGATAAACACCTCACTCAAGAGCAATTGGCAGATTTAGTGGACAAGAAACGAACCTTTATTTCCAGAGTAGAAAATGACGGAAGTAATATTACCTTAAAGACATTGTATGACATTGTTGAAAAAGGACTGGGCGGAAAAGTGAATATTTCGATTCAGATTTAAAAATTAAAACCGCACTATAATCGAGTAGACCGCTCCGCCCTTTTATAACAGCGGAGTGCCTCTCACAGGTCTGCTGAGTTCAACCGAAGTGCCACCCAAGATTAGAGAAGACTAGCTAATCTTTTGAACCCCTCAACTGGGGTGACTAGTGACTAGTGACTAGTGACTGGGTGTGCTGAAAATGAGTATTTTAACACTTGAATAAGCCAATGGCGAAAAGCCAAAAGCCAATAGTCTATTGAGGCACTAGGAAATAGGTTCTTGGCACTAGAATTTCACTACTGCTATTTGACTTACCATCGGGGTGGCAGTTGAAGACTCAGGCCGAGCCGTAAGAGGAATGGAATTCATCACCAACCAAACAACCGAAAGTAACTTCACCTAGGATAAGCCAAACGAACCGGGCCTGTAATGTGAAAACCAATTGGAATAAAACTCAAAAATATCTTAGTTTAACCCCTCAAAACTTCGGGATAAAAGTGAATGGGTTGCTTTTATTATCTGTTAGGTGCAATTAAAAAAACAATTAATCCCAAGTAGTTTATATCTTTGGTGTATGGATAAGCAGGTTCAAGAAAAAATGAATGAAATTAGGGCTTTGTGTAAAAAAAGCCGAGTTTCAGAATTGTTCTTGTTTGGTTCAGCAGTTCGAGGAGAGCTTAATGAATCAAGTGATCTGGATTTTGCAATCATTTTCCCTCAGGATTTACCTCCACTTGAACGAGGTGAAGCTTTTTTTTACGTCCTTAAAGGCCTAAGGAAACTCTTCAATCGAGAAATTGATTTGGTGTCTTACAGGGTAGTGAAAAATCCAATTTTCAAATCAGAGTTGGACAATACTAAAGTTCCCTTATATGCTGCGTAAGGAAGAATTGAAATACATTCTCGATGTAGAGTCCATAATTGAAGAATTGGAAGGGATAAAAGCTCATCACCAAAACGATTTTACAAATTTCGAAAAAAGTTACATCTCAATTAGGGCCGTTGAGCGTGATTTAATGATTATTGGAGAAGCAATTGGTAAACTAAAAAAGCTCAACCCCCAAATCCCTATTACAGACATTGATAACATAATTGGATTAAGAAATCTAATTGTGCATTCCTATGATAGTGTAGATTCCGCAAACCTATGGGTAATAATCATAAAGGATCTTCCTATTCTAAAAAAAGAAATGAAGGACTTAAGAGAAGGGAATAAAAGCACCTAACAACGGATATCCCCAATTCCTCTCCCCACAACCAAAATTGAGTAAAGGAAAATACTAAATTGTGCTTGTTCCCCACTGGCCACCGCGCGGAACAGGGGATATCCAAACCGTTGGCTACAATTCCCCACATTACCCCGTCCAAAAGTGCTCAATGAAAGCTATCACTTTTTACCAGGGCTAATTAATTTCTCCTGCTAACGTCAAAAATTTAGGTAGAAAAGGACTATTTTGGAGCATAAATAAGATTTACGCATGTAGCTGATATTCAACACAATAGTTTAACGTTAGTCAGAATTAAGAAAATGACAAGAAAAATGACAAGACCGTTCATAATTCAAACATTAGCAATTTTGACACTTTGTGCTTGCTCAAACCTTAACGACCAAGACAAAATAAAACAAAGCGTTGAGAAACGTATTCAACAATGGATTCTGGACAATTCAGAGAATCCTGAATCATAGAAACCAGAGAACTTCTTTGACTTTAAACTTGTACCGTCAATGCCTGGTACTGACACTTTCTACAGAATCAGGCACAAATACCAATTGGACGACATATCAGGACAGAGTCAAACCAATGAACATTTCTTTGTTCTCAACAAGGAATTTGAGGTAGCTATAATCACCAAAGAACCGACCAGTTACCTACAAAGTGCTCCACCATCCACTTTTGAATGGGCTATTCAATACGGTGACGGATTTGTTAATGTTGACTTCAGCGGACTTGACTCCTCCTATTTCTTTCAAAAGTACAGGGACTATAAAAAAATAGGCGGACAGTTTTGGGGCGACTTTGACTACCTAGACCATGACTGCCTGACATTTCTAAAAAAATCCCTGACGAATTACGACCCTGAACGTGCAGAAATCAAAAGAATAATAAAAGCCGTTCCCGACTTCGAGACTGAATTTAATGAAATCAATCCTGCGCTTAATGAACTTGGAATAGCCATATACACCACACTTGGTAAAAATCCACAGACCAATTTTGCAGTAATCACAAGCGAAACAGACCCTAATGAAATGTATACATTAGCGACATACGACCCAGTTTCAAATGAGATGAAATTAAAAGGAATTACGGCAGACACAATGTTTGCTTGGACTGTTGACAGCGCATATATTAACACAAACTGTTTTGAACACCGACTAACATTTAACAAAGAATAAAATAAACGCACCACAATCGAGTAGACGGCTCCGCCACTAAACAGTAGCGGAGTGCACCTCTCTCAGGCCTGCTGAGTTCAACCGAAGTGCCACCCAAGATTAGAGAAGACTAGTTAATCATCTCAACACCTAAAAGGAGTGACTAGTGACTAGTGACTGGATGGTCTGAAAATGAGTATCTTAACACTTGAATAAGCCAATGGCGAAAAGCCAAAAGTCAATAGTCTATTGAGGTACTTGGCACTAGAATTTCACTACTGCTTACCATCAGGGTGGTGGTTGAACACCCAGACCACAGCGTCAGAGGAATCGAGTTCTTCAACAACCAAACAACTCATGGTAAGTTCACCTAGGATAAGCCAAACGAACCGGGCCTGTAATGTGAAAACGACTTGTAATAAGACTCAAAAAAAAATCTTAGTTTAACCCCTCATAACTCCAGGATAAAAGTGAAAGGATTGCTTTTATTATCTATTAGCCACCAACAAAAAATGACAGTAAACGAATTATACGATAAGATTTATAATGACGAGTCCACCAAAGACTCCAATGTCTTTCTTAACATTTTTGACCCTAATAAAGAAATCTTGGAAAAAGTGGTCATAAATGGAAACCAAGACCTGCATAATAAAGTGATGCGATTAACCGCTGACTATGCGCACCACTTGACAATGAAAGAGAATTACAGCAAAGCAATTCCTCAAATTGATAAGGCAGTTGGACTATTTCAAACCTATTCTGACTTTAAGGATACAGATCTTTATAAAATTGGTTTTTATGAGACGCTCATTTTTGACAGAGCAATGTCAAACTATTATCTCAAAAACTTCAAAGCTGCCAAACAAGACCTAAAACTTTTGACGGATAAATTTCCAGATAACGACAAGTACAAGAATTGGATGGTTGCTTCAAAAACATATTCAATTCAAAAACTAATTAATGCATTGTGGTATGTTATTGCAGCTGCTGCCTTATTGACTTCTTTTATAGAACGTGAAGACATTGGAGCTCTCTACGACATAGTATTAATCTTAGGTGGATTGGCTTTGATTGGTGCCATTTCTGCAGAAATATTTAAAGCATCTAATAAGAAAAAAATAAACAACGTTGCCTAATCGAGTAGACGGCTCCGCCCTTAAATAACAGCGGAGTGCACCTCTCTCAGGCCTGCTGAGTTCAA
>CAKZPI010000023.1 GCA_937139155.1 uncultured Flavobacteriales bacterium
CGGCTTCACATCTCCTTACTTCTCCTTGTTTGCTTACCCAAACTTTTACAATAACCTTTCCCTGAGCATCGCATGGATACTTGGGTTTGGGAGTGCTCAAGGCATTTCTTCCGTTTAAATAATAACCTTCTCCTAGCTTCCCTAACCCGTCAGGATTGTTGAAATTAGGGGTGAAATCTTCTCCTTCAGGTCTTCCGTCAATTCCAGACCCCTCCGTATTTCCGTTTGAATTGGATTGATTGTTTAGGAGCTTATCAAGGGCATTCACCGCTTGCTCATCGGGCTGAGGCTCTTTTTCTTCTTCTACTACCTCTTCTTCGGTAGGAGTGGTTTCCGTTTCTTGTTCAATTACTGGAGCTTCCACATGGTCTTGAGTGGCCATTTCTTCTACAGCTTCTTGAGGGGTTTCTTGCTGAGCTTCCACCTTCTCTTGCTCTTGAACTTCTTCTTGAGCTTGGTTTACTGCAGGATTATCGCTTGCCGCCCCTTCTACCATCATTCCCAGGCTTATGGCTATTCCTTCCTCAGGCTTGGGTTCTAAATAACTGAGGCCAAAGAAGAAAAACAATACCAATAAAACGCCATGTACAACCGAGGTTGTAATCAAAGCTTTCCGTTTGTTCTTATCTTCTAAGGCATCCATAGTTCATGGTTTTAGCGAGGGTCTGTGGCCAGTACAATTTTATACTGGTTATCATAAGCTATCTGCATTACAAAAACAGCTTTTTCAATGGGAACAGACTTCTCAGTTCGTAATACGATGGTGGCTTCATCAGCACCTGTCATGATTGACTGCAAACGCTGTTCCAAAAGACCCGGAGAAACCGGATCCTTATCAATGTAGTAATTGAAGTCTTTATCAATATTTACAGAGACCGTTTGCTTCTTCACCGTAACACCTTTCCCTTTGGGCAACACCAAATCAAAGGCATTGGTGGTAACCAGGGTTGAAGTAAGCATGAAGAAAATCAAAAGCAAGAAGACAATGTCTGTCATACTTGACATGTTGAAATTCGGACTTACTTTATTTCTGCTTTTCAGGGCCATACAGGCTTATTTTACAGGTTCGTGCAAGAGGTCTAAGAATTCAGTGGTACGAGTCTCAAGCTTATGTACTACTTTTTCAACCTTAACAACCAATAGGTTGTAACCAATATAGGCAACAATACCTACAATCAAACCGGCAACCGTTGTGGTCATGGCTGTGTAAATACCGGTTGAAAGCATTTCTACGTTGATTTGCCCTCCGGCCATGGCCATTTCATGAAAGGCCAAAATCATCCCGATTACCGTTCCCAAGAATCCAATCATAGGGGCGGCACCTGAGATGGTTGCCAAGGTGGCCAGGTTGGTTTCTAGTTTTGAAATTTCAAGTTTACCAACGTTTTCTACCGCTGCAGAAATATCAGAAAGGGGCTTCCCTACACGGGTAATTCCCTTTTCAATCATTCGGGCAACAGGGGTGTTGGTACGCTGGCATAATTGAATGCCTGACTCCAGCTTTCCATCATGAATAAAGTCTTTGATATTATTCATGAAATTATGGTCTTCTTGAGCCGCTTTTTTGATAGACATATACCTTTCCACAAAAATATATACAGCAATAACGCTCAAGATGAACAGGGTAGCCATAACCAGCTGCCCTCCAATTCCACCACTCAAGATTAGGTCTAAAACCGATAAGGTTTTTTCCGTTGGCTCTAAGGCCTCTTCTCCCATATCAGGATTTTGTATTTGCATTAAGATTCCTCGCATCGGAATGGGTTTATTTTCTAGGTTAACGAAATAGGCTTATAAAGATTGTAAGGCAATGTAGGTAAAGGCTCCAGCAAAATACCCTAGGATGGCCAAAAGACTCATTTTCTTCAAGTACCAAATGAAATCAATTTTCTCCAATCCCATTACGGCTACCCCAGCAGCCGATCCAATAATCAAGGCTGAGCCTCCCGTACCCGCACAATAGGCTAAGAATTGCCAGAAGGTTCCGTTGGTAGCAAAATCACCGGCTCCAATTTCATACATACCCATGGCGGCAGCCACCAATGGCACGTTATCTACAATGGCTGATAATAGACCAATAACCATATTGATGGTATAAATATTACCAATCTTCTCGTCCAATAAAGAAGCCATCTCTCCCAATTGTCCGGCACTCTGTAGCGAGGAAACCGCCAAGAGAATACCCAAGAAAAAGAGAACCGAGGCTGTATCAATCTTTTGCAGTACGCCAATCACAGATAAATGTGATTTGGTTTCCTGGTTTTTGGATCTATGAATCACTTCGGTTACCACCCAGAGCACACCCAAACTCAACATCATTCCCATAAAAGGAGGAAGGTGGGTATAGGTTTTGAAAATGGGTACAAATAAAAGTCCTAAAACCCCTACAATGAACACCAGGTTCCGCTCAAAATCTGTGGTCGGATTGGTATAGTGTTCGGCTACATTGGCACGAAGAGGCCTTTCAACATTTCCTTTTAAAAGGAAGCTCATGACCGTAACAGGTACCAACATGGCTACTAAGGATGGAACGATAAGCTCTCGGATTATGGTCACAGTTTCCAATTGTCCACCAATCCAAAGCATGGTAGTGGTAACATCCCCAATGGGCGACCAAGCTCCTCCTGAATTTGCTGATATGATTACGATACCGGCAAACAACCACCGGGTCTTTTGATCTTTTATGAGTTTTCGCAACAGCGAAATCATCACAATACTGGTGGTTAAGTTATCTAAGGCAGCAGAGAAGAAGAAGGTTAGGATGGCAATAATCCAGAGCAATTTACTCTTCTTCGTAGTCTTAATTCGGTCTGTAATTACTGCAAACCCTTCATGGGCATCCACCAGCTCAACAATGGTCATAGCCCCTAAAAGGAAGAATAGGATGGAGGCAATCTCACTCAAATGCTCAAGCAATTCATGCTCAATGAAATGGCTCAGGTCTGGAATGTGATGTACGCTAAAGCCTTGGGCTAAGAATTCTTCATTCCCCGTAAGGATATCAGAGGCTCCAAGCACAAAAATGGCCCAACATAAAACCCCGGTAATCAAGGCCGAAGCCGCTTTGTCAATGCGCAATGGGTGTTCAAGGGCAATGGCCATATACCCAAGCACAAAAACAATAATCATTAAAGTGTACATGCCTTATTTTTCGTTTGTGTTTCGCTTAGTTTCATCGTGGAAATAAACCGATGTAGAGGGGAAGGCGAACTCCGCCCCATGTTTTTCCACAATCTTTATGATTTCGTAATTCAAATACTGTTTTACATCCAAGTAATGGTTGTAATCATCAGTGTCTACATAGTACATTACCAAAATGTCAAGTGAACTCGGACCAAATTCATGGAACCTGGCCACCCCTTCCATATTGGTGTCTTGATTCTCGTCAAGAAGCTTTTGAATATCCGCAACAATGGCATGCATCTGCTCCAAGCTGGTGTCGTAGGTAACTCCAATGGCAAACCGAGCCCGGCGAAAGGTTCGAAGGGTTAAATTGTCTAGTTCAACATCTACCATCTTCTTGTTCGGGATGGTTACATAACTTTTCTCAAAGGTTCTGAGGCGGGTAGATCGAAATCCCACCTTTTCAACGGTACCGGTGATTCCGTTTACAGTAACAACATCTCCAATGGTAAAGGGTTTGTCTAAAAAGATGGTAAAGCTTCCCAAAAGGTTCTCTAATGACTCTTTTGAAGCCAAGGCAAGCGCCACACCTCCAATTCCAAGCCCGGCAACAATGGTGGTAACATCTACTTCAAATACATTGTCTAAAATGAAGAAGGCTCCAAGAATAATGACAATAACCTTAATGGCCTCCTTTAAAAAGGGAATGACTTGGTCATCAAATTTAGACTCTGTTTCATCGGCTTTTCTGGCCATTCTCAATCCAAAGTAGTCGATGATTCTCAAGCCCAACCAAATGATGGAGCTAAAGAAAAGCAGTTTGTAAATCCGGTCTAGAATTCTCCGAACCCCAAACTCCTCAATGCTGGCCATTTCCCAAGATTCAGGAAACTCTATATGGGAGGTACCTAAAAAGAGAACGGACAACATGATGATCCAGTTCAAGGGCTTCTTAAGAAGGGTTTCAAATTCTGCCCTGCTCACATCTTTGGATCCTTTTTTCAGGAAAAAGAATAGGAGGTCACTCAAGAGGTGAGAAAGCCAACGCTTAAAAATCCAAACCACCAAAAAGGCTCCAAGAAACCAGCAATAATCCTCTACGGTATTGCCGAAATAAACTTGGTTTAAGATTTCACCTACCTGCATTATACAAGTTGTTTCAGAGCAATTTCAAAGGCCGTGGCCGCAATTTTGGTTTTGGATGAATTCACGGCATGTGATTTTCTCAAAGCTTTTTCAATTACCGAAGAGGTATCTTTGAAAATGGCTTCATCTTCCATAGAAATTCCAGACTGCATCAGGTAAGCAAATACCCTTGCCATGCCGCAATTGCTGATGAAATCAGGCACAACAGATACTTTCTGATCTGCATATTCTGAAATAGGACCAAAGAAAATATCGGGGTCTGCAAAGGGTACATTGGCTCCGGAAGAGATTACCTCAAGTCCGTTATTCGCCATATCATCCAATTGCCTTTGGGTAATCAATCTTGATGCAGCACAAGGAATGAAAACCTCGGCTCCGATTGACCAAATTTTCTGGTTTATTTCCTCGAAGGGAATTAGGTTATCGGCCGCCAGGAAGTTTCCTGTTTTGGCTAAGAAGAGTTCGGTAATCTCCTCGAAACTAAATCCGTCAGGATTCATCAATCCGCCAACCCGGTCAATGATTCCCACAACTTTTGCTCCGGCCTGTGCCTGGTAATAAGCTGCAGCAGCTCCTACGTTACCAAATCCTTGAATGATAACTCGCTTGCCTTTTAGGCTTCCTCCGTAAACATCATAATAATGCCGAACGGATTCAGAGCAGCCGTAGCCGGTAATCATATCGGCGATGGTGTATTTTCTTTCAAGTGAAGGAGTATAACGTTCATCCGTGATTACCTGAAGGACCCCGTCTTGCAATTGTTTGATTAACTGGTCTTTTTCAGCGCCAGAAGGAGCAAAGTGACCGTTTAAAACACCTTCTTGAGGGTGTAATATGCCCAAATCAGAGGTAATTGGAATCACTTCGTGAATTTCGTCCACATTCAAATCGCCTCCCGTTCCATAATAGTTTTTCAATAGCGGACGAACGGCAGCATACCAACGTTTCAATACGCCTTCTTTTCTAGGGTCGTTGGGATCAAAGTTAATTCCGGATTTTGCGCCACCAATGGCCGGTCCAGCAACGGTGAATTTTACTTCCATGGTTTTCGCCAAAGATTCCACCTCATGTTTGTCTAAGCCTATGCGCATTCGGGTTCCACCGCCGGCAGCACCCCCTCTTAAACTATTGATCACTACCCATCCTTCTGCTTCGGTCTCTGAATCTTTCCATTCAAAAACAATTTCTGGGCGTTTATTTTCGTAGGCATTTAGTAATTCCTTCATGCGATTAGCTTTTGTTTAGTTGAAGTCGGACAAAAGTAATTTTTTATCCATAAATCGCTCCGGCAGAATGGTCTTTATTTGAACCAGTCACCTGTTGATAAATGTTGTCTTGGCCATTCATGCGTAAATAGGCCAAAAAGGCGAAGATCAAAGCTTCTTTTCCTTCTAGAATTTCCCTTTCGGGGATGGTGAACTGGGCCGGACTATGGTTTTGAATTTCTTTAATTAGGAAGTCGTTATAAACACCACCCCCCGTTACCAAAACCTGAGTATTCATTTCGAAACTCTGGCCAATTACCTGGGCGATATGCTTTGTGAAGGTATGCAGAAGGTCTTCTACCTTATTTTCCTCTTCATAGTTTGATAGGATGGGTTCTAAGTGCCTCTCAATCCATTCTTGCCCGAGACTCTTAGGAGGCTTGGCTTGGTAATATTCTAATTCGGCCAATCTACCCATCAACTCAGGAAGGATCTTGCCTTTAGCGGAAATTTCTCCTTTTGGATCAAAGGGGAAACCTAATTTTTGGGCATAGGCATCTAAAACCCGATTGCAAGCACTTAGGTCATACGCCAATCTTGATTTTTTAAAGCTGGCATTGGCAAATCCGCCTAGATTTAAACAGGCATCGTAATCTTCAAACAAAAGCCAATCACCCACAGGCACCAAGGGAGCTCCTTGCCCGCCCATGCCTAAGTCTTGCCTTCTGAAATCAGAAACCACCGGAATTCCTGTCATGGAATTCAACAAGGCTCCTGATCCCATTTGGTGGGTGAAGCCAATTTCTGGTTGATGAAATAGGGTTTGTCCATGGAAACCCATTCCATCTACCTTTATTTCTGAATGGTTGGAAAGGAATTTCTTTGCCTCATTTCCAACCCAAAGGGTCCATTCATGTTCTAGTTTAAGGCCATCTTCAAAACTTAGGGTTTTCGCTTGTTCAAGCCTTTCCTTCCATTGGCTTGAATACGAAACGCCTTTAAAAGCTTTCAAGTCAAATTCAAAACGTCCATCTTGAAATCGGAATCTTGCTAAAGCAAGGTCTAATCCATCCAAAGAGGTTCCAGACATGATGCCAAGCATGTTCATTTCCCTAATACTCTTTCCCATTTCCCCCGGTTTTTAAAAGACCGAATGTAGCCAACCCCTGTAGAATTTCCAGATTTTCAGGGCTTTCTTTTCAAGACTTGATTTTATCTGTTCCAGATTAGAGGCATTTATATTATTTTCGCAGGCCGAAATAGAGCATAACTAAATCCTTATACATGAATTTTGAATTGACGGAAGAGCAGTTAATGATCCAACAAGCTGCCCGCGATTTCGCACAGAATGAATTACTGCCTGGCGTAATTGAAAGAGATGAAAACCAAAGTTTTCCAAAAGAACAAGTAAAGAAAATGGGTGAACTAGGATTCCTAGGAATGATGGTTGACCCAAAATACAATGGATCTGGTCTTGATACCATTTCCTATGTATTGGCCATGGAGGAAATCTCTAAGGTGGATGCGTCCTGCTCCGTAATCATGTCAGTGAATAATTCATTGGTTTGTTGGGGTCTTGAGAAATTCGGTTCGGAAGAACAAAAGCAAAAGTACCTTACTAAGCTTGCCACTGGGGAAGTTATTGGGGCTTTCTGCTTGTCAGAGCCTGAAGCTGGTTCCGATGCTACCTCTCAACGTACCACCGCCATTGACCAGGGTGACCACTACCTTTTAAACGGTACCAAAAACTGGATTACCAATGGAGGTACGGCCGATTTCTACTTAGTAATTGCCCAAACCGATGTGGCCAAAGGTCATAGAGGAATCAACTGCCTTATCGTAGAAAAAGGAATGGAAGGATTCCAAATCGGACCCAAAGAAAACAAACTAGGAATTCGTGGTTCTGATACCCATTCTTTGATGTTTACCGATGTTAAGGTTCCGAAAGAGAATAGAGTAGGGGAAGACGGATTCGGATTCAAATTCGCCATGAAGACCCTTTCAGGAGGTAGAATAGGAATTGCTGCCCAAGCCTTGGGGATAGCAGCAGGAGCCTATGAGCTTGCCCTTAAGTATAGCCAAGAAAGAAAAGCCTTTGGTAAGCCAATTTCTGAGCACCAAGCAATTGCTTTCAAACTTGCCGACATGGCAACCGAAATTGAAGCCGCTCGTCTTTTAGTGTACAAGTCAGCCTATTTGAAAGATCAAGGCCAGAACTTTGATGAAGCCTCAGCCATGGCTAAGCTATATGCATCTAAGGTGGCAATGGAACAAACTGTAGAAGCTGTGCAAATTCACGGAGGATATGGTTTCGTGAAAGAATACCACGTAGAGCGCTTAATGCGTGATGCAAAGATTACCCAGATTTACGAAGGTACCTCAGAGATTCAGAAAATTGTAATTTCTAGATCGGTATTGAAGTAATCTAGTTCTTCATAAAAATAGAAAAGGCTGTTTCCAATTCAGGAGACAGCCTTTTTCTTTTTCATTCAAATTCAATTATAAAAGATCCAGAAGCTTCTCTAGAGCCATTCCTCTAGACCCCTTGATCAAAAGGGTTTGGTTTTGAATGGGGTTTTCTTTGATTTCATTCTCCAATTCAATTCGGTCTTTGAAAAAGCACCCATCCCCTTCAAGGCCAAAGAAATTCGACCCCACCCAAAAAGTCTTTATTCCGAAGCTCTTCGCTAAATCGTAAATTTCCTGATGCTTCTCTTTCGACTTTTCGCCCAGTTCAAACATATCACCCAAGATCATCAAAGGGTTTTCAGATTCTGAACCGGCAAACTCCTCAATGGCATTTCTCATGCTGCTTGGGTTTGCGTTATAGGCATCCAAAATGATTCGATTCTTTTCGGTCTCTAGAAATTGTGATCTATGGTTTCCCGGATTGTATTGCTCCAAAGCCTCTTTAATAGACTCAAGGGCCACTCCAAATTCCAGTCCGAAAGCCATGGCTGCACCTAAGTTTGTATTGTTGTACTTGCCGATTAAGTTTGAGTGGATTTCGATGCCTTCAACCTTGATAGCGGCTTGGTAAGCGCCTTTTAAATCCTGGTAGGGGTAATCTCCTTCTTCGGTTCCATACGTTGATCTTTCCATCCCCTTAGATTGCTTCATAAGTAAGTCATCCCTTCCATTTACAATGGCCTTGCCATGATTTAACCTCAAGAAATCGTAGAGTTCAGACTTGCCTTTAATGACCCCTTGAATACCTCCAAACCCTTCCAAATGGGCTTCTCCAATATTGGTGATAATTCCAAAATTAGGCTCGGCGATGGATGATAAGAAGGCGATTTCACCTACATGATTCGCTCCCATTTCAATGATGGCCAATTCATGTTCCTCAGTGACCCTTAACAAACTCAGCGGAACCCCAATATGGTTGTTCAAGTTTCCTTGGGTATAAGATAGGTTGAACTTTTTGCTCAAGACCTGGGCAATCAACTCTTTGGTTGTGGTTTTTCCATTGCTCCCTGTAATTCCAATGAAGGGAATGCTCAAATGCTTTCTATGGTAATTTGCTAGGGTTTGTAGAGTGGTTAAAACGTCCTGAACATAAAAGCAATTCTTTTCATGTTTTAAGGATTCATCGTCCACCACAGCCCATGCAGCTCCGTTTTGTATTGCCTCAAGGGCAAATTTATTTCCATCGAAACTGGGGCCTTTTAAAGCGAAGTAAATACCATTATTTACCAGCTTCCTGGTATCGGTAAATACTTGGGGGTAATCTTTATAAATGCGGTATAAGTCTTCCATAGTACAGAAAAAACCCCTGCTGAAGGCCGAAGCGTATCAACAGGGGAAAAATAAAAATCGATAATATCTTTTCTTACCACTCAGTGGGTTCACCTACACGATCCATCGCACAACGGAAACCGATGTAATCAGTTGCCTGGTCTTGCTCAAGGAATCTACGTGTACCTGGAATTAGCCAGTAAGCTCTGTCTTTCCAAGAACCACCTTTGTAAACTCGGGTCGTATTGTTAATGATAGAAGTTTTACCATAATCGTACATGGCGGCCTCACCTTCTTCCGGTTGACCATCATAATAGATAGAGCTTTCAACATCTCCATCGTGAAGGTCACGGTAATCGGACCTTCTATAGTTTCTACGGTCAAGGTTTTCCTCTTCAGTAACCTCTCTGTATTGCATTCTACCAAGGGTATCTACCTCTGCAAGGTATCCTTCCTCATCTTTTTCAAGAGTTTCGTAAACGTTTCCACGGAAAGCTCGGAAATCATCAACATCTTCGGTAGACATGGGACGATAAACATCCATTACCCACTCGGCAACATTTCCTGCCATATCATAAAGGCCGTAATCATTTGGAGGGAACATACCTACAGGAGCGCTAATGTCGTAGCCGTCATTCAGCCAGCCAGCAGTACCCATCATATCACCTTTACCTCTTTTGTAGTTGGCCAACATTTGCCCCTTATTGTTTTTGTAATGGCTTCTGGTATCATGACCATCCCAAGGGTAAAGGCGGCGGTTTGCAACCCGCTCGTATTCTGTAATTCCAGCCAATCCTAAAGCGGCAAATTCCCACTCAGCCTCGGTTGGAAGCCTGTAATCTGGAAGGAGAATACCATCCTCAACACGTACATGACGACCTTCTTTTCCGTTACCATTCGGGTTCAAATCATTCAGGTTTTTTCTTACCTCTCCGATGTAAAGCCCATATAAATAGGTGTCGGTTGTAAACACATCATCATCATATTGATTTGGGTTCTGACGAAGGATGCCTTCATTGATTAAGATTTGCTCATTCACCCGATCCGTACGCCATTTGCAGTAATCGGTTGCTTGCAACCAATTTACTCCTACCACTGGATACTCAAGGTATGCAGGGTGACGGTAATAATTCTCAACCAAGGGCTCGTTAAAGGCCATTGGAGTTCTCCAAACTAGGGTGTCAGGAAGGGCGTTGGTTACAACCTCTGGGTAACTTTCACCATATACCCGGCTTAGCCAGTATACATACTCGCGGTAGGCCACGTTGGTTACCTCAAATTCATCCATATAGAAAGATGAAACGGTTGCTTTTCTCGGACGGTTGTCCCAGTCGTACATTACATCTTGCTCTGTACGGCCCATGGTAAAGGTTCCACCTTCGATGAAAATTAATCCAGGACCTGTTTCTTGTCCTGCATAAGAAGTGTTCACCTCAAAACCACCATTATCTGGGTCGTTGTATGACCAACCGGTAGTTTGTGAATCGCCACCTGAACAAGCGGCAAAAACGGCGGCTGCCATTGCAATTGATCCGTAATTGGTCAATTTTTTCAAGTTTACGTGCATAGCTCTCAAATTAGCTGTATGTGTAAAAGGGATGTTCTACTTGGGAATTAAACTAGAAGCTCGGACAATTTATTGTCTTGAACTTTTTCTTTTTGGGTCTACACTCAAAGGTATAGGCGAAAGAAATTTCATGCGCCCCCCCGGTGGTATTGCTCAATTTTGAAATGGTGAAATCATAGCTATAACCAATTCTGAAATTATCAGGTTGGTAACCTAAGATTAGCATTACCGCATCGGCATTTTGGAAATTCTGACGGAACCAAAACCCTCCGGCAAGCTCATTTCTCTGAACGGATAAACCAAGATTCAACTGTTCAAAATCCTGTTGCTTATAATATAATACGTTGGGCGAGATGAATTGCTTGTCTCCTACACGACCAGTACCTCCAAAAGGAATAACCGCACCGGTATGGGCCGTTAAGCGCATGGGAAGCACGCCTTCTTCTAAAAAGGCTTCTTCGGGTTCGGTGATGTGATGAACCGCTGCTCCGGCGTAAAAGAATTCGCTAAAACCAACAATTCCAGCACTCAAGTCAATGGTTGAAACGGTAGGTTCCCCCGGAGGTGTTTCTCCAGTCGGACGAACGAATCCGTACATTTCATCAATTTGGTCTGGGAAATTCAATTTCGACCAATCCAGCGAACGCTGTCTATAGGTTCCTTGGAAGCCCATCAAAATGGAAAAGCTTCGATTTACCGCCAATTGGTATGAGTAAATAGCACTTGCTTCCGTAATACCTAAAGCACCTTGACCCGCTTGGTCAGTCATCACCATCAAGCCAATCCCTCCGTGAAGGGCGTCAATGTGTTGGTCATAAGAAATGCTATAAGTAACGAAGTCAGCCGCCAAATTCGGATACTGATTACGATAATTCAGGTTGACACGTGGACATTTAGATGAGCCTGCAAATGCCGGGTTCAAATACAATGGGTTTGCGTAAAACTGAGTAAAATGCGGATCTTGGGCTTTCGCACTAAAACCTAACAGCCCCGCCAAAAATAAAAGTGCAAATTGTTTTTTCATCTGCATGGTGTTTCAAACCACAATAATACGAATAAATGAAACCGATAAAAAACTCTATTTCATATTCAGCGTAAATAATTTTCCCACGAGTTTTTAAGTTTAGTCTTCCGTTGCTGGAAATAATCCGAAGTTTGAGGCGTTAAAATCAGGCACACACAAATCACGTATGAGGAGATATATTGTTTTAATTCCCGCTTTGCTGCTATCCCTGTCAGCCTTGGCACAGGTCAAATCTTTTTCCATTGAATGGGAAGAAGCCCAGGTTGATTTTAAGTCCGTTCAAGGTGAATACCTTAAGCCTGTCAAGGGTTTCATGGTTCATACCGATGATGGCTTTGCTCCAAAAATGGCCCTGAAATGGGAAGTTCCCCAAAACAAATCCATCCAAGATTTTAACCTTACCGTCCTTGATGAAAATGCATTGAGCCTTGAAGAAATTGGGGACCTCACCTACAAAAATCAAGATTATCAATTTCAGATTACCCTGGCCTCAGACCGGGGAGAAAAAGATTTTCTGGTCCTTGAAATTATTCCCCTAAAAAAAACAGTTCAAGGGTATTCGGTCATCAAAAGGGCTGAATTGTCCTATTCCTTAGCAGATTCTAAGGCCTCGTTTAATCGGAAATCTTCCAGTCCTAGCCTTTTAGCAACTGGAGATTGGTACGAAATGGGAATTACCCAAACAGGGGTTTATAAACTGGATAGGGCTTACCTTGAATCAGCGGGGCTTCCCGTGGCTTCCATGAATCCTAAAAACATTCGAGTTTTTGGGTATGGTGGCGGACAATTACCCACCAAAAACAAAAATGTGCCCTTTACCGGTTTGAAAGAGAACGCCATTGAAGTGGTAGGAGAGGATGATGGCTCTTTTGATCAAGGTGATTATGTGCTTTTCTATGGTCAATCTCAACATAAATGGGTTTATGATAACTTCGGAAACTATTACCATAAAATCAATAGGTACGCGGATACTACGCATTATTTTATTACCGTAGACCATGGCCCTGGGGCTAGAATCGCAAGCCAAGATTACTCGGGCTTAACTGAAACCCATTCAGTCAACTATTTTCACGATGCTCAGTTCCATGAACAGAACTTGGTGAACTTAGAGAAGTCAGGGAAGCAGTGGTTTGGAGAGTATTTTGACATAACGCCATCCTATAATTTCACCTTTAGCTTCCCAAATGCCGTTCCCGGTTCACAGGCTTTTTTGGCAGCTAGAGCTGTGGCCCGATCATCGGTTTCTACCAACATGGAAATCATTAGTTCTGGCCAAACTCTTTTGAACCTGAACATGCCCCCAACGGCGGTGAGCAATCCAGATGCAGAATATGCTAGATCCTCTGAAAAATCAACCAATTTCACCCTGAACGGAGATAATTTAATCCTTACGGCCTCTTACCGGAAAAATGGTAACCCAGGGGCAACGGCCTGGCTAGATTTCATTGAAGTAATCGCCCAGCGGTATTTAAACCTCGGTAATCAAGCCTTGTTTTTTAGGAATCTTGACTTTGTAGGAAGTGGAAATGTGGTTGAATACAATCTTTCAAACCCATCGGCTCAAACCAAAATTTGGGCCCTCACCAAACCCTACGAAGTGGCCGAAGTTGTGGGGCAAACTCAAGGCAATACCCTTAGCTTTAAATATCCGGCTGATACCTTGATTGAGTTCGTGGCTTTTTCAAACAATAACCTTTCGAAACCCCATTTTATTCGCGGATTAAAAAATCAAGACCTTCAGGGAGCTGAACCCGTGGATATGGTAATTGTGGCCCATCCTCTCTTTCGCGCTGCAGCGGAAGAATTATCAGAGTTTCATCTGGAAGACCGTGGCCTAAGTTCCTTGGTAGTAAGCCCAAAGGAAATATATAATGAGTTTTCGTCTGGAGCTCAAGATTTAATGGCCATTCGGATGTTTATGAAGCATCTTTATGACCAGGCAGGAAGCCCCGAGGAAAAACCAAAGTATCTCCTCCTTTTTGGTGACGCCTCCTACGATTATAAGAATAGGGTAGCGGTAAATCATAATTTCGTTCCATCCTATTCGGCGGAAACTGGATTGGCGCTCAATATGACCGATATTACGGATGACTTCTATGGCTATTTAGATCCTGATGAGGGCTCTAGTCTAACCGGATCCATTATGGATTTAGCAATTGGCCGTTTGCCGGTAAAATCAGCCGCCGAAGCTTCAGGTGTCGTTAATAAAATCAAAATCTACCAAGGCAGTCAAAGCTTTGGTGAATGGAGAAACAATGTCCTCTTCGTCGCGGATGACGTTGATGATGACTGGGAACATATATTGGTGAAAGGAGCAGATAACCAGGCGGTTCGCGTGGATACAACCTACCCAAACTTAAATGTTTCGAAAATTTACTTAGATGCGTATGAGCAGGTATCAACGGCTGCCGGTGATCGCTACCCAGATGCCACCCAACAAATGCTTAAGGCCATGGAAAGAGGTTTATTGCTTGTCAATTACATTGGTCATGGGGGTGAACTTGGCTGGGCCGATGAAGGCATTTTAAATGCCAATGATGTGAACGGTTTTACCAACCTGGAGGCCTTGAATGTTTTGGTGACCATTACCTGCGAGTTTACTCGCTTTGATGATCCTGATAGAACTTCAGCGGGAGAACGAATGGTTATTAACCCAAATGGAGGAAGCATTGGTATTTTTTCAACCACAAGACAGGTGGGAGCAACTTCTGCCATCTCCCTGGGAAATGCTTTTTATCGTCAAATTTTCGAAAGGGAAAATGGTCAGCCCATTCCTATGGGGGAGGCCATGAGAAGACTGAAGAATGACCAATTGGCCAACCAGACCAAGTTAGACTTTTCCTTTTTCGGAGACCCCTCTCTTCCTATGGCTAGCCCAACCAAAGGGGTGAGAACCACCGCCATTAATGAACAGCCTTTGAGCTTGAACTCGGATACCATCAACGCCTTAGAAAAGGTTAAAATCCAAGGAGTGGTAACCCATGTAGACGGCTCTAAAGCCGATGGTTTTAATGGGGTAGTGGTGCCTGTGGTTTTTGATAAATACTCTGAGCTGGTTACCCTCAACAACGATGGACAAGGACTGGAGGACGATGGGTACCCAATTTCCTTCCAACTTCAAAAAAACATATTATATAAGGGTAAGGCTGAAGTAGTCAACGGGGAATTTAGTTTTGAGTTCGTGGTTCCCAAAGACATCGCGTATCAAATTGGCCAGGGCCGAATATCTTATTATGCCTTTAGTGAGGAAGAGGATGCGGCTGGGGCTTATGATAGTCTTTTAATTGGAGGGTCAAATCCGAATCCTCCCGTGGATAATGAGGGTCCCCAGGTTCAGCTATATATGAATGATGAGTCTTTTGTTTTTGGAGGGTTAACCGATGATTCACCCAAGCTTCTGGCAAAGATTTTTGATGAAAATGGGGTGAACACAGTCGGGAACGGGATTGGCCACGACCTATCTGCTACCTTGGATGATGAGTCCGAGTCAAGGGTTGTGCTCAATGAATTTTACGAAGCTGACCTGAACTCCTATCAATCAGGTTCCTTAGAGTATCCCTTCTCAAATCTTAGTCCGGGACGGCATACCTTAGAATTAAAGGTTTGGGATGTACACAATAATTCTTCCACAGCACGTACCGAGTTTGTGGTTGCAGAGTCAGCAAGGCTTGCACTTGATCATGTATTAAATTATCCCAATCCTTTCACAACCTATACTGAATTCCACTTTGAACACAACCGTCCCGGTGAGCCATTAGACGTACAGGTTCAGGTATTCACGGTTTCTGGAAAGTTGGTTAAAACCATCCAAGAAGAGGTTGTTAGTTCTGGGTATAGGGTGAATTCTATAACCTGGGACGGCTTGGATGATTTTGGAGATATGATTGGTAAGGGGGTTTATGTTTACAAGGTAAAGGTGAGGGCCCAATCTGATAATTCAACGGCCGAAGAATACGAAAAGCTGGTGATCTTACGTTAAGCCCACATTGTTCAAAAAATGAATAAACTATATTTGCACCCCAATTTCGAGAATTATTTCTTTATATAGATGAAAATCAATTATTTACTACTCTCTGCTGCGTTTCTTATTAGTATATCCTCAACCGCCCAAAGAACTGCCTATGGTGATGGTCTTGACGACTTGAATACGGTCCCAACGGCTGTTCCTTTCCTACTGATTTCCCCAGATAGTAGAGCAGGAGGTATGGGAGATGTGGGAGTTTCCACAAAACCCGATGCCAATAATATTCATTGGAACTCTGCTAAACTTGCCTTTGCTGAAGGTGATGGAGGTCTGAGTATTTCATATACCCCTTGGCTTAGCAAATTGGTTGACGATATTAATTTGGCCTACCTATCATACTACCAAAGTCTAGGTAGAAATCAAGGGTTTGGTCTTTCCATGCGGTATTTTAGTCTTGGAAATATCACCTTCACCGATGAGTCTGGAAATACCATTGGGAGTTTTAATCCCAATGAATTTGCCATTGATGGAGGGTATGGACTTAAACTAAACGATTACCTTTCAGGAGGAGTGGCCCTTCGGTATATTTATTCGAACCTAACAGGTGGTCAGGTCGTGAACGGGCTTCAATCAAGACCCGGTATGTCTTTTGCAGCTGACCTTTCCATGTACTTCGAATCGGAGGAATTCAGGCTGAACGATTACGATGCTACTTTAGCGGTAGGCTTCAATGTGGCCAATATTGGAAACAAAATCTCATATACTGAATCCGGAAATCGAGACTTTATTCCAACCAACCTGCGTCTAGGAACCACCTTAAACATGGAAATTGACAAGTTCAATACACTTTCTGTTTCCGTAGAGGGATACAAGCTTTTGGTGCCAACCCCACCTATATATGGAGTTGATTCTGCCACTCAAAAAGATGTGATCCTCGCCGGAATGGATCCTAATGTTTCCTTGGTTCAAGGAATGATTCAAAGCTTTTATGATGCTCCAGGCGGAACCCCAGAGGAATTGGACGAAATAGTTTGGTCTACCGGACTTGAGTACTGGTATAACCAACAATTTGCTTTTCGGTTGGGGTATTTTCACGAAGCGGAAGAGAAAGGGAATAGAAAGTATGTGACCTTTGGAGCCGGACTTCGTTACAATGTTTTCAATATTGATTTTGCTTATTTGGTTCCGGCCCAAGCCGGGGTTCGATCGCCTTTAGAAAACACCCTTCGATTCTCTTTGATTTTCGACATGGGCTCATTTGCAGATCAATAATGAGAATAGGTTACGGTTATGATGTCCATCGCCTTGCCGAAGGAGAAGACCTATGGCTTGGTGGAATCTTAATTCCTCATACCAAAGGGGCCGTTGGCCACTCAGATGCCGATGTTTTAATTCATGTGATTTGCGATGCCCTATTAGGAGCTGCAGATCTCAGAGATATTGGTTTCCACTTTCCAGATACAGATCCGAAGTACAAGGGAATTGATAGTAAAAAACTCCTTTCTGAAGTCATGAATAAAATCAGGACTCAGGGGTATGAACTAGGAAATGTTGATGTTACCGTTGTTGCCGAAAAACCGAAAATAAATCCACACATCACGGAGATGAAAGCTTGCCTTTCTGAGGTTATGGGGGTTGAAGCCAATCAAGTATCTATTAAAGCTACCACATCTGAACGGCTTGGTTTTGTGGGACTTGAAGACGGGATTTCAGCCCATGCGGTGGCCTTGATACTTAAATCTTAGCCTTTTCCGTCTTTTCCGCGTAAGCTCTCGGATTTCTATTAAATTTGCCCACCTAAGAACAATGCCATGGCAGAACAAAAACTAGGAAAAGAGGTTTATCTCAAATGGTACGAAGACATGTTGCTTTGGAGAAAATTCGAAGACAAGTCTGGTGCCGCCTATATCCAACAAAAAATTCGCGGATTCCTTCACCTTTACAATGGGCAGGAAGCGGTTTTGGCGGGCTCAATCCAAGCCATTGACCCTAAAAGAGACCGAATGATAACCGCCTATAGAAACCACGTGCAACCCATAGCTATGGGCATGGACCCCAAATATATTATGGCTGAGCTTTACGGTAAATCTACCGGCTGCTCTACAGGTAAAGGAGGATCTATGCACATGTTTTCCAAAGAGCATAATTTCTTTGGCGGACATGGAATTGTAGGGGCTCAGGTGCCCCTTGGGGCCGGTATCGCTTTCGCGGATAAGTACAATGAAAATGACTCAGTGACTCTCTGTTATATGGGAGATGGAGCCGTTCGTCAAGGTGCTTTTCACGAGGCTTTGAATATGGCCATGCTTTGGGATCTTCCCGTGATTTTCATCGTTGAAAACAATGGATACGCAATGGGGACCTCTGTAGCTAGAACCTCAAACCATACCGAAATCTGGAAGCTAGGTCTTGGATACGATATGCCTTGTGGACCCGTTGACGGAATGGATCCAGAAAAAGTATACGAGGCCATGAAGGAAGCGGTGGATCGTGCCAGAAATGGAAACGGACCAACCCTACTTGAAATGAAAACCTATCGATTTAAAGGCCACTCCATGAGTGACGCCCAAAAATATCGAACCAAAGAAGAGGTTGCTGAATACCAAAAGGTAGATCCAATCAACCAGGTGCTTGAAAAAATCAAGGACAATAATTGGGCTTCAGAAAAGGAAATAAAATCCATCGATGACCGCGTGAAAAATAAGGTCAAAGAATGCATGGATTTCGCAGAGGAAAGTCCTTTCCCTGATCCATCAGATCTATTCAAAGACGTTTACGCAGAACAAGATTATCCCTTTATAAAGGACTAAAAACAAAATATTATGGCTGAAATTGTACGCATGCCTCGCCTTTCCGATACCATGGAAGAAGGGGTAGTAGCAAAATGGCATAAAAATGTAGGTGATAAGGTTGATGAAGGTGATTTGCTCGCCGAAATTGAAACCGATAAAGCCACCATGGAGTTTGAGTCTTTCCAAGAAGGCACCTTATTACATATAGGGGTAGAAGAAGGAAAGGGCGCTCCGGTTGATTCCGTTCTTGCTGTTTTAGGTGAAGAAGGGGAAGATTACAAGGCCCTACTTGAAGGTGATTCGGAAGATGATGCTTCAAAATCTGAATCTAAGCCGGAAGAGAAAAAGGAGGAAACTCCTAAGGAAGATCCCAAACCCACCCAAAAAGAGGAGACCCCTCAGCAAACTTCTCAAGCAAACACATCCACGGAAGTAAGTACAAGTTCTTCGGATGGAAGGGTAAAGGCTTCTCCTTTGGCTAAGAAATTGGCCGATGAGAAAGGAGTTGATATTTCGAGAATTCAAGGTTCAGGAGATGGTGGACGAGTGGTGAAAAGAGATGTGGATTCGTTCAATCCAGCCATGGCTCCAGCTCCTCAATCATTTACTGCAGCTCCTGCTGGTGAGGAATCCTTTGATGAAACTACAGTAAGTCAAATGCGGAAAACCATTGCCCGTAGACTTTCTGAATCGAAATTTACTGCACCACATTTCTATCTTACTCTTGATATTGACATGGATGCTGCCATTGAGGCAAGAAAATCATTGAATGCCACCGGAGATATTAAAATATCTTTCAACGATATGGTGATCAAAGCCGTTTCCATGGCCTTGAGAAAACACCCAACGGTGAATTCAAGCTGGAGAGGAGATACCATCCGAACCAATCATCATGTTAATATTGGAGTAGCAGTTGCCGTTGATGAAGGTCTTCTAGTTCCCGTGGTTCGGTTTGCCGATTCAAAAGGCTTGGCCCAAATCAATACCGAAGTGAAAGAGTACGCACAGAAGGCAAAAGACAAAAAACTTCAGCCTCAGGATTGGGAAGGCTCAACCTTTACCATTTCCAATTTAGGTATGTTCGGAATTGAAGAATTTACAGCCATCATCAATCCGCCGGATGCGTGCATCATGGCTGTAGGTGGAATCCGTCAGGTGCCGGTTGTGAAAAATGGAGAAGTGGTTCCAGGAAATCGCATGAAGGTTACCTTGAGCTGCGACCATCGAGTGGTTGATGGAGCTTCAGGAGCAGCTTTCCTTCAAGATTTCAAGAAAATGCTCGAGAACCCAATTCATATGTTGGCATAGAGCAATTACTTATGTATAGTACAAGAGAAGGGCGGTCAGATTTGACCCCCTTTTTTTTTACCCCTTATTCTTATGCCCAAATGGTTGTTCCCTCAGTACAGTTTTTGCACATCTCAATTTCGGATCTAGACCGAAGAAGTTGCTGACGGAAGTTTTGATAAGCGGGACCTTCCCAAATTTCCCTGAAAGATTTTTCTTGAATATTGCCTAATACATAGTGAGCGTCTTTATCGAAGCAACAAGGAACCACTTTTCCGTCCCAGGTAATCACACATGAATGCCACATTTTCCAGCAATGGTTCTCTACATTTCCCTTGATGTGGTATTTTCCGTCCTTTCCTAGTTTGTACCGGCTGTATTTTTCTTGCTCCGGAATAAGATCAGAACCATCTTCGTAATCATAAATCTGGGCCGTTTTCAACCGAACTTCATCAATGCCCATTTTTTTGGCCAGGGCATATACATCCGGAATTTGACTTTCATTGGGCTTTACCACGAGAAATTGGAAAATGGTATGAGGCCTTTTCGCTTTTTTACGCTTTTTCATACTAACCAAACGTTCGGCTCCAGCCAAAACCTTCTCTAGATTACCTTCTTTCCGGTACGATTCATAAACTTCCTGGGAAGTCCCATCAATGGAAATTATGATTTGGTCCAGACCCGCATCTAGAATCTTCTCACAATTCTCCTCGGTAAGGAAATGCCCATTGGTAGAAGTAGCCGTAAAAATATTCCGCTTGGAAGCTGCGGCAACCATTTCTGAAAACTTTGGATGAATGAATGGTTCGCCCTGGAAGTAAAAAATCAAATAGGTTAGGTAATCAGAAAGGTCATCCAAAACTCGGTTGAAGGTATGGGAGGACAAATTTCCGGTTGGACGGGTAAACGAGCGGATGCCCGATGGACATTCTGGACACCTTAAATTACAGGCCGTGGTTGGTTCAACAGAAATAGCCGTGGGCATACCTTGGATCCTAGCTTTTCCGCGTATTTTGGAAATCTGGTAGGAACTAAGGAGTTTTCCTGCGTTGAGGACTTTTGACCCGTTTAATTTTTGTAGATAATTAAAGTGATTGCGAAGATTTTGATGCATGCTCAAAAGTAGGGAAAGGGGCTGATTTATTTGTAGTTTTGACTATCAAAATGAAAACCATGAATGACTTCGGGAATAGGCAGGTTCAAAACTTGCCCTCGCATTTAACACAATATGTTGTAGATCAAGATTATCAATCTTATACCCCGCAAAATCATGCGGTTTGGAGGTACGTAATGCGACAGAATTACGATTACCTTAAAAAGGTAGCTCACGAGTCCTACGTGGAGGGCTTGGAGAAAACCGGAATCGGCATAGAGGATATTCCGAACCTTCAAACCATGAATGATATCTTGGGGAAGATTGGTTGGGGAGCTGTTTGCGTGGATGGGTTTATTCCTCCAGCAGCCTTTATGGAGTTTCAAGCCTATAAGGTCTTGGTGATTGCGGCCGATATTCGACAGATAAATCATATTGAATACACTCCTGCTCCAGACATCATCCATGAAGCGGCTGGGCATGCCCCAATAATTGCCAATCCAGCCTATGCTGAATATTTAAGATTGTTCGGTGAAATTGGCTCTAAGGCCATTTCCTCTTCCAAGGATTATGAACTTTATGAGGCCATTAGATATCTATCCATTATAAAAGAAGATCCTACCACTGACCCGGAGGAAATTAAAAAAGCCGAAATAGAAATTGGAAAAATTGAGTCCAATATGGGTAAGCCCTCTGAAATGGCTTTGATTCGAAACCTTCATTGGTGGACCGTTGAATATGGTTTGGTAGGGGAGATGGAAGACCCTAAAATTTATGGGGCAGGTTTATTGTCCTCCATCGGCGAAAGCGTTGAGTGTATGACCGACCGGGTTAAGAAAATACCATATACCGTTGAAGCTGCTCACCAGGCCTTTGACATTACCGAGATGCAGCCACAATTGTTCGTGACCCCTGACTTTAGGCATTTGACTAAGGTCCTGGAGGAATTTGCTGATACCATGGCGTTGCGTACAGGAGGGATGTCGGGTCTGGAAAAGGCCATCGAATCGGAAAATCTGGCAACAGCTATGTATAGCTCCGGATTGCAGGTTTCAGGAGTGATTGTGGAAGCATTAAAAGATAACGAGGGAAACCCCTCTTATATAAGAACTGAGGGTCCTACGGCACTTGCCTACTATAATAAGGAGTTGATTGGGCATGATAAATCCTATCACGCTCATGGATTCGGTTCGCCCGTTGGAAAACTCAAGTCCTCCAGTAAGCCAGTTGAGGATATGAATGATGCAGAACTGGAAGAAGTAGGAATCGTATTGGGCGAAAATGCTAAACTCGAATTTGAATCTGGAGTAAAGGTATCCGGTTTTGTTTCCAACATCCGAAAAGATGCTTTTGGGAAAGTATTGTTGATCACCTTCACAGATGCCCGAGCAAGCTTAGGAGATCGAGACTTGTTTTTACCCGATTGGGGATATTATGATATGGCGGTAGGAAATAGCATTGATTCTGTTTTTAATGGTCCGGCCGATATCCCGGCATTTGAATTGCCAAAATACGCTCCAAAAGAAACCACGCATAAAATCAATTATTCAGAAAAAGAACGAGCATTGCACACCTTATATAAAGAGGTGCGTGAAATTCGCAATTCGGGCCAAACCAAAAGTCGACTTTCGGAAATATGGGAAACCCTCAAATCTGAACACGGAAATGATTGGTTGCTGCCAATGGAGATCCTAGAGCTGGTAAAAGGCCATCCTGAATTTTCGAAAACCGAGAAGGAGATTCAGCAGTTTCTGGAAGAAAAAGCTTCCGCGGAAGCCAAATTGAACAAGTTAATTCAAGACGGGATGGAATTGTTGAGTGCCAAATCCTATTAATAATATGTCAGAAGGATTAAATACATGCATAATAACAGGAGCAAGCAAAGGCATTGGAGCATCCTTAGCTGAGCGCCTAGCTCCTGAATTCGATTGCTTGATTCTCATAGCACGATCAACCGACCGTCTACGGAGTTTAAAAACAAAGCTCCAAGACCAGGCTCAGGTAGTCATTCTATCAGGCGACTTAAAAGGCGGGCGTATCTATAAAGACCTTCCTTCTTTAATTAAGGACAAGGGGTATAAGGTCACCGCTGTTGTACACAATGCAGGATATTTAGTAAACAAGCCCGTAAAGGCATTGAGCGTAGAGGAGTTTGAGGAGATGTATTCTGTAAATGTATTCGCATACTTTAAACTGGTTAAGGCATTGATGCCGGTGATTGATTCGGAGCTACCCTGTCATTGGGTAGTTACGGGAAGTATGGGAGGAGTTTCAGGCACCAGCAAGTTTCCGGGGCTATCGGGTTACAGTAGCAGCAAGGGGGCTGTTTTAATCATGAACGAGGTCTTTGCTTCCGAGTATGCAGAAACATGTCATCGGTTTAACACCTTAAACTTGGGCGCGGCCCAGACGGAAATGCTATCTATGGCTTTTCCAGGGTACCAGGCCCCATTATCAGCAGGGGAGATGTCAGAGTTCATCGCTTGGTTTGTGGTGAACGGGGGGCGGTTTTTCCAGGGGAAGAGCCTACCTGTGGCCCTAACCAATCCGTAACTATTTAAGATTCAGGCAGGATGAAAAAACTTACATTTTTTTCATTCATTCTTGTGGTGAAAAGAAAAAACTGTCTTACATTTGCAGCCGCTTAACAGCAAAAGGGGTTCTTTGAAAGTACTGGAAGAGGGAAAGATTAGGCCGGAAACGGTTTAAATCTCTGAAAGTCAACTAAATAGAAATAAACATAAAGTTTTTTCATTTTTTAGTTGCAAGTAAGAAAAACGGTTGTATATTTGCCGCCCGATTCGAGGAAATCAAAAGCCTTAAATCAAGAGTTCTTTTAAACGGTGATTTAGTAGCGAGAAAAAATTTAAAATATTTTTTCAAACTGCTTGCCAGAGTGAAAAAACGGTTTACCTTTGCCGCCCGTTTCGACAGAGAGGGAGGTTCTTTAAGAGAGAAAAGGTCAACAAAAAAGAGGAAAAAATATTTTTCTAAAAGCTTGGCAGAATCAAAAAAGGATGTACCTTTGCCGACCCGAAATCGAGAGATTGACGGTAAGAAAGAAACGAAAGTTCTTTGAATTATTGGAAGAAAATAAAGAGTTGGAGCACCTTAAAAGCATCAACAACGATGAAAATCTATTGCCAGAACTCAATGCACTTAACAAACAAATGTCTAAGATAAAAAACGATGAACGCCTTAAAGTACTTAAAAATAGTATTAATGACGAATTCTATTCAGATAAAATCAGTGATTTGAGGTCACAAATATCACAGCTTAAAGATGATAAAGAACTCGTCGCTTTAAAAGCGGTCACTGATTTTGACCTCTACATTGAAGATTACTCTGAACTGATGGTTAGCATCAAAAGCCTGGAGTCTAAAGGTGGAAATTTAGATGATGTTTGGCCTATTACTATAATCAAACATGCAATACCGACTAACAGGGTCATCAAGCCGAACAGACTAATGATTTTAGCTGTTGGTGCGCTACTATTCTTTTTCACGTCCATAATGTGGGTCGTATATTCTAACGCTTTAAAGAGACGCGGATCTTAGCAACGCATTTTAGACCAAAAATTATGAAAAAAATCTTACTAGTCTTTGGTACCAGACCAGAAGCAATAAAAATGGCCCCTCTGGTTAAAGAATTAAAAGAAGATATCCGGTTTGATGTCAAGGTGTGTGTTACTGCGCAACATAGAGAAATGTTAGATCAGGTGTTAGAACTATTTGAGATAACGCCTGACTATGATCTTGATATTATGCAAAAGGGGCAAACCCTTCCTGATCTTACGAGTCGCATATTACTTGGGGTTACGCCGATCATTCAGGAGTTCAAGCCTGAAATTATATTAGTACATGGTGATACCGCAACTACGTTTGTGGTTAGTTTAGCCGCGTATTATGAACAGACTAAAATTGGCCATGTTGAAGCAGGGTT
>CAKZPI010000024.1 GCA_937139155.1 uncultured Flavobacteriales bacterium
ATTGACCGTCCAGACACTTGACGGTGTTGAAGATACACAACCAAATGCAAATGGCATTATTCCAGTGCTGATGTCCGAGGCTGGGTTTTTAAAGGTCGAAGAGCATGACCGGATCCCAACGCCAACCGGTGTTATCTCGCTCTACCGCGGCCTAAAACCTGAAACCCTAGCTGTACGGCCTGATATCTCAAAGAAATTTAGTCGGCATGAATAAACCTGAATACGTCGAAGAGTCGATCACCTTGTCTGGCGCCGTTGCTATGGGGACTGGTGTCATGGTTGGTGCCGGAATATTTGCGCTTACCGGCCAGATTGCTGAATATGCGGGCCCCGCTTTTCCAGCAGCATTTTTGCTTGCAGCAATTATCAGTAGTTTTAGTGCATACACCTACATAAAGATGTCCAGCAAGTACCCGTCAGCTGGTGGGATCGCCATGATTTTGCAAAAAGCCTATGGCAAAAGTACCATTACTGCTGCCGCTTCCCTTCTGATGGCCCTTTCGATGGTCATCAATGAGAGCCTGGTAGCGCGAACCTTTGGCACCTATACCCTACAGTTATTTGATGGTGGCGCAAATAGTTTATGGGTTCCGGTCTTAGGGGTCAGCCTACTGATTGTCGCCTTTCTGGTAAATATTTCCGGGAACAATTTTATCGGAAAATCTTCCCTTGCATTGGCCGTGATCAAAATCGGTGGCATTGCCATTTTTGCCATTGGCACCCTTTGGGTGGCCGGTTTTAGCGTCAATGATGCCTTCCCTACCGGTGAGCTTACAAAATACCCGGCAAGCAGTTATCTCGGAGCCCTGGCTCTGTCAATTTTGGCTTATAAAGGCTTTACTACCATAACCAATAGTGGGGATGAGGTGGTAAAACCACATAAAAATGTAGGGCGTGCCATAATCATTTCGCTACTTATATGTACGATAATATATCTGCTGGTGGCTGTAGCCGTTTCGGCCAATTTGAGCATACCGGAAATAATCCGTGCCAAAGACTATTCCCTGGCAGAAGCAGCTCGTCCGGCATTTGGCAAATACGGACTTTGGTTTACGGTGGGCATTGCCATTGTAGCCACCGTCTCGGGCGTAGTGGCCAGCACATTTGCCGTCTCCCGGATGACGGCCATGCTTACCGATATGAAACTGATCCCGCACAGCCACTTCGGAATGCCCGGAAGAATACAAAAGCACATGCTCGTGTATGCCGTGGTGATCGCCATCGTACTGACTGCTTTTTTCAACCTCAGCCGAATAGCCTCACTGGGTGCTATTTTTTACCTCGTCATGGATATAATAGTTCACTGGGGTCTGCTGCGCCATCTCCGAAAAGATGTAAATGCCACAGCTGCCATAGTAGTTACCGCCATAGTTTTAGACCTAATCGTTTTAGGAGCCTTCTTGTGGATAAAAGTCGCCAGTGACCCATTGGTGATTACTGTGGCCCTGGTACTAATGGTGTTTGTTTTTGCTGGGGAACGCTGGTTTTTAAGGAGTACAAACGAAGAAAACACATAATTCTAAAAACAAATTATTATGAAGTATTATCACACTACTACAATGCAAAACTCAAGTTTTGATGAAGTCATTGAAAAAGTTACCGAAGCGCTTAAGAAAGAAGGCTTTGGCGTGCTTACCGAAATTGACGTGCAATCCACACTAAAGAAAAAGCTGGACGAGGATTTCCGTCCCTACCGTATTCTTGGAGCTTGTAATCCACCTTTTGCACATAAAGCATTGCTGGCCGAAGATAAAATTGGTGCTATGCTACCCTGCAATGTGATTGTGCAGCAAAGAGATAAGGAAATTGAAGTGGCGGCAGTAGATCCGGTGGCCTCCATGCAAGCGGTAGAAAATGATAAATTGGAGGGCATTGCGAAAGAGATACGTAATAAGCTCAGATCAGTAATTGAAAGCCTTTAGTTTTTGGCTGATAATTTATTAGCTTTAGATTAATGACAATCATTCTGATATTGGAAAATAAATAATCAAAAGGAGACCATAAAACAGACATTTAGCAATGAATAAAGACTGTAAATAAATTTTATTTTTTGACCTAAAAAAACCAGATAAAATGATGATGTATGGATGGATTATCGGTGCAATACTGATAGTAGTTTTAATTGTAGCCTTAGGCCGTGGGGGAATCTTCCAAAAAAACACCGGCACCACGGGCGGTAAGAGCAGCAATGACTCTGCGATGGATACACTCAAAAAACGATATGCCCAGGGCGAAATAGACAAGGATGAATATGAAGAACGAAAAGCCGAACTTGAAAAGTAATACTGCTATTTATGAGTGAATATAAAAAGAACAGCTTAAGCCTTGCAGGTACGGTATCCCTTGGTACGGGTGTAATGATAGGTGCAGCCATCTTTGCATTGCTTGGACAGGTAGCCGAACTTTCAGGTGCACTATTTCCTCTCGTCTTTCTGGTGGGGGCTATTATTGTGGCCTTCAGTGCCTACTCTTACATCAAAGTATCAGATGCCTACCCTTCTGCCGGTGGCATTGCCATGATATTGCAGAAAGCCTACGGAAAAACAACGATCACAGCCGGTTCGGCCCTTTTAATGGCTTTTGCCATGATCATCAACCAAAGCCTTGTGGCCCGGACATTCGGCTCCTACACCATGCAATTATTTGATGTGGGGTCTAAGAGCTTCTGGGTGCCTGCCCTGGGGGTGTTGCTATTAGTGGCTACCTTCCTGATCAATATTGCCGGTAATAAGTTCATCCAGAAGTCAGCGCTGGTAATGGCCATTTTGAAAGTTGGCGGCATTGCCATTTTTGCCCTGGGTGGATTATGGGCGGCCGGTTTTTCTTTTGATGCTGCTATTCCAACCGAGATATCAGGAGAGTATTCCATGGCAAGTTACCTCGGTGCCCTGGCTCTTGCTATTCTCGCTTATGCCGGCTTCACTACCATTACCAACAGCGGAGATGAAGTGAAAAACCCCCATAAGAATGTTGGGCGAGCCATTATTATCTCCTTGGTGATTTGTACTGTGGTTTATGTATTTGTGGCCATTGCTGTGGCAGCCAATCTTTCCGTTCCCAGGATAATCGAGGCCAAGGATTATTCCCTGGCGGAAGCCGCGCGTCCTGCATTTGGAAAGTATGGCTTATGGTTTACCGTGGGCATCGCTATTCTGGCCACTGTATCAAGTGTGGTTGCCAATGTATTTGCTATTTCTCGCATGACGGCCATGTTGACTAAAATGAAACTCATTCCTCATAGCCATTTTGGTATGCCCGGACGAATTCAAAAGCACATGCTGGTTTATACAGTTACCATTGCCATCCTCCTCACCATATTCTTTGACCTGAGCCGCATAGCCTCCCTGGGAGCCGTCTTTTACATCGTAATGGATATGGTGGTTCATTGGGGTGTTTTGAAACATTTGCGTAAAGACGTGAACGCAAACCCGGTAATTGTTATCACTGCACTGATAATTGACGGAGTTGTGCTGGCCGCCTTTCTGTGGATCAAAGCCTCCACTGACTTTTTGGTCGTTTGGTTATCCCTTACATTGATGATTTTAATTTTTGCCGGGGAAAAGTGGTTTTTGAAAAGAAGAAAAGAATTATCTGATCCTAACGAAAATAACAAGCATGAATAAAGAAAATAGAAATTACGAGACATTGAGTCAGGCGATTTCCGGACTTCGCCAAGAAGGTTATACAGAAGACCTCAACCTAAAGCCACATTGCCTGGAATGTACCACCTCCAAACTTGAACTGCACCCTGAGGATTTTCAGGTAGATGCTTTTTACCGTTTTGAGGGTATGAGCAATCCTGATGACAATAGTATAGTTTACGCTATTAGTGGAAAAGGGGGAATCAAGGGCGTGTTGGTGGATGCTTACGGGGCATACAGCGAAAGCCTCAGTGAGGCCATGATTCATAAACTAAAAATAAGTCACTGATGATTGACCTCAGTAAAATAGATACGTTTCCACCGGGGGATTCTCATAAAGCTAAGACAAAGAAAAATTTGAAAAAGCTGCGTAAAGAACTCTTTCAACTTCAGAATAAGTTTTATGCGGATGGCCGCTACAGCATCCTCATTATTTTGCAGGGAGTTGATGCCTCGGGAAAAGACGGAACTATTCGTCATGCATTCAGCAGCATGAATCCGCAGGGCGTTCAGGTCAAATCATTTAAAAAACCCACTGAGGACGAGCGCCAACATGATTTCCTGTGGCGTATCTATCCGCATTTTCCCGAAAAAGGAATGATCAAGATATTTAACCGGTCCTATTACGAAGATATTTTGGTGCCTTCCGTAGAGAAAACCCTTTCTGAAGATGTATTGAAGCACCGCATCAACCTGATCAATGAACTGGAACATCATCTGGGGGCCAATAACACGGTGATTTTGAAATTTTACCTCCACCTATCAGAAGAAGAGCAGAAGAAGCGCATTGATGAACGCAAAACCAAACCCCACAAAAAATGGAAGTATGCTGTGGAGGACGAACTTATACCCGGTCAGTGGGAGGCGTACAGGACAGCTTATCATAGCATTATCAATAACTGCAACCAATTGCCCTGGCATATAGTACCAGCCGACAAACGCTGGTACCGAAATTATACGGCCGCCAATATTTTAATTGAACACCTTGAAAAACTGAATCTACAATATCCAAATAATTAAACACGGAAAGCATGGAAAATCATAAAGAGCATAATCACGAAGGACATAAAAAAGGAGAAGACCATAAAGGACATGAACATTCTCATCATAGTGGTCATGAGGGTCATAACCCCGGCCATGGGGAAATGGGCCACGACCATCACAAAATGATGATTGAGGATTTTAAAAAGCGATTTTGGGTTTCCCTGATCCTGTCCATCCCTATCCTCGTTTTTTCACCCATGATACAAGGTTTCTTTGGTTATCAATGGTTGTTGCCAGGGAATGCCTATATCATTTTTGGTCTTTCCAGTATCGTCTATTTCTGGGGTGGATGGCCTTTTCTCAAAGGATTTTATACCGAACTGAAAGCTAAAGGGCCGGGCATGATGACCCTTATTGCCATGGCCATAAGTGTAGCCTATTTCTACAGCTCAGCCACCGTCTTCGGGTTAGATGGCGAAGACTTCTTTTGGGAGCTGGCTACCTTGATAGTTATTATGCTCCTGGGGCATTGGGTAGAAATGAAATCAGTGCTGGGAGCTTCCAAAGCCTTGCAATTGTTAGTAAGCATGATGCCTGCTGAAGCACACCGCATTAGGGGGGATAATGTTGAAGATGTAAAGCTGGAAGATCTTCAGAAGGATGATGTCATTTTGATCAAGCCCGGTGAAAAGGTGCCGGCAGACGGTATCATTGTAGAAGGCGAAAGCTATCTCAACGAATCTATGCTTACCGGGGAGTCAAAACCCGTGAAAAAGGGAAAAGATCAAAAGATTATTGGTGGGTCGATTAATGGAAATGGATCGCTTAAGGCCAGGGTAGAGCACACGGGCAAGGACAGTTACCTGAACAAGGTGATTACGATGGTAGAAGAAGCACAAAAGTCCAAATCCAAAATGCAAAACCTTTCAGATCGTGCGGCTAAATGGCTCACCTATATTGCGCTGGCAGTTGGCTTTGGAACTTTGGCCACATGGATAGTACTCGGTTTCCCCTTTGTATATGCCCTGGAAAGAATGGTAACGGTGATGGTTATAGCCTGTCCACATGCTTTGGGTCTGGCAATCCCGCTGGTGGTGGCCATCTCTACGGCCATCTCCGCACAAAATGGCCTGCTTATTCGAAACCGAACCGCTTTTGAGGAATCACGAAAAATATCAGCCCTGGTATTTGATAAAACCGGCACATTGACAAAGGGTGATTTTGGTGTAACCAGGATAGAAACAGTAGATCAAGGGTTTGATGCAGACGAGTTATTGAGACTGGCAAGTGGCCTGGAGCAAAGCTCTGAACACCCCATTGCGGTGGGTATCATAAAAAAAGTAAAAGAGCAAAAGATTAAAATTCCTAAACTAGAAAACTTCAATGCCATCACCGGCAAAGGTGTAGAAGCCAAAGTAGAGGGTAAAGATGTGAAAGTGGTGAGCCCGGGATATTTGAAAGACGAAAATATCTCCATTCCTGAAAATGCTTATAGCAGTGCTGCTGAGACCGTAGTTTTTATTCTCGTTGACAATAAACTGGCCGGTTACATCGCGTTGGCCGATGAGATAAGACCTGAAAGTGCAGAAGCAATTAAGGTATTTAAAAACAACAATATAAAAGTGATGATGGCCACTGGCGATAATGAAACAGTCGCTAAGGCAGTGAGTGAAGAATTAGGACTGGACGGTTATTACTCAGAAGTACTGCCACACCAAAAGGTAGAAATCGTAAAAGAACTGCAATCAAAAGGTGAATTTGTAGCCATGACAGGTGATGGTGTAAATGATGCCCCCGCCCTGGCACAGGCAGATGTGGGAATTGCCGTGGGCTCAGGTACTGATGTAGCAGCAGAAACGGCAGATATTATCTTGGTGAACAGCAATCCGCAAGACATTGCGAACCTAATTTTATTCGGTAAGGCCACTTACAACAAGATGATCCAAAACCTGGTTTGGGCTACCGGTTACAATGCTTTTGCTATCCCATTGGCAGCAGGAGTTCTGTATTCAACAGGATTTGTATTGGGGCCTGCTGTAGGGGCTGTTTTCATGAGCTTAAGTACCATTATCGTAGCAATCAACGCACAGTTGCTGAAAGGGAAGATGCGAAAATCAAAAGACGTATGAATTTTAATCTGGATTTGTTTGTAACACCTGTCATTGCCCTTTCCCTTGTGCTGTGGGGGTATATCTATTTCAGTAAGCTGGTAAAGAACCGAAACCGGTTTCACAAAACACTCTGGGCAATAGCCCTGCTGGCGTTCGGGCTAAACTGGATATGGGAAGTGGCGCAGAGGCCACTCTACGAAGGTTTTGTATTTGACCTTGAACACATTAGTTTTTGTGGCCTTGCCTCTATTGCAGATATGTTTATGGTGATTCTACTGTGGTTTGGATTCGCCCTTATTTACAAGGATATTTATTGGATAGGGCAAATGAAAGGGAGACGCGTTTTCTGGCTCATCCTGGCAGGAGGTATCGGAGCCATACTGGCCGAAATGCGCCATACCACTGCCGGAAACTGGAGCTACGCCCAGGATATGCCATTAATCCCCTGGGTTGAGGTCGGCTTGTCGCCAGTGCTCCAATTCAGTTTCTTACCACTTATTATTTTCTTTTTTACTAAGAGGATTGTAAATAGGTGAATGAGGCTAAAGACATTTCTCTTTAGCTAAAAGAAAGGCACCTTTGATTAAATAGATCATCATTTCAAAAGCGATAAGGTGCCAGAGTTTGGGGAGAATGATTTGTGGTTTTAGTAAACAAATAATGATATGAAGCGTCACTTTGCAATATTTAATTCAGACCAAGTTTCTAAAGATGGAACTCAATTCTCAATTGCTGCTCTTGAAGACGGAGTTTGGCAGTCTTCCATTTATGGTATTCCATCCAACATGTCACATGATTTGCACAAACCTATTGGCTGGGCTTACGCAAAGGGGCTTTACTTTGATTTTCAGAAAACCCTGACCGTTGGGTATTTCTTAATAGGTGAAAGTGACGCTGATTTCGAAAATATCAATAATGCCAGAAGGTCGTTTTTCTTAAACATGCTGACAAAATCGATAGAACCACACCAAAAAGATTTTATCGAAGAGCTGGATGAAACGTTTGATGAGTCAATCGGAAAGTTTTTCTACAACAACTTAGTTCTTTACAATCAGAGTGATGTACTTTTTAAATTTTATCCGAAATTGGCTCAACAAGTAGAGAATGACAAGGACAACCTAATAGATATTGAAGTTCTGTTAGCTGATTTTGAATACCTGGGATATGGTATTTTCAAAGATAGATCTTCAAATAAAACAGTTTTAGCTCACCCATATTTTCGGAAGTCCTTATCTCACTACAACAATTTTCATTCAATGTTTCTGGATGAACTGGTGAGACTAAGTGAAGAAGAAGGCTTAAAAGCGAAGATCAAGCTCGATCCCGATTTTATTGGGTTTAGTCCGTCTTTTCTCCAATCGTTTGAATTTGAATATTGGTGGGGTCCGAAGTATGACGATAATATTTCATCCATTCAGCCGGGGTTAACAGTTCATAAGAGTGATGAATTTGAAAGACTTTATTACAATATTGACCGAACAGAGTTCCTTTGGAAGGCAAATAATGAATTGCACGAGTTTGAATTAGAAGAAGTTAAAGATGAACCCGCACCTACACTAAACGACACTTATGCTTGTAGATACATTCACTCCATTTACAATAAGGATAAAAAGGAGTTCCAACATTTTGACGGAGCAATTAGAGCCTATTCAACCGATCTTATGATTGAGCGGTTAGATTCCAAAATGACCGAATTTGGTCGAAGAAGTAATTATACAAAGTTATTCAGGGTAGACGGTAAGCTTTCTTTAGATCGATGGAAATCCCTTGTTACCAATTACCTGCAAGGAAACCCACAAATTTACGAGTACTTTAACCTTCCAAAGCCTGCAGTTAAACAAATTCCGAATCATGAGGAAGAAAAAAACCCGTTAGAGAAATACATTCCGTACTCCATAAGCAAAGATGACGGGATACGAATGCTCGTGAGCTATCATGCCCAAAAAGATCATGGTGACAGAGCCCGATATGTGTCAATACCAGATGTAGTCCATTTAGAGGATGGTCAGCACGATGCGATCGAGTATTTCACAATTGAAGTAAAAAAAGCGCTCAACCGTATTGGAGAAGACCTTGAGATGCCGAATCGTTGTAAGTATATGTGCCCTGAGGACTACTATATTAACATTCCATGTATCTACCACTCACCAAGTAATACACAGCAACTGGTAAATAAGACGGCTGAGGCTCTTAAAATGGTAGTTGAGTCCTTGTTCAAAAAGAATAATGAGGAGGTACTATCATTCACTTTTGCCTGGAACGTTGAAGACAAGGAGTTAAGAATAAGCATAGTCGGTCATGTATCAGATTTAAATAACTGGTTTAGCCACTGCGGAATTATTCCGACAGAAAGAGAAGCCTTTAAAACGTGGCTAAAACAACAGCAAGAATTTTGCTCGAAGAATGGCATGGCAACTTCCACTCCGGTCCTGTCCGAAGTAATCCAGAGTGATGGGGTCTTGTATTTTAAGAGAAGAGTAACTCAACTCGATGTTGACATGGAGATCATTAAAGGAGAAAAATTGAAATTTGAAGTACAGGCGGACGAATCTAAAAATGACCTTATTGAAAGCCTTTCTAACAAACAAATCTTCATTGCACCCTCTATGATTATCGAAGAAATGATCTGCTCGAAATCAGGCCGAAACTATTTTGAGAGCCCTTATTCGATTGTCTTGGATGTCGGAGTTGGTCAGTACATGAATAAGTTCAAACCTGCTACTTTTCACTGGACAGATAAGCCACGGCCAATTAACTTTCAGTAGATTACAAGAACTGATAATGCCAAAAAAGAAACGACATCATTACATCCCAAAATTCTACCTAAAAAGGTTTTCTACCAACAATGAAGGCAAGCACATAGGATTATACAATCATGCCAATGGAATATTCGTACAGAAAGCCTCTTTGAAACAACAAGCATATGAGAATTTCCTGTATGGAGAAGATCCTGAAATAGAGGATGCACTGGCTGTTATGGAAGATACAGTGGCCAAACTTTTCTACTACTGGACGGAAGATAAATTACTCATTCCACCACCTCCTGAAACTAATGGTTTTAAGCTGTTAAAGCAGTTTATTCTGTTCCAATCTTTTAGGACTCCAAAGTCTGGAGAAAACCTAATGGAATCGCTCAATCACAATTTAAAAGCTGTTGCAAAGGACATTGAACCTGAACTATGGAAACATTTAGAAAAAGGTGGGAGGTTAGTTCATGAAAACCCCGTTTTACTCATGCTCCTTAACTCCATTAAGCATCAAAAACTTTTGGATTTTCTGGATTGTCGTTTTTTGGTTAACCTATCCTCATTACCCTTCATCTCTTCAGATGCACCTGTAGTTTATTACAATCAACTGATGGAGCAAACAGGGAATTATATAGGTGCTACCGGACTTGTAGCAAAGGGCCTTCAAATCTTTTATCCCATTCATCCCAGGTTAATGATATGCCTATATGATTCAAAAGTTTATGATTTTGGTGATGGTTATGAGAACTGCTGTTCAACAGAATCAATTGAAGAAGTACACCAAGTGAATGGTCTTCAACTAATCAATAGTAAATCGCAAGTCTTTTTTGACGAATCTATATCGGAAGAATATGTTACAGAACTCAGTAATCACTTTCTTGAATACAGAAAGACTGCCAAAAACATCAATAAGGTTATCAGGCAAGAGGCTCGAAAGTTCCTGTTCATGAGTTCAGAAGATCCTCATATTAACCTGCAATTAGACTTTTTTACTCTGAAAGTGAACCCCAAAAGTTTTGAAGGAGAATTTGCTCCAGCAAGGCATTCTTCTCTAAAGCATACCAAAGATTAGGGAGGTTTTCAAAGTTGGATCAATCCCAAGATTTCCAATAAACGCAAACTTATAAACACGTCATATAATCTTATCTTCCAATTCGGCTAATATCCTTGTGCCCCCAGCAGGTACTTTTTGAAAACTCAAGACCTTTCCTTATTTTTGCCACCGTGAAATGGCTGTGCTACATATTGTCAATTTATTTTTTGGGGCTTTCGTTCATCAGCTGTGCGGACGGTCTTACAAATAGCGTTTCTACTGAAGATCAGCAGATAGTGATGAGCAGTGATTCCCACTCCGGTCACGATCACGGCTCATCTTCCAATGACTTATGCAATCCAATTTGCTCCTGCCATTGCTGCCATGTTCATGTCATCTTTCCCAATGCAATGAGTGCAGCCAGTCAAATTGGCAATCAGTCTCATTATCCTTCTTATCATCAAAATTTCGAAAGCCTCGATCTCTTCGAGCTTTTTATTCCTCCGAGAGCCTAATCCCAGGCAACTTCAGGATAGTTATGTCTTTGCAGCTTCTTAGCGGAGCTGTATAAACGGCTATTTCAATAATCCTGATTTCATAAGCCTTTTTTATCCGGCCGGAAACGGCATTTTCCACAACAAGATTTTTAGTTCAAAAAAGTCAGTTGAATAAAAAGAAAAAAAGGACAAGGAAGAAAGTTACCTGGCAAGAAGTACTGAAGTGGTTCTTTATTGCCATTGCTTGTATCGTCCTGCTCTTAGCCACTATTGAGCGGGTACATCACTATTTCACTGTCCATTTAAAATAACATGAAAGCATTATGATTAACAAGATCATTTCCTTCTCCATAAGGAATAAATTCATTGTGGGCTTGCTTACGCTGGCCCTTATTGGGGTAGGAATATACTCCATGTCCACGGTCAATCTGGGCTCCGTCCCGGATATTACCAATAACCAGGTGCAGGTGATGACCGTTTCCCAAAACCTGGCTACCGAGGATATAGAACAATTCGTCACCTACCCGGTCGAGTTGGCCATGGGAAATCTTCCCGGAGTGACAGAAATTCGTTCTGTTTCGCGCTTCGGTCTTTCCGTAGTAACCATCGTTTTTGAGGACGAAATGGGTATTTACAAACCCCGTCAACTGGTACAGGAAAAACTAAACGAGGTACGTGATAAAATCCCGGAAAAGTTTGGAAGCCCTTCCATGGGGCCCATTACAACAGGTTTGGGAGAAATTTACCAATATACTATAAAGCCCAAGCCAGGCTATGATACAGTTTATACCCCTACTGAACTTCGAACAATTCAGGATTGGATTGTAAAACGCCAAATGACTTTGGTGGATGGTGTGGTAGATGTCAATGCTTTTGGAGGTAAAATCAAACAATATGAAATCGCCATAAATCCGGAAAAATTAAACGCCATCAATGTATCCATCTCTGAGGTCTTTGATGCTTTGCAGCGGAACAATGTAAATACCGGGGGTGCCTATATTGAAAGAAACAATATGGCCAACTTCATCCGGGGTGAAGGGCTGGTGCGTTCACTGGATGACATTAGGGAAATCGTTATCAAAAATGAAAACGGTATTCCCATAACCATTGGTGATGTGGCCGAAAAGGTTCATTTCGGCAATCAGGTACGTTATGGTGCCTTTACCCAGGATGGCCAGGAAGCCGTGGGGGGTATGGTGTTGATGTTAAAAGGCTCAAACCCCAATGAGGTTATCCAAAACGTGCAGGAACGTATGGAGAAGGTTCAAAAATCCCTTCCTGAAGGATTGGAAATAAAGCCGTTCCTGGACCGTAGTGAATTGATAGAACGCACAACCAGCACGGTGACAACGAATCTCGTTGAAGGTGCGCTGATTGTGATTTTTGCTTTGGTGCTACTTCTTGGAAGTCTGAGGGGAGGCATTATCACTGCTACCACTATTCCGCTTTCATTGCTTTTTGCATTTATTCTCATGAAGCAGTTTAATGTTTGGGCCAACCTGATGAGTTTGGGAGCTATTGACTTTGGGATCATCATAGACGGTGCGGTGATCATCATTGAAGGCACGGTGTATGAAATCCAGAAACGCATACGCTCCGGAAAAATTAAGTTCAACCAGGGCGTAATGGATGAGGTAGCTTATGAGTCCGGGAGTACCATGATGGGATCGGCATTTTTCGGACAGATTATCATCCTCATTGTTTTCGCTCCTATACTGTTCCTCACCGGTGTGGAAGGCAAAATGTTCCAGCCCATGGCCTACACCTTTGGCTTCGCCATGATTGGGGCCATATTCCTGTGCCTGACCTATGTTCCCATGATGTCGGCTCTATTTATGAAACCCATCCAAAACCAAAAGAACTGGTTTGGCCGGTTTGAACGCTGGTTGGAAAAGGTGAGTGACAAAATCATTGGGGGTATTCAAAAAGCTTACCTGCCCATGCTGAAAGGAGCACTTCGTTTTAAAGCAATTGTGATTATTGTGGCAATTGTCCTGCTAGGTATAGCCGGTTTTACCTTTTCCCGGATGGGAGGCGAGTTTGTGCCGCAGTTGGATGAAGGGGATATTGCGATGCAGGCATTGATCCGGCCGGGAAGCGGCTTAAGTGAATCCATTGAGGTATCCGAAAAAATTGAGAATCTGCTACTTGAGAATTTTCCTGAGATAAAAACAGCCGTAGCGAGAATCGGTGTGGCTGATATTCCTACTGACCCGATGCCGATGGATATTGCCGATATGTTCATCATCCTTGAAAAAGATATGGACAAATGGACTTCCGCGGAGACGAAAGAAGAGTTGATAGCTGAAATCAAAACATTGCTTGAACGGGAACTTACTGGCGTAAACCTGGTTTTCAGCCAGCCCGTAGAACTGAGGTTTAACGAGTTGCTCACAGGGGTGAGAGAAGACGTGGCTGTCAAGCTTTATGGTGAAGATCTGGATATACTTGCGCAAAAAGCGGAGGAAATGAGTGAGATCATTCAGACTATTCCGGGCGTAGGTGATGTAAATCCTGAACGAACTTCCGGACTGCCACAAATGACCGTGCAATATAATCGGAAGAAAATTGCACAGTATGGCCTGGATATTCAAAAACTCAATGAGTATGTAAGTGCGGCTTTTGCCGGAGGAGTTGCCGGGGTGATTTTTGAAGGAGAAAAACGCTTTGACATGGTCATACGCTTTGATGAGACCCATCGCAGGAGCATAGATGACCTGCGTACCTTATATATTGACTTACCCGATGGCACACAAGTACCTATTAAAGAAGTAGCTGACATCAATTATATACCGGGTCCGATGCAGATTTCCCGCGACAATACTTTCCGCAGGACCTACGTGGGTGTTAACACCAGGGGGCGTGATGTAGAGTCTGTGGTAAACGACATTCAGAAAAAGTTGGATGCCGAATTGGATTTACCACCGGGCTACTACATTACTTATGGAGGAGAATTTGAAAACCTGCAAAGGGCTAAAAGCAGATTGATGATTGTGGTGCCTATTGCGCTCTTCCTGATATTCGTGCTGCTATATTTTGCCCTCCAGTCATTCTCGCAATCCATTATGATCTACATGGCTATTCCCCTGGCAGCTATTGGGGGTGTATTTGCCCTATGGATTAGAGACATGCCCTTTAGTATTTCAGCGGGTGTGGGCTTTATCGTGCTTTTTGGAGTAGCGGTGTTAAATGGCCTGGTACTGATCAACCGATTCAATTCTCTGAAAGAAAAAGGGGTGACCAGTATTAAAGACCGAATTCTTACCGGGACCAAAGAGCGGATCAGGCCCATTATGCTGACAGCAACCACCGATATTTTCGGCTTTCTGCCCATGGCATTTTCAGCATCTGCCGGAGCAGAAGTGCAAAGGCCTTTAGCTACTGTGGTGATTGGCGGGATGCTTACCGCGACTTTGCTTACGCTTGTAGTGCTGCCGGTGCTTTACACTTTTGTAGAAAAACGGGGCGAAAAGAAAAAGGGAAAACAAGGAAATAGATTAGCTCTAAATGCCATTGTGCTGCTTATAGGCTTAGGCAGCATCTTTGGGTTCTCCAATGAAGCCAGTGCCCAGGGAATAAACCCTGATACCTTACAAACTATAACCTTGGAGGAAGCCCAAAATCGGGCTACAGAGTATTTCCCTCAGATCAAGGCTAAAAAACTGCAAATAAAAAGTGAAGAAGCACTGAAGAAAACGGCCTGGGATTTTGGAAATACCCAAATCTTCACAGGAGCGGAAGAAATAAGCAACAACACTGATGGAGTTTATACCCGAATAGGGGTTCAGCAGCAGAGAATAGATGTCTTTGGCATAGCTCCGCGTCTGCGACTTCAAAAAGAGCGCGTAGCACTTGCCGAAAGCTCCCTTGATCTGACATTCACAGAGCTTAGGCGGGAAGTAAAATTAGCCTGGGGACAGGTTTATACCGCCAAAAATACCTATCAGGTATATAAGCGTTTGGATTCGCTCTTTACAGATATTGAACGAGCGGCAAATGTGAGATTGGAAGTAGAAGAAACTTCTAAACTGGCTTACTTGGCTACTAAAAATCAGGCCAATGAAGTGCGCATCCAAAAAGAACAGGCCTATCGCAATTATCTGGGCGCTTTGCAGCGGCTCAATTTGTGGCTGGTAAGCGATACCCTTTATACCGTGCCGGATGTGCCTAGTGAGCAGTTGACCGGAATACTGAATTTTGAAATGGATTCCCTAAGCACCCACCCTTTGCTCAATGTCTATCAACAGCAAATAGAAGTGGCCGATGCGAGGATAAAAGAAAGAAGATCGGAGTTTTTGCCCAAGTTACAGGGGCAATATGGCTGGCAGGAAGTTGGCGGGCAAACCGGGTTTTACACCTATCAGGTAGGCATACAGATCCCCCTGTTTTTTGGCCCAGAGCTTGGCCGTGCGCAAGAGGCTAAAATACAGCGCGAAATAGCCTCAGAAAACCTGCGGCAAAACGAGCTTCAACTCAATGCCGGATACCAATCCATGCGGGAAGAATTCCTAAAGTGGCGGAACTCATGGATTTACTATCGCGACCAGGCCCTGCCCCTGGCCCAGGAGCAAAGAACCGGAGCAATTACTGCTTATCGCGAAGGGGCCATTGACTATGTGACCTTCCTGCAAAACATCAGGGACGCGATCCGCATAGAAGTGGACTCCTGGAATGCCTTTGGCAATTACCTGGATAGCCGCTATGAACTCGAATACTATTTACAAACATCAAACTAAAACCGGAAACGGATAAAAATAAACGACATGAAAAATCAGATCATAAAATTATTTGCACTGGTATTTATAGCAGGTTTTGTTTCGGCCTGTGGCAACAATACAGAAGACGATGGGCACGATCACCAGGAAGGCGAGCAACACGGATCGCACGAAGGTCACAATGAAGAAGGCGGACACGAAGGCCACGGTGAAGAAGGTATGGGTGAAGTTCATTTATCCAATCTCAAATTTGAAAGCCTGGGAATGCAGGTGGATACCCTCCCATCCCGGCCCATGTCAGGAATAGTTGAGGCCAATGGACAGTTAGAGGTGCCGCCTCAACATGAAGCCACGGTTACCGCGATTGTGGGAGGAAACATCACTTCCATTAAGGTGATCGAAGGGGATAAAATCAACAAAGGTGAGGTGTTGGCATATCTGTCCCACCCGGATCTCACTGAAATTCAAACGAAATACATTACAGCATACAACAGGAGTGAATACCTGGAGCAGGAATACAACCGCCAAAAAAGGCTGTACGAAGAAGAGATAGGTTCGGGCAAAACCTTTCAGGAAACCAAGTCTGACTATTTTTCTATAAAGGGAGAAGTAAAAGGTTACGAAGCCCAACTGCGGCAATTGAACCTGAATGTGGATAAAATCAGAAATGGAGATGTGTATGAGCAGGTGCCGGTGGTGAGCCCCATAGATGGCTACATCGAGAAAGTATTGATCCAGGTGGGCCAATACATCCAGCCGCAAACGGGAATGTTCAAAATTGTCAATACCAAACATATACATGCCGACCTGATGGTATTTGAAAAGGATGTCCACAAAGTAAAAGAAGGTCAGGAAATTTCGTTTACCGTGGAGTCTGTCCCGGGTTCCCGTCTTACTGCCAAAATTTATTCGGTGGGGAAGCAATTCGAGCAAAACCCAAAAGCGGTTCATGTCCATGCAGAAATTGACCAAAAGAAGGAATTCCTGATACCGGGCATGTACATCAATGGGAAAATTCACACTGACAGTAAAACTGTTAATGCCCTGCCTGAAAGTGCCATCATTGAGGAAGAAGGCAAGCCCTATATCTTCATTGCCGAGCAACACAACGAAGATGGCGAGACGGAGTGGGCCTTTAAACCGGTGGAAATACGTACCGGCATTTCCGATGAAGGTTGGGTGGAAATAAATCTGCTCGAACCGCTTCCTGAAAACGCAAAAGTAGCGTGGAACAACGCCTACTACCTTATTTCAGAGATGAAGAAAAGCCAGACATCACATAGTCATTGATTAAGTTGGCAAAAGGCGGTTGGCTGAAAATATGCCAACTGGCCCTTACCACTTTTAATTAAAAATCAAAAAACTAATAGCATGAAAGAAATCAAAGCATTTATTAAACCGAAAAAAGTACAAGTAGTGGTAAAGTCTCTGCGGGATGCAGGGTTCGAAAGTGTAACCTTATCCAAAGGAGAAGGTACGGGAGCTTATAAAGATCCTGATGCATCACCTTCCCTTGACTTTCATTTTACCGATAGCCCGGTGGTAAAACTGGAACTCGTATGCCAAAATGAAGAAATGGAAAAAGCAGTTCAGTTGATTATTGGCAAGGCCAAAACACCAGAGCAGGGCGATGGGATTATCTATGTTTCTGAAATAGAGGATGCGTATCGGATAAAGACGGGTGAGTCGATCAGAAAATAGCACTAAAGCGATATGAAGTGGTTATTGCTACCGGTTGAAATGGAAACGGTAGGTGATAGTGGGATATGCCAGCAACAATGAATTGCACAGATACAGACTTTATTTGAAACCCATCAAAAGCTATTAAAATGATACAGTTACTGGAAACAAAAAAGGAAAACTTGATTGCCGCTGAAATCAGTGGTAAGATCACCAAAAAAGACGTAGAAAAAATCCATCCGCTGATTCATACCATCATCGATAAGGGCCATGAGGTAGATTTCTACTTTGAACTGGAAGACTTTCACGGCTACGAGCTGGAAGGTTTATGGGAAGACCTAAAGACAGATGCCGCACATTTATCAGATTATGGCAAAATGGCATTTGTAGGAGATAAAAAATGGCAGGAATGGGCGGCCAAAGCCACAGATTTGTTTACGGGTTCAGAAGTCAAATATTTTGACCTTCAGGATAAGGAAGAGGCGAAGGAATGGATCGGTCAATAGAAAATAGCAACTCCGGATTAGCATATATCAGAGAGACTGCCCGTAAGTTTCTGGACAGGGAGACCACCGGAGGATTGCTTCTGATTGGCGCAACTATTATTGCCCTGGTGCTGGGCAATTCCCCTTGGGCAGATGCTTACCACCACTATCTGAAAGACGAATTTCTCTTTGAATTATCCGAACATTTTTCTTTTGGTCTGACCATCGAAGAATGGATCAATGACGGGCTGATGGCCATATTCTTTCTGGTGGCCGGCATGGAACTGAAGCGGGAAATAATGGTGGGCGAATTGTCGTCATTCAAAAAAGCTTCTATGCCGCTCATGGGAGCAATCGGAGGAATGGTTTTACCCGCACTGATTTTCGCAAGTTTTAACTACGGTACCGAAAATATCAAGGGCTGGGGAATCCCTATGGCTACCGATATAGCCTATTCTTTGGGCATCATTGGCCTGTTGGGTAAACGGGTACCTGCTCAGCTTAAAATCTTTTTGGTGGCGCTGGCCATAGCGGATGATTTGGGGGCAATACTCGTTATTGCACTCTTTTACAGCAATGAGCTTAGTGGGCTGTACTTAAGCGCTGGTGGAGGCGTATTCATCCTATTGCTACTGTTAAACCGTTTTGGGGTAAAAAACCTCTTCTGGTACAGTGTGGGAGGAGTCGCTTTATGGTATTGCTTCCTGAATTCAGGCATTCACCCGACCATAGCAGGGGTGCTTTTCGCTGTAAACATACCTGTAAAACCCAAATTGGACAGTAAGGTTTTAAAGGAGCGTACCGTTCATAATATCCAAGCATTAGAAGAAACAGATATTGAAAACCTTGACCCCATGCAGGATAAGCGCCAAGGACAGATACTGAAAACTATTAAAAAAGACACGGAAAACGCCAGGCCACCATTGCTCAGGTTAGAAAACAGTTTAATTGATTTTAATGCCTTTTTCATTATCCCGGTTTTTGCCATTGCCAATGCAGGTGTAAAACTGGATGTCGGGTTTATGGAAGTGGTTTCGGGCTCTCTTGGGCTTGGTATTTTATTAGGGCTTGCCGTGGGTAAAGTTGCCGGTATTGGATTGTTCGCATTTATCGGTCAGAAATTAGGTATTGCAGAACTGCATCCTTCATTGAAATGGCGGCATATTATTGGTATGGGCATGATAGCCGGTATAGGGTTCACCATGTCACTGTTTATTACCAACCTGGCATTTGACAATCCTGAGATTATCAAGGTATCCAAAATCAGTATTTTAATGGCTTCTCTAATTGCTGCTATAGGTGGTGTCATTACTTTGGTGATCGGCACGAAGCAGAATAACTATAAGGAGACTGAAAGTTATAATCATTCTGAAAATGAATAATCCTGATGTTTTCAATGTGCCACTTCGCAAACCCATATAAATATCCCGGTATATTCAACCACTAATTGTATTATAGATATCAAAATGCAAGAATGTTTAAACAGACTATACAAATTCAATTATGAAAAAACTACAAATAAAAATACCCCTTATCCTACCGGAAGTACCGGATGAGAAGGATCAATGTGTGCAAAAACTTATTCAACAGCTTCAGGGTAAAGAAGGCCTTGAAAAAGTGCATGTAGCAGACGAGACAGACAATGGCGTACCGCAGCTTTGCTTTCATTACGATCCGGAGTTGATCTCCATCGATCGTATCCAGTCGTTAGCGGAGCAAACCGGGGCGGAAATCACTCAGAAATTTGGACATAAACTCTTAGAAGTAGAAGGCATTCGCCATATCCGCCACGCCCGTCATATTGAGCGCGACCTTCGGGATATATCCGGTATTTTGGAGGCCTCTGTATCGGCATCCGGCATGGTGCGGATAGAGTATGATACGGCCCAGGTCGATGAGGCGGAAATAATGAAAGCGTTGAGAAAAGAGGGACTTGATATACCAGACACTCAGGTAAGTGCCGAACGATTTCTTGAGAAGGTAGAAGAAACTGATAAAGAAAGTAAAAAAGGACATGACCATGAGGAAGGTGACGATCATGAACATTCGCATGGCGGCATTTTCGGTAAAAATACGGAGTTGATCTTTTCTATCATTTGTGGTGCATTGCTCGGAATTGGCTTTGGATTATCTTATGTAGAGGCTGTGCCTTCTTGGGTGAGCTTGGCATTGTATATAGGAGCCTATTTCTTTGGCGGATATTTTACTGCCAAAGAAGCAGTTCAAACAGTAGCGAAAGGTGGGTTTGAGATTGACTTTCTGATGCTAGTAGCAGCAATCGGTGCAGCTATTCTTGGGGAATGGGCGGAAGGTGCTTTATTATTATTCCTATTCAGCATGGGGCATGCGCTGGAACACTACGCCATGAACAAAGCCCGTAAATCCATTGCTGCTTTGGCAGAACTCGCTCCTAAAACAGCATTGCTTAAGAGAAATGGTAAGACCGAAGAAGTCGGTATTGAGGAACTAAGCGTAGGTGACATCATCGTGGTGAAGCCCAATAGTAAAATCTCTGCTGATGGGGTGGTTGTCAGCGGTACGAGCAGCGTTAACCAAGCTCCCATCACCGGGGAAAGTGTGCCGGTAGATAAAGAACCAGTAGATAATCCCGATAAAGACTGGTCGGAAGAAAAAGACATCAAAGACGAGAACCGGGCTTTTTCGGGTACCATCAACGGCAACAATACGCTGGAAATCAAAGTGATCAAAGTAGCGAAGGACTCTACACTCTCCCGCCTGGTGAAACTGGTGAATGAAGCCCAGACTCAGAAATCACCTACGCAGCGCCTCACCGACAAATTTGAGAAGTATTTTGTGCCTTCGGTATTAGTACTGGTCGTGCTGCTCAATTTTGCTTTTCTGGTAATTGATGAAACGTTTAGCGAAAGTTTCTACCGTGCAATGGCCGTATTGGTGGCCGCCAGCCCTTGCGCTTTGGCCATAGCCACCCCAAGTGCAGTGCTAAGCGGAGTTGCAAGGGCAGCCAAAAGTGGAGTACTTATTAAAGGTGGTCGTCCGTTAGAAGATTTAGGAGTACTAACAGCCCTGGCTTTTGACAAAACAGGAACACTAACGGAAGGCAAGCCCAAGCTCACCGAAGTAATTGCTTTGGATGATGTAAACGAGGAAGAACTGTTGAAAATAGCAGTAGCTGTAGAAGCCTTAAGCGACCATCCACTGGCAAAAGCCGTGGTTCGGGATGGAAAAGAGCGATTGGATGGTGTTGACATACCCGAGGCGAAAGATCTGGAAGCTGTGCTTGGGAAAGGGATCAAAGCCACCTTGGGTGATGACAAAGTATACATTGGCAATCTGGACCTGTTTGAATCCCTGGATGATAATACGCCAGAGAAGGAAACAGAAGAAAAAGTAAAGTCCCTGGAATCAGATGGCAATACTACCATGCTGATCCGTCAAAATGACAAATACATCGGCATCATTGCCTTGATGGATACGCCCAGAAAGGAAGCAAAAAACACGCTAGAACAATTAAAAAAACTGGGTATCAAGCGAATGATTATGCTTACGGGTGATAATCAACAAGTAGCCGATGCAGTGGCCAAAGAGATTGGGCTGTCAGAAGCATGGGGCAGTCTATTACCAGAAGAAAAAGTGGATGCCATAAAAAAATTGAAAGAACAAGAATCCAAAGTAGCCATGGTAGGTGATGGCGTGAATGATGCCCCGGCCATGGCGAACAGCACGGTAGGCATTGCCATGGGTGCTGCCGGAAGCGATGTAGCCTTGGAAACGGCCGACATTGCCCTGATGGCCGATAAGCTGGAAACTTTGCCTTTTGCTATCGGTTTAAGTAGAAAGGCCAAAGGCATTATCAAGCAAAACCTCTGGATAAGTTTGGGGATAGTAGCTATTTTAATTCCACTTACGATCTCTGGCATTGCGACCATCGGGCCTGCCGTTCTAATCCATGAAGGTTCCACCTTGGTGGTGGTGTTTAATGCGCTGAGATTATTGGGTTATAAGAAGTAAGAAGATTGAAGAAAAGCACATTCCATATCAGCAAAATGGACTGTCCCTCAGAGGAGCAGATGATCCGTATGAAATTGGAGCCTTATAAAGAAGTAAAGCAGCTTTCTTTTGATATCCCTACTCGTAAACTGGAGGTATATCACACCGAAGAAGTTGAAAAAATCCATCAAGCCCTCAGTGAACTCAAACTCAATGACCGGCTGGAAAGAACGGTAAATGAAGCTGAGTTGCCATTGGCTGCTGATGAGTCAATACAGCGAAAAATACTTTGGTGGGTGCTGGGCATCAATTTCGGGTTCTTTGTAGTAGAGATGACCACCGGGTGGATATCCCGCTCTATGGGCCTGATAGCCGATTCACTGGATATGCTGGCAGATTCCATCGTCTACGGTCTGAGCTTATTTGCTGTAGGTGCAGCCATGACTCGTAAGAAAAAAGTAGCCAAAATCAGCGGGTATTTTCAAATGGGACTGGCACTTTTAGGCTTTTCAGAAGTATTGCGGAGGTTTTTCAGCGAAAGCGGAACACCTTTGTTCCAATGGATGATCATTGTTTCCCTGCTCGCTTTAGTGGGCAACTTAGTTTCGCTCTGGCTAATCAACAAGGCTAAAAGTGAAGAAGCTCATATGCAAGCCAGTGCAATATTCACCTCTAACGATATTATCGTAAATGGTGGGGTCATCCTGGCCGGTGTGCTGGTTTATCTTCTGGAAAGCAAATGGCCCGATCTGGCGATTGGAGGGATAGTTTTTGCCTTCGTGATGCGCGGGGCTGTAAGGATTTTGAAATTAGCTAAATAGATTGTTAACCGATAGAAATTGAAGAATGAGTGCATGGTTATGGGTAGGAGTTTTAGTAGCAGCCGCCTGGGCTGCACATTGGGGAGCTGACCAATTGCTTACACCGCTCAAAATGTTACGTAAACAATGGGGACTTACCGCTTCGGCAGGAGCTGCTTTCCTGGCGATTGTAACAGCAAGTCCCGAAGTAGCTATCAACATCACCAGGCCAAAGCAATCCTTCGGCCTGACTTATTTCATATTTTATTTATTAGGACTTGTAACCAACTGATAAACACAGGGTATCACCAACAAATTCAGCACAGTTGCAGTAAGTAAACCACCCAAAATCACCACCGCCATCGGGCTTTGAATCTCATTGCCCGGTTCGTCTCCTTTCAGCGCCAGTGGGATGAGTGCCAATGCGGTGGTCAGAGCCGTCATGATGATGGGGTTTAATCGATCAAGTGATCCCTTAAGGATTAAGTTTTCACCATGCTCACCGGCTTTTTCCAAAACCTGATAACGAGAAACCAGTAGAATACCATTTCGGGTAGCAATTCCAAATAAGCTGATAAAACCAATAGTAGCGGCAATGCTGATGATTCCCGAAGTGAAATACACAATCAGGACTCCCCCGATCAAAGCCAGAGGTAAGTTCAGTAGAACGATACCAGCCAGTTTTAGGTCACGGAACTCGAAATAGAGTAGCAGGTAAATTAGCAGAATCGCCAGCACAGCTGTTATCAACAACATCTGCGAAGCTTTGGCCTCACTTTCAAACTGCCCGCCATATTGAATGCGGTAGCCCTGTGGAAGATTAATACCGGCCTTAACACTTTCTTGTAGTTCGGTAACAGCTCCTCTGAGGTCTCTCCCCTGCACATTAGCAGAAACCACTACTTTCCGTTGTACATCTTCGCGGCTGATGCGGTTGGGGCTACTCACCGAATTGATCTCAGCCACTTCCGTAATCGGTACGCGGCCACCATTCGGTACATTCACCAGGGCATTTTTAATTTCATCCATGCTTCCGCGGAAACCTTCTTGGTAGCGTACCACCAGGTCGAAGTGCTTTTGGCCTTCGTAGATTTGTCCGACTTCTTCACCTCCAAAAGCCACTTCCACAAAGTGCATCAAATCAGCAGCGGTCATGCCATAGGCCGCCAGAATAGTTCTATTGGGAGTGATCCGGATTTGCGGCACTTCTACCTGTTGCTCAACTGACACATCCGCCAGTCCATCAATATTCTCCGCAATGCTTTTAATTTCTTTACCGAGGCCGTAAAGACGCGTCAAATCCTCCCCAAATAGTTTCACCGCGATATTGGCCCGCGTTCCCGAAAGCATGTGATCAATACGGTGGGCAATGGGCTGACCGATGGTAATATTCACACCCGGTACAACACTCAGTTTTTCCCGCACTTTGGCAAAAAACTCTTCTTTCCTCTGATCCTCCTGCAGTGTAAACGGAGCATCTATTTCTGCTGCATTCACTCCTTGAGCGTGTTCGTCCAATTCAGCCCTGCCTGTTCTGCGGGTGACTACATCAACCTCGGGCATTTCCAACAGTAATTCTTCTACTTGTTTTCCGGTTTTATTGCTTTCTTCCAAAGACATACCTGGAGTACCCACCACACTGATCACCAATGAACCTTCATTGAACTCCGGCAGAAAGCTTCTTCCTAATTGGAAGAATAGCACAAGGCTCACGAAAAAAACAGCTACCGTTCCGCCAATTACCCATTTCGAATACTTCAGAGACTTGTTGAGAATGCGCGAATAGCCCTTTCTCAGCCATCGTTCAACCCGGGTCCCCTCAGATTGCTTTTGTAGCAACTTCTCTTTTTTGAGGAGGTAAGAACACAATACCGGTGTAACCGTAACCGCCACCACCAAAGAAGTAAGTACAGAAGTGATAAAGGCAATACCCAAGGGGGTTAGCAACCGACCTTCCATGCCGCTGAGGAAAAAGAGCGGAATAAATGAAACGATGATAATTAAAGTGGCAATAATGATGGAACTCCTGATCTCTACCGAAGCATCCCTTACCACTTTTAATATCGGCTCCCGTTGATCTTTGGGTAGCGAAACATTTTGCCTGAGCCTTTTAAATACATTTTCCACATCGATAATGGCATCATCCACCAGGGCCCCAATTGCAATGGCCATACCGCCCAGGCTCATGGTGTTGATGGTATAACCCAACATTTTTAAAACGATAACAGAAACTAAAAGTGAAAGCGGAATAGCCAGCAGTGAAATGACAGTGGTCCGCCAGTTCATCAGGAATATAAAGAGGACGAGTGCCACGAAAAATGCCCCTTCCAGCAAAGTCTGCTGAAGGTTATTGACAGAGGCATTTATAAAGTCTGCCTGACGAAAAATGTGGCTTTTAATTTCCACGCTTTCAGGCAGGGTTTCATTCATTTTCGCCAACGCTTCATCCATGCGTTCGGTAAGCTCCAGGGTGTTTACATCAGGCTGTTTGGTAATAGTCATGATCACCGCAGGAGATGCATTCAACGAACCATCACCGATTTTATCGGCAGCACCTACTTTAACTTCAGCCACATCTTTTATCCTAATCGCCTGACCATTCACTTCTTTAATCAACCCCTCTTGTAGATCGTCTACATCGTAAGCCCGGCCTTCGCCTTTAATGTTGTACTGGTTGCCAAACTCATTGTAAAAACCACCCGTGGTATTTACGTTGGCTGCTTCTACAGACGTTTGCAATTCCTGAAGACTTATCCCGTAGTGCTTCATTTTATTGGGATTGGCCAACACCTGGTATTGCTTGTATTCCCCTCCGATCACGATAACGTTGGCAATGCCTCCCAGTGCTTTCAGTTGTGGTCTTATTGTCCAGTCTGCCAGCGTCCGCAACTTCATTGGCGAAAGGCTATCTGACCGCACTCCCAGCAACATCACTTCGCCCATAATGGATGAAATTGGTGCCATAGTAGGTTCTCCAATGCCCTGGGGCAATTTCTCCCTTACAGCAGGGATACGTTCGCTTACAATTTGCCGGGCACGATAAATATCCGTGTTCCAATCAAACTCCACCCATACAATAGAAATACCCGCTGCCGAGGACGACCTGATCCTGCGCACATTGGGTGCACCATTCATGGCGGTTTCAAGTTGGAAGGTCACCAACTTCTCCACTTCTTCCGACTCCATTCCGTGTGCCTCAGTTAAGATGGTTACCGTAGGGGCGGTGAGGTCAGGGAATACATCCACGTTCATTTCCCTGGCAATGTAGATTCCCGAAACCGATAGCACCAAAGCTATAAGCAGCACCAACAACCGGTTGTGAAGAGATATTTCAAGAATTTTATTCAGCATAACTTATTTCATTTTGAGACTTGTGAAGTGAAGTTTTATTTATCAATGAGCATGTCCATGTGCTGGCGCGCCAGCCATCGAGGCCATCTTTACCTGGTAAGCGCCTTTAGTAACCACCCATTCGTCAGCCTGTAAACCCTGGGTAATGGTTACCTGCTCTCCATTGAATGTACCCACCGTTACGGGGCGCATTTCAAACGCCTCACCTCCGGTTTGTACGACCACTTTATAGGTGCCAAAATCCTCCAGTAAGGCATCTTTTGGAATCATCAGCCCCATTTCTCCGCTGGAATAACCCAATTGCACTTCTGCCAGGCTGCCCTGTACTGCAGCTATAGGCGTTTGCACCTCAATGAAAACCGGCAACATGGGATTGTCTTCAGTTACATTCCTTCCCACCGACACCACCTTACCATTTACAGGTAAAATGTTTCCATCCTCCGCAATCCAGATTTTCTTCGTTTGGGTAATAAGGTTGCGCTTTTCTGGTGCAGCCGTAGCTTTAATCATGCTGGTGAGTTCAGAACCTACCGTGAGCAAGGGATGCCCGGCATCCGCAAATCCACCATTCTCCACTAAGATATGCTTCACATAGCCATCAAAGGGAGCGCGAATGGCCACCCCGTTAGCGCCATAGTTTTTGAGCAATTGCTGATAATTGGCTTGTGCCATTTCATAGCGTTTCTCAACTTCTTCAAACTCAGCATCAGGAACCACCTTCAATTCATGCAGTTGCTTTTTGCGTTGGTATTCGCTCTTGGCTTGTTCAAATTGGGCTTTGGCCTTTCTTATTTCCGACTCAATGCTGCTCACATTCAAGTCTTCACCACTAATGCGCATCAACACCTGGCCTTTGCTGATCTCAATGCCTTCCACCATTCCCGGTATTTCATACAAGACATTTCCTGAAGAACCGGCATTCAGTGTGCGTTGGGTTCCGGGGGCCGGCATCCACTTTCCGGCCAGTTTCACCATGCCATAGACCGTGTCCTTGAGTGCAGGTGCCGTTTGAAAATCGATCTTCCAGGCTTGTTCCTTTAGAAAACTGATTTCCGGTTCACTCTGCTCGCGGTTGGAAAGTGCTTCAGTAACAGCTTCATCATTTGGATACACATTCACCATTCCGGCATCAATACGTTCATTGAGCCCCGGAGCTTTCAACTCAAAAAACAATTGATATTCCCCAGCTTCCTTGGGTTGCAAAGCAGGAGTGAAAATTCCAGGGGATGAAGGTGCTTCCACCGTGTGGCGAATACCAGAGTTCCCTTTTATCAGGCTAACAGTCACACTTCCCTCAGTTTCGGGTTTGTGACCGTCCAGCTTGGTAAAATGTGCTGCAAACCGGCTGGAATGACCAACAACCAATGCCGGGTATTCCACAAACAACTCCACATTTTCCGTCCAAATGGTGGTGTCCACACTTAGCTCACTGCCATGGGCGTGTCCATGAGCATTCTCTTCATGTGCGTGACCAGTCTCAGTGGTTTGGTTGCAAGCTGCCAGGACCAGAATGATGAATGTTAAATTATAAATGTTGAATGTTCTCATCTGTAGATTTTTAAATGGTTGAATTGCAATTATTCTGTCTATTAATTTCCAATTCATCATTCCTCATTCATAATTAGACTAGTGTTGATGATCTTGTCCATCCTCGTGTTCATGTTCGTGATGATCCTCTGTCGCGGTTGAATCTTCACCTACGGTAAACTCTTCTTGCTCGTGATGGTGTTCACCATTCTCATTTTCATGACCGTGTTCTTCACCTTCGTGCATATGGGTATCACTGCCGTGTTCATGGCCATGCTCCTCTTGGTTTGCACCTGGGTTGCACCCAAAGGTTAAAGCCAATACTGCTATAATTAGACTTACTTTAATTTTCATAATTGTTGATTTTTGAGGTTTATAATTGATGTTTAAATAATTCAGCCCTGAGTTGCTGTAACTCCTTTTCAATCTCCAGCATTCGATTTTCAGCCTGTCGGTAAAAGGAAACTTCGCGGTAATAATCCATGAAGGAAATCTCTCCTAGTTCATAGGACTTTTGTAATAACATTTCACTGTTGAGACCATCCATTGCCTGCTGATATTCTCTGAATTTCTTAATTAAAAGCTGGTATCGCTGAACCTGTGAAGTGAAATCACTTTTTAAAGAGGTGATGACCTCTGACATATATTTATCGAAGTAATTGATTTCTGCCTCAGCCATCTTTACCTGACTGCGGCCACTCCAAAGAGGAATGCTGATACCACCGTAAAAACCTGAGTAATTACTTCCCGCTACTCCCTGATAATTATACCCGGCTGTAATATCCGGCAATAGCTGGTTTCGTTCAACTTTCAGCCGTTGCTCTGCTACTTGTTTCTCTTGTTCCAGCAGTGCTATCTGTGCATCCTGGTTTAGCCGTTCATTCCACAGGCTATCCGGTGTAGGAATTTCAATGGTGTTTGGATAAGTGGTTAAAACAAGGTCAATCTCATTTCCTCCGTTCAAAGCCTGCAACTCTTGAGCAATATTCATCTCTCGAGTGCTCAGCTCTTCCAATGCAAACTGCTGGTCAAGCCACACGAGCTTCGCCTTGTTTCTATCAAGAATACCCGTCTGCCCCTTCTCAAAAAGGGTTTCCACCTGCCCGTACACTTTTTGGGTTTGTGCCACGCGCTCTTCAACCAAGCCTCTTTGCTTGTTGATATAAACCAGTTCCAATCCCAGTTCTTTAGCATTGAGCAAGATTTCCTGCTTTAGCTTCTGGTATTCGCGTTCCAGCCGTTCCTCTTGCTCATCAATCCAATTGCCTCTGGCTGCATAAACTGTAGGAAACTCAAATTGCTGTGAGATTTGATACTCTGTGTAATCACCGGTATTGTGTTCTCCAAACGGAAGATAAAACGCAGAAGCCTGAGGATCGGGAAGTTTATTCTCCCCTTTGTACTGCCAGCTTTCACTTTCCATATAGCTACGAAAGGCCGCGAGCTTCTGGTTATTTGCTTCAACAGTTTGCAACAACTCATCTAAAGAAGATTGCTGCGCCTGCAAAGAACCAACGCATAACGTCAGCCCCAGCAGGACAAAAAATGATTTGTACATAAATGAAATTCTTTAGGTCAATATGAGATAGATTTCCCTGTAAACAGGAGGAAATCAAAGATTCAATTAACCTAAAGCAGGGGGAGCCCGGAGGCCGTGGGAGGAAGTTTGAAATTGACTCGAAAGAAGCCAGTATGAAGCCTGATGCTTGACAGGTCTATTAAAGAGTCGATCAGGAAGCCTCCATTGACTTGCTGAATGACAAATATCAACTTCAACTTTCGATAGAGCATTATCCTTGGCAGTTGCTCTATAAACAAGATTATGCTGATGTCCATCAAAGCCTGAATGACTATGGGTCTGAATTAAAGAAACAAGAACTGAACTATTGTCAGACGCACCTGGAGTATTTTGATCCTCATCTTTCTCTTCCGAGTGGTCATGAGAGTGATGATGGTCTCCATGGTGATGATGGTCTTCACCTGTAACCTGAACAACCTGCTTATGGCTATGATGCGAATGAGGAATGAAATCATGTAGCAACAACAGCGCGTATGCACTTAAAAAGAATAATGACAATATGCTACGGTATGATCTCACAAGTACAAAGAAAGCCATAATAGTTGATACTCCAAAAAACCTCCCTCCAATGCCACGTGCCTCCAGAAGGTTCATTTCTTTCAGTCATGCATTCAGTCAGGTTCCGCGAAGCTCCACCCTTCCTTCATTTCTTCCTTCTCTTCATTCACCAGCTTCCGTCACCGCGCAGCAAGAGTAGCGCCTTCTCTTCATTCCGCTAAAGCTCCATTCCGTTCAGTTGCCACACTTGCTTAACCAGCCGCACAAAACGCAGGAAAAGCGGTGTTCGTCTTCCTCCTTCGGCAAAGTATCATGCCAGGCCGTTTCTACAGCCTTCCACTAAGCGTTAATTTCATAAGGTGTTCCAGGTAGTATCACGCCCTACGGGTGCCTTTCAGGCAGCCTGTCATGCTACTTGCAGCTCAGTCGTCATTCTCACGGCAGCCTACTCTGTCCTGCTGTCCCGCTTCATTACATTTCGTTGCGAGCCCTCACTTCATTCCATTCAGCCGGACAGCAGTCCACCGGCTGCCCATAATTTTGCTCGCCTGCGGGTCGCTGCGGGCTGCGGGCTGTCATATTTTTTGTATTCAGGGCGAAATAATCGATTTTCAAAGGTTGCCCTGAAAAGCAACAAAAAAACACGCCAGCCCTTGTGTAAGTCCTTCCTCAAGCCTCGGCTCTTTCCGGTCTCCGCTAAAGCTCCGCCCTCCAATCGCCTCCGTTTTCGTCAGTCCACATATGTCGCCCAGCCGCCTTCGTACCTCAGGCTATCTCTGTTCTCCACCCTTGCTCCACTCGCAGGTCGGCTCGCTAAAGCTTGTCTGGCGGTCCGCAATCCGTTTGTTCCTCACTCATTGCAGCCGCCAGCCAGCCGTTTGGCCGCAGGCGCTTTTTCCTGCGTTTCCCCACCGCACAACCCCGACCGCAGACAACACCTCGATTTCGAAAGCAATTTCAGTTGGATAAGAACTCCATTTCCACCTCCGTTTAATCTTACCTAATTTGCAACGATTGCAAAGTTTGCAAACCTTGCATTTTAATTCATTCACTTATATATGCCCGTTGAGCCAATAGATTTTGAAGCTGACATTGTACAGATAATAAAGGAGCGATTTTCAAGGTGGGGCCTTCGTTCACCAAAGAAAAATGATCTCTCCGCACTGTTGACTGATTTCTTGACCATCAATGAAAAGCTAATACAAGCCACACCCCGCTCCATATATTGTAGTCCTGCGTTTGAGAGTGATATTCTTAATCTTCATCCACGTCAAAAGGGGATTATTCAATCAATCTCGAAACGCCTCAAGGAAGGTACTGATATCAACCATCATCAAAGCCAGAAACTTCTACAGTCCAGGTTTCACGATCATTTGGTTTATGAATGGAATATTCACCATTTACATTTATCCAATACCCGTAAAGCATATTCTTACTTTGTAAAACCCGGGGATCAGTTGCTCTTTACCTACATCGATGATTCTAAGGCAATCTTTTTAGGTATTGACCGTCACCGCCCTGGAGTTTTTGCCGATACGAAATGGATTGAAATACTTCATGACTACTTTCCCGACACCATTTCTCATTTACGCCTTGACCATATTTCCGATGTTCATCCCAAGGTTAATGCGGAAGAACGTCAAACTCTTTGGGATAAAGGTTACACTTTAGGAATGACTAAAGTTAAGGATACTGTCTACTGGAGTTCAGGTGTTGGTAGATCTACAACAGGCCATAGTATGATGGTGATGAAGCATGTTGGTCAGATTCTACGTTGGCATTGGAAAATAAAAGAGCAGTTCACCAACCACTTTGATTTAATCTGCGACTCTTTCAACTTCAACCCTTCAAAAGCACGCTTCAAGGTAATCCTCGGCCAACAAACATTTGAGGTAGTTGAAATAACAACTCCATCCTCCATTCTTACTTGCCCAACATTCTTTGATATTGAGAATGACTAATTTTCTTGAAGGAGAAAAAACAAAAAAGACAAGCGAATGTAGTCGGGCTCCGCTCAGTCCCTCACTTTGGTCTGCCAAGGTCAAGCCCTGCGGGTTTTGCATGAAAAATCTCCACCCTACGGGTAGTATTTTTAATCCAAAAACCTTGTCAGTCCAGCCCCGCCCGCCTGATGTCATGGCTTCTCTTTTCTTTTTTCGGTTTTCTTTTCTCTTAAAAAAATATTGTTGGGGTTGCTCCGGTGATTTGCCCTGGCCTGATCTCTGTAGCCACCTTTGAAGCTTCCGCAAACTTTTCAGAAATGCAAAAAGAAGGTCTTTTATAGTTGTTCTCCGTTTGCTCTTGAATGCCAAATAAAGCAAGGTTCGGCAGACGGGCGCAACCCACTCTCAACCAGCACTCTTTACCGCAATTTCACGTCATATTTGTAGTAAGGACAAGGCCGTACCAAGTCCGTGTCAAGTCCGAAAAATTTGTTTAACCCCATAAAAATTTAAAAGCCATGGGAAAAATTAATCAAGGAATCTTGGGAGGTGTGTCCGGACAGGTAGGAAACGTTATCGGTGGTACCTGGAAGGGCATTGACTACTTACGTATCAAGCCCTCAAGTGTAGCAAACCCTAAAACCCCCGATCAGGTCGATCAACGAACCAAGTTCGTGACCGTTTTGCGATTCTTGCAGCCAATTACTGAGTTCCTCAGGACTGGTTTCAAGAAGTATGCGAGTGGTATGACCCAGTTTAACAGTGCGATGTCATACAACCTGAACAACGCCATTACCGGGACTTATCCTAACTACTCTGTTGACTATCCGAATGCGCTGGTCAGTCGAGGAAACCTTGCCGGAGGTGTAAACGGTGCAGCCGCTTCCACCAACCCTGCTGAGGTTGATTTGTCCTGGGATGATAACTCAGGCTCTGGAGGCGCTCAGGCGACCGATAAGGCACTTATCGTGATCCTGAACCAAACTAAGGGAGAAGCAGTGTTTACCACTGCAGGAGCTGCCCGATCAGCTACCGCAGAAACCCTTACTGTGCCTTCTAACTTCACCGGTGATGATGTCGAAGTGTTCTTAGGCTTCATCTCTGAAGATGGCACCAAAGTCTCCAACAGCTCTTATTTAGGATCAGTAACTGTTGCTTAATACTGATTGATGTTGCAGATGTCGGGGACCGCTTCCACTTGGAGGCGGTTCTTTTTTTGCCTTACCTTTAACCCTCAAGGAGGGAAGTGTCCATTTCTCGAACTCCCTTAATTGTCCTTTCTTTATCCCCTGTTTTCTAAAGCCTTATGATTTCTTGTTGCCCAGTTGTTGCCCGTTTCAGGACATTCGCTCTGAATGGCTTATATAACAGTAGGTTCAGAAAACTCGTTACTTTTTGTATCGGGAAATAACGACAGTCATCCGTAAACAAAGACAATTTAAACCACTCTCTTTTAGCTAATTGACTTATTTACCTAGGCGTAGGTTATCTATATTAATCTTGGTTTTCATAAGTTTTGTTGCGCCATTGTTGGGCAGGTGCCACATTTTATTCAGAAAACCTAAAGGCTCTGGACTTAAGCTCACACTCAGCATTAGAAATACCATATCTTTTGGCAATGCCCCTCCAGTTTTTAACCGAATGGGTTACTTCTTCCATAATTTTGTAAGCACGCTCCTCCTCCAATCTAAAGAATTTGGCTACCTCCATTGCCAAGTCAAAGTCCAAGACATTATCGCTACCTGAAATGTTCAAACTAAGTCCTGTTCCTGTCTCCACAGGGTTGATATCGTAGGCCGGAGACAGCACCCAGCCTTCGGAATGAAGTATAAAACCGTGATTTCGCAAATGGTCGTCCGTATTCGATACACTGATGCTAAAAACAATTCTTCGCCAAAGCTCTTCCAAATCAGATTTTACATTCCCCCCGTAGGTAGTCAAAAAATCAACAATATCCAGATAACTGGCTCCTTCTTGGCCATCAACAAAACCAAGCATGGCCATAGCCGAAGCAAAATGAACTCTTTGTCCATCCGATGTGCGATCGAAGCGTTTGGTTAAAAAAGTATGGTGCTTACTCGAAAACTGTTGTGCCTTACATTCTGCCATATTTATTCCGGCAACTTTCGCCAACTCATAGGTTACCGTTTCCCAGGCTCCAATATTAAATTGATCACTGCCACTTGGGAATTTTGCAATCCATAGATGTCCCTGTTCAATCTTCACTAAAGTACTCCGACCCATCCCGGCACGCTCCGCTACTTGGATGGTGCTCAATTTTCTTCTGAGACGCGCCAATCGAATATTCTCACCAAGTCCTTCCAATATGCGCTGAATCCTAGGTAATAAAGTCGGGGTCTTGTTTGCCATAATGTATTATTAAAGATACAGGTATACGTCTTATGACCCTTTAAACACACGTTATAATTCCGTCCACTAAAACTTTGAATATTCCATATCGCGATAAGGAATATTTTATCCTCGGCATATCCAGTCTATACCCTTACTGTAATTGTAGTTATGTCAGGCTATATCCTTACTTTAGTTTTGTAAAAGTCAATTTATAGCCTTACTTTTACAGGCGAATAGTCAGGTTAAAACCTTACATCATGAACAAGAAGAAACTTCAAATAGATCAGTTAGAGCGAAAGCTAAGTGGCTTAAAGGGTGTTCAACAAGTAGTTCCTCCTCCCACCGGTTGGTTAAAAGCGATCAGGGTTTCCCTGGGCATGTCTTTGCAACAGTTGGCGAATAAACTATCTATAACTAAACAGAGTGTCCAAGAAATCGAAAAGCGAGAAAAGGAAGGCAGCATCACGATAAAAAGTTTAAGAGAAGCCGCAAATGCATTGGACATGCAGCTGGTATATGGTCTCGTTCCTAAGGATGGAAGCCTTGAAAACTTGATTGATAGAAAGGCTCGAGAGTTGGCAAGGCAAATCGTTTCCAGAACATCTAACACGATGAAACTGGAGGATCAGGAAAATACGAAGCAACGCTTACAAAAAGCCGTGGAGGAAAGAGCTGCAATACTCAAAAGTGAAATGCCGAAGATATTATGGGATTAGACCTTGATTACATCGACGGCCAAACCCCGATTAATGAGGATGAAAAGGAAGGGTTACTTATTGAGACCATTACGACAAAAGGAGAGCTAGACGAATTTGAGCAGCAAAACATCGAAGAAGCTTTGCAATGGGTGTTTGGTAAAAAACTCAAGGGAAAAGATGTCTTCACGGAAAGGTTCATTTGCAACTTGCATAAACGGATGTATGGCAATGTTTGGGCTTGGGCAGGTGAGTTTAGGAAAACCGACAAGAACATTGGCATTGATAAATTCCAGATACCAGTTGCGCTCAAAATACTCTGTGATGATGCCCTCTTTTGGGTAGAAAACGAGACCTACCCTCCTGAAGAAATCGCTATTCGATTCAAACACCGAATTGTAAGCATTCACTGTTTTCCCAATGGAAATGGGAGGCATAGTAGATTAATGGGAGATATTATAATCGAGAAGCTTTTCGGTCAGGAGCCTTTCTCTTGGGGAACAACAAACATTACAAATGCCAATGAAACAAGATTGGCTTACTTACAAGCGTTGAAACAAGCTGATCAAGATGCGTATCAACCATTGATTGATTTTGCCAGGTCATGAACACCTTCGGGTAAAAATTCGAAATAAGCCATCCCCATATAGAGCCTAGCTCCGCATGCCCAATCCAAAATCTGCCACCCAAAGGGAGCATTGACAAGAAAAAATTCCCTTCGATTTACGGTTCTTTGGTGTTACATATTTGTTGCGACTTTTAGGCGATCAAACCTAGACTACAAGCGTATTGAGGCCTTGTAAAAACCCGTCGAGAGGTGCACAGGGAATCAAAAGTGGGTATTGATTTTAAAGCTTGACAAAGGCGTCCTTTAAGCCTAAAAACTTTAGGTAGAAAACCCGTCGTTCTCATTCAGCTTGGCAGGAGGTTCAGTTTGCTAATTAGCCTTACTTTTTGAGCAGGGTCAATTTCTTTCGTAAACTATTCTGAAATCTGTTTGTTTTTATTTGGTTCCAGGTCATTTTTAAAAAGGACGTATTGCCTCATTTTTACTCACTTTAAGAGTGAGAAGAATTGTGTGAGCTCAGCTAGGTTATTTCAGCCATGCAATGTGTTCTAAGCTCTATTAACTAGCCCTGTTGGCTGGTTATTATGATTTTTTCCGCACTAACCTGTTATCAATGCAAATTCAAATAAGAAAAGAAGAGCAAACACTAAGTTCTGAGATTTTTCAATTGGCTCCCTTCCCAATGTGGATTTATGATTTGGAAACCCTTGATTTTTTGGATGTAAACGAGGAAGCCGAAAGACAATATGGGTACTCTAAAAAGGAGTTCCTCTCCATGACCATACGAGACATTCGGCCCAAAAAGGAGCTTGGCAACCTTGAAAAGGCCATCGGAAAGCTTCGAAACAGCCATTCAAAGTTTACCGAAGGAATGTACCTCCATCAAAAGAAAGATGGCACTACCCTCAATGTTAAAATAAAAGGAAGCTATTTCGATTATAAGGGTAGAGATGCCGAGCTGGTTGCAGCCATTGACCTTTCTTCTAGGTTTGAACAGGAGCAGAAAATTGAAGCTCAAAATAGATTTTTAGAAACCATAGGAAAGGTTAGTGAGGAATTTGTGAAAAGCAAAGACTGGCGGAGGTCCTTAAAGACTTGTTTCAATTTCATAGGAAATACCTATCCATTTCAAGAATTGGTTTTTCTAAAAAAGGATAAGGCGAAGAATACCCTCACCCTTGAGGCTGAATGGAAAAGGAAAGAGATATCCTTAGGTAAATTTAACCCAGCAACCGTTGACATTAATCTTCTTCAAAAGGAATTGGATTTTTCCGAATTTGGTAAACCGATAGTTCTGAAAAACCCTGAAGGTTACGGTATTTTTGATCTAAGGCCTGGCTTCGAAAACATGTCAGTTTTAATGGTTGCCCTGGGGTCAGTAGAGTCTATTTCAGGATTGATTTTAGGATGGAAAACAAATGATGATTTGCCATGGACCGAATGGGAGGAAGGGTTGAGTAAAAATTTGGCAAATGCATTGTCTCATGTTTTAGCAGAAGCCGATGGTCAAATGCGCTTGGCAAGAAGTGAGGCGAAGTTTAAAGCATTGGTGCAGAATGCCTATGACATGATTGCAGTTATTGATGATGAGGGGAATTATAAATACATCGCTCCTGCCTCCGAAAAGGTTTTAGGCCTGAAACCGGAGGATCTTCAAGGCAGGAATGCTTTTGAATTTATTCACCCGGAGGACGCTCCAAGGCTGATGAAGCACCTAGAAGAAGCTCTTCAAGGAAAGGATGTTTCCATTCATCCCTATCGGTTTTTAGATGGGTTCGGGAAATACATTTGGATTCAAACTGAGGTTAGAAATCACCTAGACGATCCAGATATTCAGGGAATTGTTGCAAATACGAAGGATGTAACTCAAGAGATTGAGAAAATGAGGGCCCAAGAATTGGTAGAAGATCTTACCCAAGCCATGCTTAAGCCTGAATCTCTTGAAGAAAGCCTAAACCAAGTGTTAAATAAGCTGGTTAACAACCCCAAAATTGACGCCGCCGAAGTTTGGATGGTTTCTCTGGATCAGCATCAATTAAACCTTTTTTCAAAGTCAATTCAAGAAAAGAGTTTGCTAGAGTTTTACAATGCTTTGTCTTATGACGATTATTTTGAAAAAGGGAAGGGCCTTCCCGGCAATACTTGGGCAAAGGGCAAAACCCTTGTTTGGGGAAATTTGGAGGCCCAACCCAGTTTTACGAGAACCAAGGAGGCCAAATCGGTTGGACTAAAAACAGGCATCGGAATTCCGGTATTTTATCAAGGAGAGTTCCTAGCTTGTTTTACTTGTTTCTCGAAATCAGAAGAAATTGAACTTCAAGAGGTTATTCCCCTTTTGTCTGAGGTGAGTAATCAAATGGGCCTAATTATTAGGCATAAATTAACTGAGATTGAGTTTCAGTCCTTTTATGACTTAAGTCCAGACCCACATTGTTTAATAGGTTTTGATGGACTGGTAAAAAAGTATAACAATGCCTTCCATAAGTTGATGGGGTATGATGAGGGTGAGCTTTTAGGTAAGCCTATTCTAAGTTTTCTTAATCCCAGTGACTTGGATGGGGTTAAGGAGAGAATTTCAATGGCTGTTCAGCAAGCAAAAGCTCCGGACCCTAATTATAAAAAAAGGCCTATCGAAATTCGATTAACTACCAAAAGTGGACAAGAGCTCTGGTTATCCTGGCAAGGGGAATCCGTGCCTCAAGCAAAACTCTTTATCGCGGTTGCAAAGGATATTACAGAACAAAAGCAAGCAGAAATTGAACTTGAAATGGCTTATGAGCGACTCAAAAGTGCTCAGAAAATGGCCAAACTGGGCTACTGGCTTCGAGATGCAGGGTCAGAAATTTACGAATGGGGAGAGGAGACCTTTAAAATCTACGGTCTAGACTCAAAATCATTTAACCCTACGAAAGAGTCTGTGACTCGGACGGTTCACCCTGAAGACCAACACCTTTTTGAAGAGGATTTTACCCGCTCGTTTAAATCCTCTAAGGTTCACACTATTGAACATAGAATCATCACTTCATCAGATGAGATCAGGTGGGTGCGCCAAGAAATTAAACTTCGACAAGACCCCGAAGGTAACCCTGTTCAACTCATGGGTACAATCCAAGACATTACCCAGCAAAAAGAAAGCGAACTAAACCTGAGACTCAGCAATGAAAGGTTTGTCTTGGCCATGAAAGCCAGCAATGAAATCATTTGGGAAGTAGACCATACATCCAATAAGGTGATTCGTGGTATTGAAGAAGGGGCCAATATGAAATACAAGGTTGCCGAGGCTTTTTCCATGAGTAATTCTTGGTTTCAAAGAGTGGAGAAAAACGACAGACAGGAGGTTTGGGACTCACTAAATGAGGCCCTCAAAAATCCAAATCTAGATTTTTGGCGTATGGAATATGAGATTATTCTTAACGACGGATCTACTGGGTTTTTTATTGACCGTTGCTACATCCTTAGAGATGAAAATGGAAACCCAGTTAGATCAGTAGGTACCGCACTAGATGTAACCGAATCAAGAAGGCAGCTGAGGAAAATTCAGAACCAAAATGATAAGCTGCAAGAAATTTCATGGTTGCAATCGCACGTTATTCGAGCACCCTTGGCCAGAATTTTAGGCCTTATAAACGTGGTAAATATGAATTCCGACAATAGATCCGGAAAAGACCAAGAGCTTTTCAATCTAATTGCCCATTCTGCCAAGGAGCTTGATCAAGTGATTCATGAAATAAATAATAAAACAAGTCTAATTGAAGAAAGCCATGAATAATATTTTATTAATCGATGACGATCCCATCGTAAACTTCATCCACAAAAGAGTCATCGGCAAACAATTCCCGGATGCCAATATCATTGTTAAAGAAAACGGACAAGTAGCCCTAGACTTCCTACATGAAAATGTTGAGAATGATTATCTGGTTTTCCTTGATATTAATATGCCTGTTATGAATGGTTGGGAATTTCTAGAAGCCCTAGACCTCCCAGGAAATAATTTTCAGCTCCAAATTTTTATCCTTACATCCTCCATCGACCAATCCGACCGAAAGATGGCGGAAGAAAGTCCAAGGGTCTCAGGCTTCCTTACCAAGCCTCTCTCTCAAGAGGAACTGTTGACGGAAATGTCTAAATATAATTACCTAGCCTCCTGAGATAAATCCTTATCTAAGCATAACATGGGGCCTCTCTTCATAGTACATTGACTATACATCCAATTATAAATGAATCTTGTACCATGAAAATAAACCCCAATAGCCCAATTCTTGTTACCGGAGCCAATGGTTACGTTGCAAGTTGGATTGTTAAAAAGCTTTTAGATCAAGGGCATACAGTGAATGCTGCGGTTCGTAATCCAAACGACAAAGCCAAACATGCCCATCTTCTAAGCTTGTCTGAGGACTCAAAAGGGGAGCTCAAGCTATTCCATTCTGATTTATTAGAAGAGGGTTCCTTTGATGAAGCCATTCAAGGTTGTGAGCTGGTTTACCACACAGCCTCTCCTTTCACAACGGATGTAAAAAATCCTGAAAAAGAACTCATTCAGCCCGCAGTTAAGGGTACCCAAAATGTATTGAACTCTGCCCTTAAGGCCTCCTCGGTAAAACGAGTTGTGGTAACAAGCTCCTGTGCAGCCATGTACACAGATGCTATTGATACCCTAAATACCCCAACGGGTATGCTTACTGAATCTGTTTGGAATGAAACGGCAAGCATAGATTACCAGCCCTACAACCTTTCCAAAACCTTGGCCGAAAAAAAGGCTTGGGAAATCGCTAAGTCGCAAAATAAATTCGACCTGATTACCATCAATATGAGCCTGGTTTTGGGTCCGCCTTTGAACCCTAAGCATGCCACTTCAGAAAGCATGAACATTCTTAAACTTTTAGGAAATGGAGACATGAAATTTGGGGTTCCGAAAATGGGGGTAGGACTGGTGGATGTTAGAGATGTAGCGGAAGCTCATTATCTGGCAGGGTTTAATCCAAAGGCAGAGGGCCGATACATTACCTCCGCCCACAATACCAATTTCTTGGAAATGTCAGAAGCTTTATTGCCCCGGTATGGAGATAATTACCCCTTGCCAAAGAGAGCATTGCCTAAATGGTTGCTTCTTCTCTTTGGACCAATGGTTAATTCTTTATTCACCCGTAGGTTCATCAAAAATAATGTGAATGTAGAATGGAAGGCTGACAATTCTAAGGTGAAGTCGCATCTAGGTTTAAGTTTTTTAAGCCTTAAAACCACCATGGACGATTCCTTTCAAGCCTTGATCGATGCTGGAGTTTTATCGTCAAAATAATCTCTGACAAAATCTTTGAAATCGGTTTTTCTTTTATAAAATTCTATCCTTCTTTGAGGTATGGAAATTTTCCAAGAAATCAATTCAATTTACTTGATCGCTCTCTTCCTAATTGGTACGGGAGCCTTTCTGCTCTCTTCCATTTCAGGCGGAGGAGGAGCCTTGGTCTTGGTTCCGGTGGTGAACATCATGCTTGGTCCGAGTCAAACCGCTCCCATCTTAAATTTGGGCACCCTTTTGGGTCGACCCTCTAGATTGATCATTTTTTGGAAACATATTCAATGGAAAATCTGTTTCTATTATGTTCCTTTTGCCCTTATTGGATCCGTACTCGGGGCCTATTTATTTCAAGAAATGAACCTTGGCTTCCTGCAAATACTGGTCGGGCTTTTCTTGGTTTCAACCCTATGGCAATTTAGGTTCGGGAAAAAGAAGGCCTCCTTTCTTATGAAGCTAAGCTATTTTCCTCCCTTGGCTTTCTTGGTTTCTCTCCTTGGAACCTTGATTGGGGCCATGGGGCCCATTCTAAATCCGTTTTACCTAAACCTTGGTTTGGATAAGGAAGACCTGATTGCAACCAAAACTGCGAATTCCTTTTTTATGGGATTGGCCCAAGTGGGGGCCTATTCTTTCTTTGGATCCTTGAACCCAAAGCTCTGGGTGTATGGTTTATGCCTAGGGCTCGGAGCAACCCTTGGAAACATCCTTGGCAAAAGATTCCTCGGTAATATGTCTTCAAAAACTTTCCGGAAATGGGTGGTTTGGGTAATGGCCATTTCTGGATTTGTGCTTGTCTTGAATCAAATATTGGAGATGACCTAAAATGTCATTATTAATTCAGGAGGGTGTAAATCTTATTTAAAATAGTTTCCGTACTTTTGTTAGCACATCACACCCGCCTTTCCTTTGCCTGCGCCTTCCTTTCCATACCATAAAACAATGCAGAATACGGTGGGTATTTTCATTTCAAACAAATCGGCTGCTTTTTATTCAATTATGGGCATCTTGAATCGACAAGGATTGAAGGTGGTTCATGTCAATGAATTAGATTCTGCTGTGAAAATGTTGGCTTCCAATCCAAATTGGAAGCCCGTTCTTTATTTAGACCTATCAGACCAAGGTCTGTTAGAAGAATACTTAGATCAAAAACTAAACCTTCAAGAAAGGTGCAAGAACGTTCACGGATTCATCGGTCAAGACTCAACCATGAGTGGCCGTCTTTTGCAGTCCTATGGGCTCATTCCCCATGTGATTGACTTTGAAATAAGCCCCAAACAAGCCCATGACAACCCTTAAGTTCAAAAGTCGTTTAGATCTTTTTCCAGATAATCTTTACGCCTTCTACGTTGAAGTACCCAAAGACGTGGTTTCTGAATTGGGCCTACAAGAAAACAAACGAGTTCTAACCCTTTACGATGGTAAAATTGAAAAACATCAAGCTTTGATGTTATGGAAAGGGATTCATTACCTAATGGTGAATGCAGAATTAAGAAAGTCCTTATCTCTTTTATTAGGTGACCCAGTTCAGGTTGAAATCACCCCTGATGAATCAAAGTATGGAATGCCCATGCACGCCAGTCTTGAAACTGCTTTAGACCAAGAAGGGGTAATGCAAGTCTTCGAGCAATTATCACCTGGAAAACAGAGAAACCTGTTATTCATTGTTGATAAAGTGAAGTCTGTAGATGCTAAAATACCAAAGGCCCTGGCCATAGCAGCCCATTTAAAGGAGAACGGCACCAATCTGGACTTCAAAAGATTGAATGAGCTGATTAAAGAATTTAACAACAATGCCAAGATGACCAGGCGATGACTAAGAGATCTAGGTCCTGTTGAAGTCTGGGTACTTGTGCGGCTTCCCTTGGGTTCGATTCGTGGAAGTCTTGGCCCCTCAATAAAGTTTAGCTCAGAGTTCAAAAAACACCCTACTTTTGGGCAGATTTTTTCAGCATGAAATCAAACCGAAAAGCAGCCCTTGGGTTCATCTTTATTACCCTACTCCTTGATATTACGGGCATTGCCATCATCATTCCTGTTCTTCCAGCATTGATTCAGGAACTCACCAGCACGGGCTTAAGTGATGCGGCTAAATATGGCGGTTGGTTATTGTTTGCCTATGCCATTATGCAATTTCTATTTGCCCCTTTAATTGGCAGCCTTAGCGATCGATATGGAAGAAAGCCCGTTCTTATAATTTCCCTTTTAGGCTTTGCGGCCGATTATATTTTGATGGCCTTAGCCCCCACCATGTTTTGGTTGTTTCTTGGAAGAATCATCGCGGGTATTTGCGGAGCCTCCATTACAACTGCTTCCGCCTATATTGCAGACGTTTCCACTCCAGAAAAAAGAGCCCAAAACTTCGGCATGATTGGAGCCGCATTTGGCTTAGGATTCATCATAGGTCCGGTGGTGGGCGGTTTATTGGGTGAGTTTGGCACCCGGGTTCCCTTTTATGCTGCCGCAGGATTGACCTTCCTAAACGCAATTTATGGTATGCTCGTTCTTCCTGAGTCTCTCTCAAAAGAAGAAAGAAGAGCCTTTAGCTGGAAATCTTCAAACCCAGTAGGAAGTCTCACCCAAATGAAAAGGTATCCCGTTATCATCGGACTACTTTTCGCCTTATTTTTTGTGTACGTGGCAGCCCATGCCGTTCAATCAACTTGGACCTTCTACACCATGTATGCTTTTGAATGGTCTGAATCAATGGTTGGATATTCATTAGGGGCAGCGGGTCTTTTAACGGCCATTGTTCAAGGAGGCTTAATAAGGGTCATCATCCCCAAACTCGGTCAATCAAAGTCTGTATACCTAGGCTTGGCTTTTTATGCTTTAGGATTAAGTCTTTTCAGCTTCGCAAGTCAAGGATGGATGATGTTTGCATTCTTAGTTCCCTATTGCCTTGGCGGGATTGCAGGCCCAGCTCTTCAAGGAATCATGTCAAACCAGGTTCCTAATAATGAACAAGGCCAATTGCAGGGTGGACTAACCTCCTTAATGAGCCTTACCTCGATTGTTGGCCCTCCTTTAATGACCATGGTCTTTGCAAGTTTCACCGGGGAAGACAACCTTGTGGAATTGCCAGGAGTCCCTATGCTTCTTGGAGCTTTCTTATGTTGTCTCGGAATTTTATTCAGCTGGAGAACCCTTTCGCGCAACAAACTCCTTCTTCAAAATGTTCAGGAAAATCCCGAAAAGGATTGAGGAAAAAATCCTTACCCAAAAATCCTTCCGTATGTTTGATTCATGAACATTGTTGAAAAAGTCAGGTCAATATTTGACGGAAAGGAATTCAAACTGGGAATTGTATTGGGAGGAGGAGGAACTCGAGGCTTTGCCCATCTAGGGGTTTTAAAAGCACTTAAGGAACTCGAAATTGAGCCCGAAATATGTTGCGGAGTTAGTGCAGGTGCCATTGTAGGTGCCTATTGGGCTGCTGAAACTTCTGCCGATGATTGTTTCGAACTTCTTACCGAACAGTCCGTATGGTCTTACTCAAAAATGAAATGGCCCAAACATGGCTTATTGGATCTGGGCGGATTGGAAAAGCGAATCCAGGAAGACATCCCCTTCCAAAACATTGAAGACCTTCCTAAACCTTTTTTCATCGGGGTCAGCAATCTAACTCAAGGAAGTCCTGAGTACATTAATAAAGGTAATCTCGCCAAGACCGTTCTAGCCTCCTCAAGCATACCCGTTGTTTTTCAATCGGTGAAAATGGGTGATGATATTTATGTGGATGGAGGGCTTCTTGATAATCTTCCTGTAAGACCCATAAAAGCAGTCGCAAGCAAGGCCATTGCCGTTAGCATTTCTCCAATCAAACCTGAAAAGGAGGTTCGGAACTTGCTCAAAATTGCAACCCGAACCTTTCAATTGGCCATTGAAGCCAATACCCGAGAAAGCAGATCAAGGGCCGATATTTTAATTGAACCTGACGGCCTTAGAAACTATGAAATGCTAAGCACCAAAAATTCAAAGGCCATTTTTGATCTAGGGTATAATGCAGTAATGGAAGAGGCGGATGACCTCAAAGCTATGTTTGGCTAATGCATGATTTTAAATATGACCCCGACCGGAAAAGAGAAATCTTTAACCTCATTGACCAAGGGGAAGGGGAGAAACTGGACTTTAAATTTGCCGTCAATGATGCTCGGAAAATAGCAAAAACCCTTTCAGCTTTTGCCAATACCAAAGGGGGAACCCTTTTAATCGGGGTAAAAGACAGTGGTCGAGTTTCGGGAATAGACCCAGAAGAAGAAGCGCACATGATTTCCTCTGCAGCTGAGGTTTATTCCGATCCGAAGATTCCCCTTTCATTGCATTGCCATGACTTTGAAGGAAAATGGGTGCTTGAAGTTCAAGTGCCTGAGTCTTCCGAAAAACCGCATTTGGTGAAAAATCGGGATGAGAAATCCTTGGCCTTTTTCCGATTTGAAGATCATACCATTCCCGCCAATGGGGTTCTTCTCAAGCTTTGGAGCCTTAAGCAAAACCCAAAGGTTCAAACCCAGCTTTCATTTACTTCAGCCGAGAAGGCTGCCTTAAAATTCCTAGAGAAAGAAGGACCCAAATCTTTTTCCCAAATCAAAAAGGTGCATAAAGGAAGCTTAATTCAAATCACAGAATTCCTTGCTCAGCTTTTAGCCTGGTCAATCGTTGAAATAACCTGGTCTACTGAGGGTTATAAATATTTAATCAACGAAAATCCAGTTAAAAAAACCCGGGATTAAAATAAATGTATAGGCATTAGTTGTATATACATTTAATTTTTTACCTTTGCTCCTGAAACTAAACATTCCTTATTGAAATGAAAAAAATGAAATTGTTTTTGGGCCTTGGTGTAATTGCTGCCATGGCTGCCTGTAACTCAGGAAACGAATCAACCAGTGAAACGACTGAAAAGGCGGATGCCAAGAAAGAGCCTACCGCTGAAGTGGTAACCCATTCAGTAGACACAAGCCAAAGCATGGTAATGTGGAAAGGGGTGATGCTAGGCGTGAAAGACCATACTGGAACCTTGGCCTTTTCTGAAGCTAAAATCAAAACTCAAGACGGAGAAGTTGTAGGGGGATCTTTTGTTGTAGATATGCAATCAATGGTTGCTACAGATGACAACTACCAGCCTGAAGAGGGAAAAACCAAAGAAAAATTGATCGGGCACTTGATGTCAGATGATTTCTTTGCCGTGGCCAATCACCCAACCTCAAAATTCGTGATTGAAAACGTAGAAGGAAATACCGCAACTGGAAAACTTACCGTTCGCGGGAAAACCAATGAAGCAACGGTAGAGAACTTTGAGTTCAACCAGGAAACAGGAATGGTAACAGGTACCATGACCTTTGACCGTCAGAAGTACAATGTATCCTTTTCAACCGGAGCTGCAGATTTTGTAATCTCAGATGATATTGTGGTTGATGTGAAGATGAAAGTTCAGGGTTAGACCATCTTTCAACCATATGGAAAAGCCGTCTCATTTCTGGGACGGCTTTTCTTTTTTTAGCCTAAAAAAGGATGAATGCGTTTCGGGTTTCACAATGTGGGCTTACCAGATAACCAATGTCATAATTGATTTCAAAACTCAAACCAATGGTTAATGGATGGGTTTCCGCATAGGAATCGTAATTGGCGTATTCCGATGGGAATGCATCGGGGCTTCCGGCTCCTCCAGCTTCAGAAATCACATCCTTCAAACTATATGCCGCCCGAAAGCCCATGATTACAGAGAGATTACCATTTCCTATAACATACAAACCAAAGCCAAACAATAGAGATTGATAATTTGGGTTTAGCAGGTCTTGGATGTTTCCGCTGCCATACAATAAATCATTGGGGGTGTCTCCTGAATTCTCAAGCATGGCAGACTGTACCTTTGAAAATTCATACCCAATTTCTGAATAGGTTCCGTTTTTATGAAGCCTATACAAAAGACCAATGTTTCGGGTGCCCATATCAATGTCTCTCCAAAACTTATTGCCCTGGTCGTCATTCATTCGCCACCTTTGATTTATGCTTTGCACACCGTACTCAAAGGTGAATTCTGAAAAGGAACCAATATTGGTACCCATTCTAAACCCATAGGCGTTTCCAAAACTAAACTCGTGAACAACCAATTTGTCATTGAAAATATTGTTGTTCACCAACATGGTTGAATTACCGCCACCCTTTAGGCCGAAATCAAACCAAACCTGGGCATGACTCATTACTGAAACCAAAAGGAAAGCCATTAAAATTCCTGTTCTTATCATGATTTTTGCGATTATTGCAGGGAAAGATACTTTATTTTGACTTATGAAAATCTTAGAAGGAAAAACAGCAATCATTACAGGAGCAAGTAGAGGTATTGGCAAAGGAATTGCCGAAACTTTCGCTGCCCAAGGAGCCAATATAGCTTTCACTTTCTTATCGTCTGAAGAGAAAGCAAAGGCCCTTGAAGATGAACTCTCTGCCCATGGCATTAAGGCCAAAGGCTATAAAAGTGACGCCGGAGATTTCGCTCAAGCCGAAAAGCTTGCCGCAGATGTTTTGGCTGATTTTGGACAAATTGATGTGCTCATTAACAATGCCGGAATCACCAAAGACAACCTCTTAATGAGAATCTCTGAGGAAGATTGGGATCGCGTGATCGACGTGAACCTTAAGTCCGTTTTTAATATGACCAAGGCCGTTCAAAGGGCCATGCTTAAAGCTAGAAAAGGGTCTATTATTAATATGTCTTCTGTAGTTGGGGTTAAAGGAAATGCCGGACAATCAAATTATGCTGCCTCCAAAGCAGGAATCATCGGGTTCTCTAAATCCATTGCCTTAGAATTAGGCTCCCGAAATATTCGCTGCAATGTGGTTGCTCCAGGTTTCATTGAAACCGAAATGACCGGGGCCTTAAATGAGGAAACGGTTCAATCTTGGAGAGACTCGATTCCCCTTAAAAGAGGTGGTTCTCCCGAGGATGTTGCCAATCTCTGCCTCTTCTTGGCCTCCGACCTATCCGCCTATATAACCGGCCAGGTTATTAATGTTGATGGGGGAATGCTTACCTAGAACACAATAAACATCTAAAAGGGCCTTTGTTATTCAAGGGCCTTTTTTTTCCTATGGAAATTCAATTCGAACATTCGGTATACTGGTTATTCCTCATCCTTCCAGCCTCAGCTGCTTTGGCTTTTTGGTTGTATGGAAAATCGGAGAAAATCACTGGGACTTGGAAACCCGCCTTGGGCATTTTGAGGTTTTTGGCCTTTCTCCTTTTGGGGATTTTCCTCCTCAATCCAATGATCAATCGCATCTCCTCAAACCCTGAGCCTCCCTTGGTTCTTGTGCTTCAAGATGGAAGCAGCAGTATGAAATCATATCCTGAAAAAGGGGTGGAAGGCCTTGTGGATGAAATCCTAAATCTCCAGGAAAATCATCCCGAAATTCAATGGGTTAACCATCATTTCGATTTGAATTTGCGAAAAGGTCTGGATAGCCTTTATACAGGTATGGAAACCAATCTTTCCAATGCCCTTTCCCAAATCACAAAAACCTACGCCGCCCGGAAACCCTCAGCCTTATTTCTAGTTTCGGATGGAAATGTGAACCGTGGGATGAACCCCATCCTCCTTGCAGACAATCTTCCCTTTCCCATTTTTAGCATAGGAACAGGCGATACCAGCGTATACCCCGACATTCGAATCGGTGAGTTAAGACATAACCAAATTGCATACCTCGGTAACACCTTCCCCCTTGAGGTAAAATGGGAAAGTGATCAAGTGCCCGAAGCTTCGGTTGACTTGAAAATCATCAAAGAGGAAGAAGTTTTAACCTCCAAGACGATTCCAGCCGGCGATCTGGCCAATGGAAAAGGAAAGTTGACCTTTGAACTCAAAGCCCAAGAAGTAGGAATTCAGTCTTATCAACTACGTATTGACGCCCTTCCTCAAGAAATAAATACCGAGAACAACCAATCCAGCTTTCGCATAGAAGTTCTTGATAGTCGAAAGAAAATTTTGGTGCTAGCAGCGGCTCCTCACCCTGACTTAGCAGCTTTGAAACAATCTTTAGAGGCCAAAGAAAACCAGGAGGTTACGGTTCAGTTTATCCGTGAGGCGGAAGGTGATCTTCAAGAATTTTCCACCTTTATTCTTCACAACCTTCCAAACCAAGGAAGCCAAAATTCACCCTTTCTTCAAGAGGTGCTCAACTCAAAAACACCCATTGCATTTATTGCCGGACCAAAACTTTCTCCAAACATTCTTAATGCCCATCAAGACTTGGTTGAAGTAAGCGGGGTGAATGGTAGTACAGACCGTGTAGGAATTTACTTCAAATCAGATTTCACCCTTTTCGATCTTACTACGGAAGAAAAGCAAGCCCTTTCTTCACTTCCTCAAACCGAGGTTCTCTTCGGGAAATATAGCCTAAAGGCTGAAGGGAAATCCTTGGCTAATCAAAAGCTCGGAACGGTACAAACCGACCGCCCACTCATTGTTTACGGACAATCAAAGGGCAAACCTACGGCCCTGTTTTTTGGCAATAATTTATGGAGATGGAGACTGGTGAATTTTGCCAAGGAAGGAAGCCACGATGCATTTAATGCTCTCATAAATAAGACCATTCAATTCCTTTCCATTGATGAGTCAAAAGAAAGGTTCAGGGTGCAGATACCAACCAAAATTTTTCAGTCGAAGTCAGCGGACTTTAAAGCCTACCTCTACAATCAAGCCTTTGAACCGGTGAATGAACCTTTGGTGAAATTTAAAATAACCGGGGAAGAAGGTCAGAGCTTTGACTTAGAAATGAACCGAGTTTCTGATCATTACAGCCTGAAAATTCCAGCCCTGGAAGAAGGGGTTTACTCCTTTATCGCCTCCACCCAACTAGGCAATGAGAAATTTGAGAAGGCGGGTGAATTCATGGTTGAATCTTCTAGCCTTGAACAGGGCAAAATAACCGCTAACCACAAGCTGCTTAAAAACTTGGCTCAAGAATCTCGCGGAGAATTTTTTCCAGAACTATCCCAAGAAAAAATCAGTGAAGTAATTGATAATCACGCAGTTTTCAAGCCCTTGATTAAAACAGATTCAAGATTGAATTTACTCATTGACTTTCCTTGGCTCCTCCTTATTCCTTTCTTAATCTTAACTGTGGAATGGATTTTGAGAAAGTGGTTAGGTACTTACTAATACCCTAAAGCTATGAAGCGGATTATTTACTTTCTCGGACTAATCGTTCTAATGGTTGGCTGCAAGGTAGCCACCCTGCAAATCGATACCATGCGTCCGGCACAAATCAACATTCCAGGGCATATTCTTAAACTCGGAGTTGTGAATCGTTCCCTTCCGGGGGAAGGTGAATTGGCAGGAAACATTCTGGAAGGTGTCCTTACCGGAGAAGGAATTGGAGTGGACCGTAGAGGCTCGCAGTTTTGCGTTGAAGGTCTTACCGGTTTCCTTAATGAATCACCCAGGTTTTCAGCAGTTTTGGTAAACGATCCGGAGATGAAAGGTACGGGGCGTGATGAATTTGCTCCACCAATTCCTTGGTATAAGGTTGAGGAGGTGTGTAAGAAGTATGGGGTGGATGCCCTTCTTGTATTGGAGTCCTTCGATTCGGATAATATGGCCTCCGTTGGAAAGCCTGAAAAAAGAACCAGGAAAGAAAACGAACAAGTAATTACTTACTTCGTATATCCTTCAAGACTTATGATGACGGTTCGTTCTGGCTGGAGAATTTATGACCCCAAAAACAAGACCATTGTAGACGAAAACATTTTCACCGATGAAAAGGTGTTTACGGCAGAAGGTTCTAATCCTGAGCATGCTAGGGCCAATTTGCCCTCTTTATCAAGAGCTGTTAAAGAGTCAGGCCTATTCGCAGGTGAGCGCCTGGGATTTCGAATTTCGCCTCACTGGGTTCGGGTGTCAAGGTCATATTACCGAGGAAAACACGAAGACTTAAAAAGGTCTCACCAAATGGTGAAACGCGGAAACTATGACCAAGCCACCCTTATTTGGAAGAAATTAACGGCCTTGCCCGATGAAAAAACCGCCTCAAGGGCTGCATACAATATGGCCCTTGCCGCTGAACTTAATGGTGAAATTGATCTGGCCATTGAATGGGCAACAAAGTCAAGGCAACTCGGAAATAAAAAAGCCCTCGCCTATATTCATATCTTGGAGGCTCGAAAACTTGACGAAGAAAAACTTAAAATTCAATTAGATAAAGAATAACTATGGAAACTAAATTTAGGAAATCAACAATTTATTTAATCGTTCTAGGTGTATTTCTGCTGATCTTCGGCGGACGTATGTTTAAGATGGTGGAAGCCGGTGAGAAGGCCGTGATGTTCAACCTTTTTTCAGGGGTTGATTACGACCGAAACTTCTCCCAAGGTATCCACGTAATCGCTCCTTGGAACAAACTAATCGTTTACAGCGTTCGTGAGCAGCAAAGAGAGGAAACTATGGATGTGCTTAGTTCTGACGGACTAAACATTGCCGTAGATGTTTCCATCCGGTTCCACCCCAAATACAATGAGCTTCCACGTTTGCACGATAAGTTTGGAAGGGAGTACGTTGGGTCTTTGGTGGTTCCTGAAGTAAGGTCTGCCGTTCGGGAAGTGATTGGTAGATATACCCCAGAAGAACTTTACTCAACCAAAAGAGATGAGGTCCAAACGGCCATTTTTGAGGAAACCAAGGACATCATGGATAATAACCATATTGAAACCCGTGCCCTTTTGATCCGCTCTGTAAAGCTGCCCTCAAAAATTCAAATGGCCATTGAAAGAAAGCTTGAGCGCGAACAAGAAGCCAAGGAGTACGAGTTTAGATTGCTACGTGAACAAAAAGAAGCTGAACGTAAACGCATTGAAGCTAAAGGTATTGATGATTTCCAAAGAATCGTATCAGAAGGTATTTCGGATAAACTTCTTAAATGGAAGGGAATCGAAGCTACGGAGGCCTTGGCTAAATCTGATAATGCCAAAATTGTGGTTGTGGGCTCAGGAAAAGATGGCCTGCCCATTATTCTAGGAGGAAATTAATCCAACCCTTTGAAATAAGAAAGTCCGCCAGGAAACTGGCGGACTTTCTAATTCAAAAAAACCCTAAAAAAAGCTTTGGTTGTTAACGGTTGCTTAGGAACAAATTTACAAATTAACTTGGCCAAAACAAAGTGAAATAATGTGGGTATCAGTCCTTTGAAAGCGATAATTTTCGTCCCACCTTTCACTCCAATACTTTTCAAATCATGGCCTACCGAATAATTATTTTCCTAATTTTTTCGACGCCTTTTTTTCTCAAGGCCCAATCTTCTTTTCAAGATTCCCTACTTCACTATCACACCCTTATTGATCAAGCAAAAGCCGAAGGCAATGAACAGCTTTCGGCAAAACTTGAGAAAAGATGCACGGCCTTTGAAGCTCGCACCCTCGGCTGGATTGAACCCACAGGAGATTTCCGCACCTCCCTTAAAGATAAATACAAGGCACTTTCCCAACAAAACGAATTCCTAAACAATAACCTTTCAAAATCACCCCTTTGGGAGGAATTAGGCCCAACCACTTGGCCAAACTGCAAACAAGAATGTTTCGCGCAGGGCTTAGGCAGGCTTGATTACATACTTCTTGACAGCTTGAACCAGCGAATCTTTGTCTGTTCACCTGCTGGAGGCACCTTTGTTTCTTACAATGAAGGAGAATCTTTCGTCAATGCCGGAACCGACAAACTTCCAGTAATTGGAGCCTCTTGCATCCAAGTGGCCCCAGGCTTGCCAAATACTTGGTTTGTGGCATCCGGAGAGGCAGACGGCAAAACGTATGACCTTTCCATGGGTGTTTATAGAACCATGGATGGAGGTGAATCCTGGCAGGCCATAAATGCAACCCTTGAAGGACCCAAACTTGAAACCAATCTTGAATATGCCTGGAATCCCTTACGGATTCGGGAAATATTAATCCACCCAGAGGATGGAAATAGAATCTGGGCAGCAACCAATCGAGGTCTTTATTACTGCAACTCGGCCTTGACATCCAGTCCGATTTGGCAAAAACTAGCCCCCGGCGAATTTTATGACATAGAGTTCATGCATGGAAGGGCCGATACCATTTTTGCGGGCGGGTCAGCCCTTTGGATTTCCACAAATTCAGGACGGTCTTTCGATCAAAAAAATCCGCCTGATGAAGCCAGTGCCAAACCCGGCGGGGGGTATCAACGGTTTGTGATTAGGTCTTCAAAAGCAGATGCTCAGGTATATGCCTTTAGACTCAGGCATAATCGAGGGAACTTACCAGCCCTAATCTACAAGTACATCCCAAATCTTGACCTATGGAAATTTTATACCCAATACGAGGATAAAAGGTATGCCAATTTTGGTGATGGGCATTTAAACCCCGGAAGAGGTCAAAGCATTGCCATTTCTCCTCTAGACCCAAAAATTTGGTTTGCTGGAAATATAAATCTTACCAAGTCATCCGATTCAGGCATTACCTGGAAAACCCTAAGAGGAATCCACATCGATATGCATTACCTCACCTTCTCAGCGGATGGAAAAACTTTGTGGGTAGCCAACGACGGAGGTCTTTATAAGTCGGAAGACGGAGGTGAAACCTTTGAAATTAAAAGTGAGGGTTTAGGAGTAGCTACGCTGTATTATATGGATGTTTCAAGGCTGAAGCCGGAAATGATAGCCTACGGTGCTCAAGATACTGGATCCCTTTTAAGAGATGAAGATGGAAACTGGACACTGCACCTTAGCGGGGATGGCCAAGGTTGCGCCTTTCATCCTTCAGATACTTCCATCATTTACCTTTCCGAATCACCCAATGGTCGAAAGGTATTTCGAACCCAAAACATGGGGTATTCATGGAGGCCGGTACTTTATGGTTCCAAACTTGGCTCGCCCTATTACTCGGATGTTTCGGTGAGCTCTGCCTATCCTGATGCCATCTACCATCCTGGGAAAGGGGTGAACCTTTCCTTGAATCGAGGAAACGACTGGAGACAAATTGGAAGCTGGACTGACCGAGTTTGCATGGAGGTTTTTCCGCATCATACCAATCCAGAAAAGGTGTATACAAGGGTTTACGACAATACCCCAGGAGCGTGGAAACATGAGCTTTATTTTACTCAAAATGCTTTTTATGAGGAGGGTAAACCCGAATGGAACCAGGTTGAACTCCCGGAAAACAACGCCTTCCGCTTAAGCTTAAAACGGGATGAATCCTTTTACATCGGTTTTCAATCTTTCAAGTCAACGGTTAAAAAGGTGCTTTTTTACAATGGCTCGTGGTTTGAAGACTTGACCTATAACTTAGGTCACCGCCCAGCCTATGATTTGGTCCATGTTGAAACCCAATGGGGTGACCATCTTTTTCTTGGTACAGATCAAGGCGTTTACCACCTTCCTCCCAATGATACGGTTTGGCTCCCTTACGGGGAAATGCCAAGGGTGAGAGTGAACGACCTTTCCATTGACTATGCCCAGAACCAAATACTTGCCGGAAGCTTCGGAAGAGGTGTTTGGCGCGTTCCTTTACCTGAAACTGGATCCATTCGCTGGAACAAAGACCTTGATGTATTGGCCCCGGTTTATTTGAACTCCAACCTAATTATTGGTAGGTCTTCGGTAGTAATTGCGAAGTCGGATATTTTCATCCCAGAAGGAAAGGGAGTGTACATTGAGCCCGGAGGCAAGTTAATCTTAGAAGCTGGCGCCGATGTTAGAAATTCTGCCAACCTTGATCACAAGGGCATTTTATTAGGGAGGAAGACCCCTCCGAAATGGCTAGCTTGGCTTATTCAGGGTCAGCGAGGAGAATTGATTCGTCGTTGAGCTTTTGGCTTAACATGAATCTTAGAGGGCACTACAAAAGCCCCAGGATATTCCTTATTCAAGATCTCAGCCCATTTCTCCGCATCCCATCGATTCCTAAAATCACCGGTGTGAACCTTCCAATAAGGTTGCTGATAAACAAGGTAAGCTTGGATGCTATCTTGGGTTTCGTTGAAGGTAGTTTGAAGCTCAGTAGCCCCTAAACGCTTCGAACCGTAAAAAATCTGAATCCGAAATCCGTCAACCAGGGTGTCTTTTTTATTCAATTCTAGAGCTTGGTTAAACAAACTATCAATCAAAGGCTCGCTTTCATAGCTTACAGAACCTAAACTATCAGTTGGTAAATTATACCAAAGATTTTGAGCCTCGGTCTGATAACCAAGAGTTAAGATGAAAATTAGGGCAAAGTAAAGCTTCATACTTGGGTTATTGAATAGGCAAATAACGCCAAAAAAACCAATGAAATGCACGGTATTCAATCTTATTTAGAATAGATATAAATTAGATTAAAAACTTAGGTTTGGGGGCAATGAATAGACCTAAGTCTTAAATTTGCCCAGATTTTTCCAACGCCTGAAATACCAGAAAAACGTATGAAAAAGGCCTATATTGCTGCAATTCGAAGATTTTCAACCCCTTGGGTAATGACCCTGATCATGGGGCTATTTTCGCTTGCGTCGGTGGCACAAGAAGCTGAGCTGAACGAAAACGGTCAAAAGCTCTTCAAGTCAAAATGTACCTCTTGTCATGCAATTGACAAAACGGTTGTAGGTCCTGCCCTTGGCGGGGTGAATGAACGTCGTTCTGAAGAATGGCTGATTTCTTGGATCCGCAATTCGCAAGAGATGATCAAGAGTGGGGATGCAGAAGCTGTGGCTTTGTACGAAGAGTACAATAAGTCTCAGATGACCGCTTTCCCTGAACTAAGTGATGATGACATTCGTGACATCCTTTCTTATGTTGAGTACGCTGAAAACAACCAACCTGCCAAGTCTGTTTCCGTCACTGATGGAGGAGAAGGGGTAGCCGAAGAGAAAGAGCCAAGCATTTTGCTTTACCTCGGTCTTCTGATTGGTTTGATTCTTTTGATCAACCTCTTCGTTCGAATCAAAAACAACCTGAAGGATGCTCAAGGGCTTCCAACGCCAACCCTAATTACCTCTGGTAAAGAGTGGTTGCTCGCCAACAAGGCCGTGATTGTGATCATGGTATTGCTGTTGGTAGTTGGAGGTCTAAAGGATACTTGGGACACCTTGGTTCAAACCGGGGTTCACGAAGAGTATCAGCCAACCCAGCCCATTGCTTTCTCGCATAAAATTCATGCCGGAGACAATGCCATTGACTGTAACTACTGTCACTCCTCAGCAAGACATTCCAAAACTTCCGGAATTCCTTCTGCTAACGTTTGTATGAATTGTCATAAATACGTTTCTGAAGGCAGCATTACCGGAACCACGGAGATTGCTAAGATTTACGAAGCAGTTGGTTTTGATCCTTCCAAAGGACAGTACATTGAGGGTTATCAAGAGAAGCCAATTGAATGGGTTCGAATTCATAACCTGCCTGATTTGGCTTATTTCAACCATAGTCAACACGTTACCGCAGGTCAACTTGAATGCCAAGAATGCCATGGTCCGATTGAAGAAATGGAAGAAGTATATCAATTTGCTCCATTAACCATGGGATGGTGTATTGACTGTCACCGTGAGAAAAATATTCAGCCAGAGAATGGCTATTACGAGGGCTATTACGAAGACCTTGTTGCCAAGCACAATAGAGAGGAGATTCATCCGAAAGATATCGGTGCTCTCGAATGTGGTAAATGTCATTATTAAGAAGCAAAGCAAACAAGATACATGGCTACACAGAAGAAATACTGGAAATCGCTGGAAGACCAAAATGGTTCTCCAGAAGTAGAAGCCTTAAAGCAAAACGAGTTTGCTCAACCACTTCCTGTTGAGGAATTTCTTGGGGATGCGGAGAATCTTTCCGCAACGCAAACTTCACGTCGTGATTTCTTAAAATTCCTCGGCTTTAGTACCGCAGCAGCAACGGTTGCTGCTTGTGAGGCCCCGGTTGTGAAATCCATTCCTTATGTGGTGAAGCCTGAAGAGGTGACCCCGGGCGTGGCAAACTACTATGCTTCATCTTATTTTGATGGGAATGATTTCGCCGATGTTTTGGTGAAAACCCGTGAGGGAAGACCCATTAAGATTGAAGGGAATCCTGAGTCTAAAAACTCATTAGGGGTTGTGAATGCTAGAGTTCAAGGTTCCATCCTTTCTCTTTATGATTCATCTCGCCTTCGCAGTCCTATGATTAAAGGACAAGCTGCTGGCTGGAAAAATGTAGATGCTGAGGTTCGCTCTAAACTTGCCGAAATTGCAAGTAGCGGAAAGCAAATCACAATTCTTTCATCTACCATTATTTCTCCTTCAACCAAAGCGTTGATTGAAGAGTTTAAGGCTTCTTACCCAGAAGGTATTGTAAACCATGTTCAAATGGATGCGGTTTCTTACCACGGTGCTCTTGAGGCAAATGATGAAAGTTTCGGACAAAGAGTGCTCCCTCGTTACCACTTCAACAAAGCTCAGGTAATGGTTAGCATTGGTGCTGATTTCTTGAACAATTGGTTCGACGGATCAGCAGCTGCTCAGTTTGCAGAAACACGTAAGCCTGAGAATGGTAAAATGAGTCATTTGGTTTCATTTGAATCAAATCTTAGCCTTACCGGCTCAAACGCAGATAAACGCTTCATGATTCGTCCTTCAGACCAAGGCGCAATCATCGTGAACCTTTACAATGCCCTTGCTCAAAAAGCAGGTAAGTCTCGCATCGTTTCCAGGAAGACTGAATTTGATCAGGCCATCGAAGAAACGGCTAAAAAGCTTTGGGCAGCCAAAGGGAAGTCCATCGTTGTAGCCTCTGCCAATAACAAAGACATCCAACTGGTTGTTAATGGAATTAATAACCTTTTAGGAAACTATAATTCTACCATCGACCTAAGTCAGGCGGTTTACCTTCGTCAGGGTTCTGATTCTGACATGACCCGCTTGGTTAGTGATATGAATGCCGGGAAAGTAGGCGCGCTTATGGTACATGGAGTGAATCCTGTGTATACCCTAGCTTCTTCTAAGGCTTTCGCCGATGGAATGAAAAAGGTTGATCTAACGCTTTCCACCGCGGGAAGAATGGATGAAACCTCAGAGCTTTGCAAATATGCTTGTCCGGCAAATCACAATCTTGAAAGCTGGGATGACGCCATGCCAATGCATGGAAGCTATAGCATGCAACAGCCTACCATCAGACCTCTTTTCGATACGCGCCAATTCCAAGATTCATTGCTGACTTGGATGGGTAGAGACATGAGCTATTATGCCTACATGAAATCTCGCTGGACTACCTTAAGTGGTGCCAAGTGGAACAAGGTTGTTCATGATGGAGTTTTCCAAAACGGAGCTAGACTAGAGGTTTCTGAATTCAATGTAAACCTTGATTCATCCGGAGCTAAAGCGGTTCAGCACGGTAAAAATGGAGGGCAGTATGAATTGGCCTTCTATCAAAAAACCGGTATGGGCATTGGGCAACACAGCAACAATCCATGGTTGCAAGAAATGCCAGACCCAATTACCCGTAACTCTTGGGACAACTACCTAACGGTTTCTCCATTTGATGCAGAGGCCTTGGGCATAAAAAATAAAAACGTAGATAACGGAGCATTGGATGGTTCTTATGTAACCCTTAAAGTGGGTTCTTTGAAACTTGAAAATGTACCGGCATTTATTCAACCTGGACAGGCTAAAGGAACCTTTGGTTTGGCTTATGGTTATGGTCGTACTCAGGCAGGGAAAGCTGGAGATGGAGTAGGGGTGAATGCCTTCGCTTTGGTTCAGAATTTCCAAGCTGAAGCCATGGATGTTAAAATTGAAGTTTCTTCAGAATTGCACCAGTTTGCGGCCACTCAGCTTCACCATACAATGATGGGAAGAGCCATCGTGAAGGAGGCTAGTTTAGCTGATTTTATCAAAGACCCTGCTGCAGGCAATCCGGATGTGCTTATTCCTACCCATGACGGACCCAAGCCGCCGAATGAGGTGACCTTGTGGGAAGAGCATGATAAAGGGCTTCACTTCTGGAACTTATCCATTGACCTAACCAGTTGTATTGGTTGTGGAGCTTGTGTGGTAAGTTGTCAAGTAGAAAATAATGTTCCTGTTGTAGGAAAAGAGGAGGTGAGAAAAAGCCGTGATATGCACTGGTTGCGTATTGACCGCTATTACTCGTCTGAAGAGGAGAAAAAACAAGAAGCAGGAGAAGACTTCTCATACAGAGCAATGGAAGTTCCTTCCGAAGCTCCTGAGGTAGTTTTCATGCCGGTTATGTGTCAACACTGTAACCATGCGCCTTGCGAAACGGTTTGTCCGGTAGCGGCTACCACCCACTCTTCAGAAGGACTGAATCACATGGCCTACAACCGTTGTATTGGTACGCGTTACTGCGCCAACAACTGTCCTTATAAAGTTCGTCGTTTCAACTGGTTCCAGTACGCAGAAAATGATTCCTTCGATTTCATTCAAATGAATGATGACCTAGGGAAAATGGTTCTGAATCCAGATGTTACTGTTCGCTCAAGAGGGGTAATGGAAAAATGTTCTATGTGTATCCAACGAATTCAGTTGGGTAAACTAGAAGCTAAGAAAGACGGAAGGAAAGTAGAAGACGGAGAGATTCAAACGGCCTGTGCATCGGTTTGCCCAACACATGCCATTAAATTTGGAGATGCTCACGATGAGAAGTCGGAAGTAGCCCAATGGAAAGAGTCTCCAAGAACCTATTACCTTCTTGAAGAGCTGAATACCCAACCATCGGTATTCTATCAAACAAAAATTCGTAACAAAGCTTAATCATTAAAAGTCCGACGGATCATGCATTATGAGTCGCCCATTCGAGAGCCGCTGATTGTAGGAGATAAGTCATACGGTGACATCTCTAGAGAAATCGCTGCTCCAATTGAAGGCAAGGCCAATCGTTCCTGGTGGATCGTGTTTTCTATTTCACTCGTAGCTTTTCTATGGGGAGTAGGATGTATCCTTTACACCATTGGAGAAGGAATTGGAGTATGGGGTTTGAATAAAACAGTAGGCTGGGCCTGGGATATTACCAACTTCGTTTGGTGGGTAGGTATCGGTCACGCAGGTACCCTAATTTCTGCCGTATTGCTTCTTTTCCGCCAGAAATGGAGGATGTCAATCAACAGGTCCTCTGAGGCTATGACCATCTTTGCGGTGGTTCAAGCAGCCTTATTCCCAGGTATCCACATGGGACGGATTTGGTTGGCTTATTTCGTTTTCCCAATTCCTAACCAATTTGGTTCACTTTGGGTAAACTTCAACTCACCACTTCTTTGGGATGTATTTGCAATTTCAACCTATTTCTCTGTATCCTTAGTTTTCTGGTACATTGGTCTAATCCCTGATTTCGCCATGATTCGCGACCGTGCTATTCGTCCGGCAGCAAAAAGAATCTACGGAATCCTATCCTTCGGATGGGGAGGTAAAGCCAAGCACTGGCAACGTTTTGAGGAGGTCTCTTTGGTACTTGCCGGTTTGGCAACTCCTCTTGTACTTTCCGTACACACCATTGTATCCTTTGACTTTGCTACCTCGGTGATTCCTGGATGGCATACCACCATCTTCCCGCCTTACTTCGTTGCAGGGGCAATTTTCTCAGGATTTGCTATGGTACAAACCCTTCTGATCATTATGCGGAAGGTGCTGAACTACGAGCATTATATCACCATCAAGCATATTGAATACATGAATATCATCATCATGTTGACCGGTTCAATTGTAGGTATCGCCTACATTACTGAGCTCTTCATCGCATGGTATTCAGGGGTCGAATATGAGTCTTATGCCTTCCTTAACCGTGCAACCGGTCCTTACTGGTGGGCGTACTGGAGCATGATGACTTGTAATGTGATTTCTCCTCAGTTGATGTGGTCTAAGAAGTTAAGGACCAATATCGTGTTCACCTTCTTCCTTTCAATTGTTGTAAACATCGGAATGTGGTTTGAGCGTTTTGTAATTATTGTGACTTCATTGCACCGTGATTACCTACCGTCTTCATGGACCATGTTTGAGCCTACTTTCGTGGATGTAGGTATCTTCGTTGGAACCATCGGATTCTTCTTTGTGTTATTCCTATTGTACTCTCGTACCTTCCCTGTGATTGCACAAGCTGAATTGAAAACCATTTTGAAATCATCAGGATCTGAACACAAAAAATTACACCATCATGGCGAATAAAGTGATTCACGGCATTTTCGATGACGATGATGTATTGCTCAAAGGAGTGAAAGAAATCCGTGAGCGCGGCATCTCCATTGATGAAGTTTATACTCCATTCCCGGTTCACGGTCTTGACCATGCACTTGGATTGGCTAGAACACGCATCTCAATTGCAGCCTTCTTTTATGGTATCATGGGTACCATGTTGGCTTCCTTGATGATGTATTATATGATGATTGCGGATTGGCCGCAGAATATTGGAGGTAAGCCTAGCTTTAGCTTCCTGCAAAATATGCCAAGTTTCGTGCCCATCATGTTTGAGGTTACTGTACTTTGTGCTTCTCACCTTATGGCCATCACCTTCTTAATTCGTTGTGGCCTGTTTCCAGGTGCGAAAGCCCAAAACCCAGACCCACGAACTACAGATGATAAATTCCTAGTTGAAATTAATTCAGATGGGAATGACGAAGCAGTACGTCAAGCATTGATGGATGCTGGAGCAGTAGAGGTAAATGAACAAGAATTAGCCTAAACCGAAAGGAGAAGGAAATGAAAATATACAAGAACATCGGAATTGTTTTAGGAGCCGCTTGGGTTTCTGGAATGGTTTTATCGGCTTGCAGCCAAGACAAAAACCATCCCGGATACGAGTACATGCCAAATATGTACCGCTCAGCCTCCTATGAAACCTACAGTGAAAATCCTAATACCGCAAACGGTACTTCTGCGATGAAGCCTGCCGAAGGGTCAATCCCGAGAGGGTATTCCCCATTCGAGTACGGCCCTTCCAACGAAGAGTACATGCGTGCAGGAGAGGAGCTTAATAACCCTCTTGAAATCACCGAGAAAACCCTTGCTGAAGGAAAAGAGTTGTATGAAATTTTCTGCGACCACTGTCATGGAGCCAAAGGAGCAGGTGACGGTCAAATTGTAGACAATGGATTATTTCCTCCTCCTCCATCCTATGCTGATGGTAACTCATCAAGAGGTGGGATGATGGCGGACCTATCAGAAGGTGAAATCTACCATACCATTGTTTATGGTTTGAATATGATGGGTGCCCACGCTTCTCAAATCAATGATGAAGAACGTTGGAAAATTGTAGCCTATGTTCAAACCCTTCAAGGTAAAGATGTTCTTGGAAACGCAATGAGTGGTCCTGCGGAAGCAGATTCTACTCAAACAAATCCAGTTCAAAACGTTGAGCCTGTAGAGGCAAACGAAACCGAAGTTCAATCTAACGAGGAATCGCATTAAATAGCTTTTTGCCATGTATACTTTTAGCAAAAACGCCAAACTAGTTACTTACATCATGATGGCCATTGGTGCCATAGCTTTGGTGTATGGTTTTGCTACAGACGGACACCGAACCTGGCCGAGCCTTCTGTTAAACAACTTTTTCTGGATGGCGGTTTCTCTTGGGGCCATTTTCTTCTTGGCGGTGCAGTATGCCGCTGAAGCGGGATGGGCTACCGGATTGAAAAGAATCATGCAAGCTCAAGGCTCGCACGTACTTTTCGGAGGAATCATCATGCTGATCATCTTTATTGCCGGTGCCATGCACTGGAACCACATTTACCACTGGATGGCAGAGGGAGTGATGGATCCAGAATCGCATCATTACGATAAAATCATTGCCGGTAAGCAGGCCTATTTAAATGTTCCTTTCTTCTTAATTCGTGCAATTATTTACATTGCTGGATGGGCTTGGGCCGGACATATGCTTAGAAAGCTTTCGCTTAAAGAGGATATGATTGGTGGTACGGAACCCTATTTCAAAAGCCGTAAAATTTCTGCCATTTTCTTGGTGTTCTTTGCGGTGACTAGCTCAATGGCTGCTTGGGATTGGATCATGTCAATCGATACCCACTGGTTCTCTACCCTATTTGGATGGTATGTGTTCATCTCTTTCTTTGTAAGTGCTCTATCGGTACTTGCTCTTTTAACTGTATACCTGAAAAAAATCGGTCACCTGGAAATCATTCGTGTAGATCACCTGCATGATTTGGGTAAATTCATGTTTGCCTTTTCAATTTTCTGGACCTACCTGTGGTTCTCTCAGTTCATGTTGTACTGGTACTCAAACATTCCAGAAGAAGTTGTTTACTTCCAACAGAGAATTACTGATTATAAGTGGCCCTTCTTTATTATGTTGGGTATTAACTTTGCGCTTCCGGTATTCTTGATGATGACTCGTGACGCAAAAAGAGCTTGGAACACAGTTGCCATTATGGCCGTGATCATCGTATTCGGTCACTGGATGGATTTCTTTGTAATGATTATGCCTGCCACTGTAGGGCACCATTTCCATATCGGATTTGTTGAAATTGGAGGATTTATCGGCTTTGGCGGATTCTTCTTCTTCAATGTGCTAAGAACCTTGGCAAAAGCACCCCTGATTCCAAAGAATCACCCAATGCTAAAAGAAAGTGAAATCCATCATATTTAAGACCAACCGAAAAGGCTTAACGAAATACAATACGCAATGACCAATTTTTTGATTTTTCTGATCGTTGTTCTGGGCATTATCGCCGTTGCTCAGGTCGTGCGCATATTTGAACTTTCCTCTTCCATGAAGGATGAGGGCTATAAGAATCCTTCTGATAAGGAGAACCGAGTGCAAGGACAACTTTCCCTAGCATTCATGATCTTCTTCATCCTAGGTTGTTTTTACATTACCATCCGTTATTGGGATGTTCTTCTTCCAAAGTCAGCATCTGATCACGGAAATGACATCGACCTTCTATGGAATTGGTCAATGGGAATTATCATTGCGGTATTCTTATTAACCCAACCCATCCTTTTCTATTTCGCATACAAATACCGAGGAAGAAAAGAAGGTAAGGCAGTTCACTTCGCACATAGTAATAAACTAGAGCTTATCTGGACCATCGTGCCAGCTGTTGTCTTGGCAGGTCTTATCCTTTATGGTATCAAAACCTGGTCGAAGGTGATGAATGGCGATACCGAAGGCGCCTTGGTGGTAGAAGTGTATAGTAGACAGTTCGACTGGACCTTCCGATATGCAGGTGAGGATAATACACTAGGTTATGCCCACCCTTCAATGATTGAGGGAGCAAACATCCTAGGGGTGGATATGAAAGATGAATTTTCAAGTGATGACATTGTTACCACCGAGCTTCATCTTCCAAAAGATCGCCCGGTAATCTTGAAGTTTAGATCTCAAGATGTTATTCACTCCGCTTATCTTCCTCACTTCCGGGTGCAAATGAACACGGTTCCAGGAATGGTTACCCAATTTGCTTTTACCCCAACGGTGAGCACAGAGGAGATGAGAGAAGAAACTGGCAACCCTGAATTCCAATATGTACTCCTTTGTAATAAAATTTGCGGAACAGCCCACTACAATATGCAGCGGGACGTAATCGTAGAGTCTGATCAAGATTTTGAATCTTGGATGAAGGAGCAAAGCAAATTGGCAGAGGCTGAATTTTAATTAAGAAAAGAACTAAGTAAAGCAGGATATTATGTCTATGGATCACGGGCATCACCACAAGGAAACGTTCATCTCGAAGTACGTTTTCTCTATGGATCATAAAATGATCGCCAAACAATTCCTGGTAACAGGTATGCTTATGGGGATAGTGGGAATGATGCTATCCTTGTTTTTTCGACTTCAGTTGGCTTGGCCAGAACAGAAGTTCCCAATCCTTGAAACCTTTTTAGGTAAATGGGCTGAAGGTGGCCAAATGAACCCAGATTTCTATCTGGCAGCGGTTACCATTCACGGTACCATCATGGTATTCTTCGTACTTACCGCCGGTTTGAGTGGTACCTTCTCAAACTTACTTATTCCGCTTCAAATTGGAGCAAGGGATATGGCTAGTGGCTTCATCAATATGTTGTCATACTGGTTCTTCTTCCTTTCTTCCTTGGTGATGACCATTTCTCTTTTCGTTGAAACAGGTCCTGCATCGGCTGGTTGGACAGTTTATCCGCCACTATCAGCATTACCTCAAGCCATCCAAGGATCCGGCCTGGGTATGACCCTTTGGTTGGTTTCGATGACCCTTTTCATCGTTTCTTCTCTGTTAGGAGGTTTGAACTATATCGTAACCGTATTAAACCTAAGAACTAAGGGAATGTCTATGACAAGACTTCCACTTACCATTTGGGCTTTCTTGGTAACTGCTATTCTAGGGGTGCTTTCATTCCCTGTTCTTTTATCAGCAGCCCTTCTCTTGGTTTTTGACCGATCTATGGGTACTAGTTTCTACCTATCTGACATCTTTATACAAGGTGAGCTTTTGCATTACTCAGGAGGTAGCCCGGTTCTCTACCAGCATTTATTCTGGTTCCTAGGTCACCCAGAAGTATACATTATTCTTTTACCTGCATTGGGTATTACCTCAGAGGTAATTGCTACTAGCTCTCGGAAGCCAATTTTCGGATACCGTGCCATGGTGGGTTCCATCCTTGCCATTGCCTTCCTATCCTTCATCGTTTGGGGTCACCACATGTTTGTGACGGGTATGAATCCTTTCTTAGGGTCTGTATTTACTTTTACCACTCTGTTGATTGCAATTCCTTCCGCAGTAAAGGCCTTTAACTACATCACCACTCTTTGGAAAGGTAACATTCGGTTTACTCCGGCAATGTTGTTCTCGATTGGTTTGGTGTCCACCTTTATCACAGGTGGTTTAACGGGGATTATCTTGGGTGACAATGCCTTGGATATCAATGTGCATGATACCTATTTCGTGGTTGCACACTTCCACATTGTAATGGGATTATCTGCCATCTTCGGAATGTTTGCCGGTATTTATCATTGGTTCCCGAAAATGTATGGTAAAATGATGAATCGGAATTTGGGTTATGCCCATTTCTGGTTAACCATTGTTTCGGCCTATGGGGTGTTCTTCCCAATGCACTTCTTAGGATTGGCAGGTCTACCACGTAGATATTACACCAATACCATGTTCCCAATGTTTGATAACCTAGTTGAAATCAACGAACTAATCTCTCTATTCGCCATTTTAGGTGTTGTAGCTCAAGGATTGTTCTTGTTCAACTTTTTCTACAGCGTTTGGAGAGGTCAAAAAGCCCCTCAAAACCCATGGGAATCAAATACCCTTGAATGGACTACCCCAGTGGAGCACATTCATGGCAACTGGCCAGGAGAAATCCCCCATGTGTATCGTTGGGCTTATGATTACTCAAAACCAGGAGCTGATCAGGATTTCATCCCTCAGAATGTACCTTTAAAAGCTGGTGAAGAAGATTCTCACTAGTTGAAAATATTGAAAGCGTAAGAAAAGCCTCGATAATCGAGGCTTTTTTTATGTGTAAGCATACGGAAATCACCTCTAAACAAGTGATTTCTGTTATCTTTAAGCCCTCAGAAAATGGATAATTATCAGCATATGCGATACACCGTACTTTACGCCGTTTTATTAGGCATTTTACCTTTCCTAGGTTTTGCCCAATCTAGCCAAGGACCAGGTGGTTTTTGTGCTACAGAACCAACTCCTGCACAGCAAGCATTCTTGGATGCTCAACAACCTGCTTTTCAGCAATTTTTGCAGAGTAAAAAGATTCAAAGGTCGGGCTCAACCTTGCTTTTCCCCATTAAACACCATATTGTTCGGAAGGATGATGGAACCGGGGGTATAAATGATGCCGATGTAATCAACCAGATCAACATCCTAAATCAGTACTACATCAATGCGAATATTCAATTCTACCAGTGTGGACCTATAAACTACATTGATAGCGACCAGTATTACGATTTTGATAGTGCCGTAGACGATGAAAGTGCTATGGGGGCTCAGTACGATGTGCAAGATGTTATCAATGTTTACTATTGCAATTCTGTAGCCTCAAACGGAACCCCTGTTTGTGGATATGCCTATTTCCCAGGTGGTCCTGACCGTGTAATGATGGTGAATTCATGTACGCCCAATGGTTTAACCATGCTGCATGAAATCGGACATTATTTCGCCCTATACCATACCCATGGAACTTCAAATTTTGGAACTACTGACGAATTGGTAGACGGTTCTAACTGTACCACCCATGGTGATAGACTTTGTGATACTCCGGCAGATCCAAACCTAACAGGTAAAGTGGATCAAAACTGTAACTATACAGGAAATGAGCAAGACGCCAATGGTGATTACTACCAACCAGAACCAGCCAATATTATGGCGTATTCTCCAGATGCCTGCCAAAGCTTATTTACAACCGACCAGTATGCTAGGGTAGAGTTTACCGCTATCAATAGCCGTTCTTACCTTACTTGTTCTCAAGGCCCTTGTGTACTTTCTTCCCTGGATGTTACCGACGAGTCCTCCTTTGGAGCTGGTGACGGAGCCATTGACTTGACCCTTTTAGGTTCAACTCCTCCTTATACCTTCCAATGGTCGAATGGAGACACTACAGAAGATGTTTCCAACCTTTCTGCGGGCTGGTATTATGTTGACATTACCGATGGTGATGGCTGTGTTCAAAAAGATTCTGCTTTTGTTGACTATATCGGATGTTCACCCGTTGATGTGGTTGCTTTTGTAGAAGTAAATTCAGGAGCCTTTGGTGAAGATGTTTCCTGGGAACTTATTCGTACTTCAAATGGAGAGAAACTTGCTGAAGGTCTAGGTCTTCAAGCCGGTAAAGTTTACGTTGATACTGTTTGTTTACCAGAAGGTGAAACCTTTGAATTCATTACCTATGATGATAATGGCGATGGCTGGAATGGGGGAACCTATGAGGTTCGCTGTGGCGGAAACTCAATTCTTGCCAATAACAATGGGCAAAGTCCTAGCAATGGAGTTAATGAAGGAAATAAGTCAGTGGAAACCATTGAGGCTTTCGATACCTCACCATGTACTGCTAAAGATGTGGCGGTAATTGAAATTTCTAAGCCATTTTCAAGATGTGACCTAGGACAAGAGTTCGTTGAATTAACCATTAAGAATTTCAGCGGATTGCCCATAACTGCCTTTGACGTATCGGTTCAAGGTGATGCCGGACCCGTTGTAATGGAATCGGTTACCAATGTTAATATTGATTACCTCGGAACCTATACCTACTCATTTACTCAGTCCATTGACCTTTCCGGAACGGGTTTCCATGATGTGAAGGCTTGGGCAACTACTGGTGGCGATACCAACCGAACCAATGATACCCTTCTTCTTGAGGTTGAATCTGAACCAATCTTGGTTTCTGCATTCCCTTATGAGGTGAATTTTGAAGCCAGCCATAACTTGGTTCAAGAAGCGGTAATCGATGATTTCAACTGGTCTGTGGGTACGGGTTCAACCCCCACACCTAACACAGGGCCAGCTGCTGACCATACCACAGGAAGTACCGGGAATTATTTATTCCTTGAGTCAAGTACTCCTAATAATCCAAACAAAAAAGCCATACTACGAACAGGTTGTGTGGATCTTGGTAGCTTGAATTCGCCATACCTTCAGTTCTATTACCATATGAATGGGGCTGGTATCAACCGATTGAGCGTAGAGGTTCAAACCGAAAACGGATGGCTTCAATTATGGTCAAAATCAGGGTCTCAAGGACCAAATTGGGTGGAAGAAAAATTAACCCTTTCCGCCTTCTTAGGTGAAACGGTTAAACTTCGGTTTGTTGGTGAAACTGGAGCCAACCAGTTTGGAGACATTGCTATTGACGACATTAAGATTTTCAACAATGTTGAGCCAGTAGTAGCCAGCATTACAAGCTCTTCGGATGCACTTTGTGCTGGTAGTGCTGATGGAACTGCATCTGCCACCGCGGTTGATGGTGTTCCTCCTTATACCTTCGTTTGGTCGAATGGAGCTAGCGGAAAAGATATTTCAGGATTAACTGCCGGTTCGTATACAGTTACTGTTACCGATGCAGCAAGTCAAACTTCCACGGCCACCGTTGTCATTAATGAGCCTCAACCTCTAGTTTCTTCCATTCTGACCAAGTTTGATGTTTCTTGTAACAATGGAAACGATGGAAATGCTACAGCCCAAGGCTTTGGCGGAACTCCTCCATACTCTTACCAATGGTCTGACGGTCAAACAACAGCTTCTGCAACGAGCTTAGCGGCTGGCGACTACACCGTGGTTATCACGGATGCAAACGCTTGTCAAGATTCAATTACCGTGACCTTGATTGAGCCTAGTCCCATCCAAGCGCAAACGGTTAATAAAGGAAACCTAGATTGCTTTGGTGGTACCAATGGTTTCTTAAAAGTTGAAGCTACTGGCGGAATCCCTCCCTATAATTATAACTGGGCTTCTGGAGCTTCCGGTGACTCAATTTCCGGGTTGAATGCTGGGGTGTACACGGTTTTGGTGACCGATAGCAATGGATGTAATTTTACCCTATTGGATACCATTTATGAACCTTCACAAATCAAATTCAACATTGATTCGGTAAGCGAAATTACCTGCAATGGAGATACCAATGGTTTCATTTCTGTTTTGCCTTTCGGCGGAACGGGAAGCTATTCCTACGCTTGGTCAACAGGTGATTCTACCAATTCCATTTCCGGATTGACAGCTGGATCGTACTCTTTAACGGTAACGGATTCAATGGGATGTACAGGACAATTCTCATATCAACTCTCAGAACCTTCTCTCTTAAGTTCTTCGACTTCAAGCACAAATGCAACTTGCAATGGATGCTCGAACGGAACGGCTCAGGTGAATGTTTCCGGAGGGGTTAGTCCTTATACCTACCTATGGTCGAACAATTCAGATTCAAATTATGTTTCAGGATTATCGGCTGGGGTTTACTATGTAACTGTTACGGATGCAAAAGGCTGTTCAAAAGTTGACTCGGTTAGCATTGCAGAGCCCTTGGCAATGACCGTCTTGGTAACAGGAACCGACGTAGCCTGCTTTGGTGATTCTACCGGATCTGCCATGGTAAGTGTAAATAACGGAACTCCTCCCTATACCTATGCCTGGAGCAATGGTATGACTACCGGAAGCATTTCTGGAATCCCGATGGGGTCTTATACGGTTACCGTAACAGATGCCAATGGGAATTCAGCCAATGGGTCAATTTTAATCAATCAACCTAGCCCCATGGTACTGCAAACCCAAACTACCATTGAGCATATTCCATTGTGTGATGGGCAAGCAGGTGTATTTGTAAATGGGGGCGTATCTCCTTACTCTTACCAATGGGATGATCCTAACAACCAAACCACTCAAATTGCAACCCAGCTTTGCGCTGGTGATTACACAGTAGTGGTTACCGATGCAAACGGTTGTGAAGAAACAAGAACCGTAACGGTAGGATCTAATATTGGTTTGGAAGAAGCAAATGAGCTTAATTTTGAAATCTTCCCGAATCCTACCCAGAACTTGCTAAACCTAGAGTTTGGATCAAGCTTGCAAAGTGAAACTGAATTGACCATTACCAATAATTTAGGGGTGGTTATTAAGAGTATGAAAATCCTTCCAGGAAACCAGAGCATTCAAATTGAACTGGGCAACCTGACCGATGGAGTTTACATCCTCTACCTACAAAACCAGGAAAAAATCGGAACCAAGCAATTTGTGGTTCAACATTAGAAATTAAACCGGTGTTTTAGGAAAAGGGAGCTTCGGCTCCCTTTTTTTATTCGGTTTAGGTATTTACCTTTCCACCAATGAATGAGTATTTAGATCCAGAAGGTGAAGGTCTTGATAATGAAGACAGAGCCATTGAACAAGAGCTTCGGCCCGCACAGTTTGATGACTTTGCCGGTCAAGATAAGGTGGTGGCTAATTTGGAGGTGTTTGTTGCCGCAGCCAATCAACGAAATGAAGCCCTTGATCATGTTTTGCTTCACGGTCCTCCGGGGCTTGGTAAAACAACCTTGGCCAATATTCTTTCCAATGAACTGGGGGCGGGCATAAAAATTACTTCAGGCCCGGTATTAGACAAACCCGGTGACCTAGCCGGATTACTTACAAATTTAGAACCCAGAGACGTTTTATTCATCGATGAAATTCACAGACTTTCTCCAATTGTAGAGGAGTACCTATACTCTGCCATGGAGGATTTCAAAATTGACATCATGATTGAAACTGGGCCCAATGCCCGAACGGTTCAAATTCAACTAAACCCATTTACCTTAATTGGGGCCACCACCCGGTCAGGATTGCTTACTTCCCCGTTAAGGGCAAGATTCGGCATTAATGCCAGGCTTCAATATTATAATTCTGAGCTTTTATCTCATATTGTACAAAGGAGCTCAGGAATATTAGGGGTAGAAATAGAAGAAAATGCAGCCATTGAAATAGCCCGGAGAAGCCGAGGTACCCCACGTATAGCCAATGCCTTATTGAGGCGGGTTAGGGATTTTGCCCAAGTGAAGGGAAATGGAAAAATTGACCTTTCCATTGCCAAGCTAGGCCTTGATGCCCTAGATGTAGATGAACATGGCCTGGATGAAATGGACAATCGAATTCTTAGAACCATCATCGAAAAGTTTAAAGGTGGTCCGGTAGGAATAACCACCATTGCTACAGCCGTAGGAGAAGATAGCGGAACCCTTGAGGAAGTGTATGAACCCTTCCTTATTATGGAAGGATTCTTAGTTCGAACTCCGAGAGGAAGGGAGGTTACTCAAAGAGCCTTTACTCATTTGGGAATCTCTCCCTCAAGACCAGGAACCCTTTTTGAGTGATGAAAAGCCCCAAAGATTTCATCCGCCGAAAGGCTTATGAACTGGGTTTCCTTTCTGTTGGATTTTCAAAAGCAGAGTTTTTGGAAACCGAAGCTCCTCGGCTTGAAGATTGGCTTAGGAACAACCGCCATGGGGAAATGGGCTATATGGAGAATCATTTTGAGAAAAGACTTGACCCGGAGAAATTGGTGCCAGGTACCAAAACGGTGGTCTCCTTCCTATACAATTATTTCCCCCCAAAAAGGCAAAGACCGGATTCTCCTAAAATTTCTACCTATGCCTATGGCAGAGATTATCATAAGGTTGTAAAGAAAAAAGGAATTATCCTTCTCAAGGCCTTAAAAGAGGAGTTTGGAGATGTTCAAGGAAGGGTGTTTGTAGATTCAGCTCCTGTTTTAGAAAAGGCTTGGGCCGAGAAATCTGGATTGGGATGGAGAGGGAAAAACTCAAACTTGATTAGCAAATCAAATGGATCCTTTTTCTTTCTAGCAGAACTATTCATAGACCTAGACCTTGAACCTGACAGTCTGTTTCGTAAAGACCATTGTGGAACCTGCAGAAAATGCATTGATGCCTGCCCAACAGAGGCCATTATAGAGCCGTATAAAGTTGATGGGTCTAAATGTATATCCTACCTAACCATTGAGCTTAAAGGGCAAATTCCTGACTGGACCGAAGGTCAGTTGGATGATTGGATTTTTGGTTGCGATGTATGCCAAGACGTTTGTCCATGGAATCGCTTTTCTAAGCCTCATAATGAACCGGATTTTCTGATCCGAGAGGCAATAGAAAACCGAAGTAGGGCAGAATGGGAAGAACTTACCGAAGAGGCCTTTGAAGAAACCTTTCGGGGTTCAGCGGTAAAGCGAACGGGTTATAGCGGTCTGATAAGAAATGTTCAAGCCCTTAAGAAAAAGCCTTAAAAGCCTCCTGAATTTCAGATTGATATTCAGTAAAGGTGGCAAGGCACCAAGCCTTTAAAGCAATAATTTCAGGGCGCTTAAGCCAATTCAGTGATTTGTATAGTTCTTTCAGAAATAAACCCTTGTCAAAGCGAACCTTCTCTAGAACGCTTTTGGTTAGATCAAGCATGATTGTGGTCTTTAGTATTACAGAACGGTTAGTTATTCTTGTAATTGCAGGCTGAAAGTACAAAATTTTCAAAGGCTTAAAAAATGTGGTGAAAAAACTTATTCACCCCACCGAAAAGAATCTTGCTCAAGGCCCAATTGGTCTATGATACGGTCAACTACGGTGGCCGCCATTTCTTCAAAATTTTTGGGCATGGAATAAAAAGAGGGGCAAGCTGGTAAAATGGTTGCTCCGGCCTTTTTAACCCGAACTAAATTTTCAAGGTGAATCAGGCTAAGGGGAGTATCTCTTGGAACCAGGATTAGCTTTCTTTCTTCTTTTAGAATGACATCAGCTGCCCGACTCATTAAATCATTGGAGGTGCCACTTGCAATCCTGCCTAAGGTGCCCATAGAACAAGGACAAATTACCATGGATCCATATTTTGCCGATCCACTGGCAAAGGGGGCATCGAAATCCATGCTTGAATAAACCTGAAAAGGGTAGTTCTCATAGGAAGAGTCTCCAATTTCATCCTTCCAAACTCTTTTGGCATTGGAAGATAGAATGATCCCTACGGATTCGACCTGATCGTCAAGCTGGCTTAATTTATCAAGCAAGACTTTGGCGTAAATGGAACCACTGGCACCTGAAATTCCTACGACAATTTTCTTTTTCATGGAGTTCCGAAATGATAAGAATAGCCGAACTCAATTACGTTGTTCAACATTCCATAGTTCAATCGGTTGGTAGCGCCAAAGGCATGTGATCGGATCGGGCTTAGACTTTGACTTAGAATTGCTGAAATTTTTGAGGAGGAAGAAAGTTCATAGCTTACCCCTAACCGGCCCGCAATTTCAAGGGGGTTGAAGGGAAGAAAACCAGGGTAGGCTTCATCGGCATCCCCTTCGTATTCGGAAACTAAAATGCCCGCGCTTAGACCGCCTATGGCTTCCACTCTTGGATAAATTTTCAACCGGTAATGGAAAGGGATCTCTAAATAAGCCAATTGAATCTTATAATCTTGTCCGGTTTTCTCCCGTATATCAGCAGACATTCTGGAGCCCTTTTGACTGAACTGCAGGCCGAATTCAATTTTTCCATTCATTGACTTCAAAGCTCGGTCAACAAAAACACCTGCATGAACCCCCGCTTTGTTGAACCCACCTTGGTTATCTCCAAAAACCTGGCTAGTTGTTAAACCAAGGTTTATGGAAGCTCCAAAATCTTGGGCATGGCTTCCTATGCATACTAAGAAGCTAAATAAAAAAAGGAGTTTATTGAATGGGCGCATACTCAGCTTGAAGTACTTCTTTGGTTAAATCATTATAAACGAAGGCAACCACATGGCATTGGTCAGCTCTATACTCTTGATCTAAGGTGAAACTATAATCATTTTCAAATAGGGTTCCAGTGCTTCCTCCGGAGGCGGATAATTCATCTCCCCAAGTAGAATTAATAGCCGCCCTTAAAACATGCATGTGAACGTAGTCATAGATGGTAATGGAGTTTCCTTGCTGATCAACATCTTTTTGAGGTTTTACAATGCTGTCTTCGGTTAAGAGAACCACCAGTTTTAAGGGGTCTGTTAGGTCCTGGAAAAGCTCTGTATCAACAGAGATATTCGCGGTACGGTTATCAGAATTATAATCGCTATCAATCACAATATACGCCTCAAGAGGCTCTTGCAATCTTTGACTTACCAAAGAGCCCCAAGCGGTAATTCCTTTAATATGGTCTGAGTTTGAATAGTCCATGCGATCAACCATTCCATTGGGGTTTCCGGCATTTGAGTTTCCAAAAAACTGATCCCAGGCTTCTCCGGTAGGGGTTCTGAAATCATAATCATACGGCGGCTGAGGCTCAGGATTGGCAAAAAAGCCTGCATGAACGGCAAGCGTGATTACCTGTTTAGGGTAAAGGTCGGCCACTTGCTTTGCAATTACAGCTGCTTCCGGACAGTTTTTACACGTATGACCCGTATAGTCTTCCAAAAACACTTTTCTGACCTTAGTATTTGAGGTGTCAGGTCCGCCTGAATTGGATTCGATATAGGGACCTTCAACCACATCACAGCCATGGAAAAAACTTGTAATTAAAAATAAGGCGAATATTTTACTAATCAATCTCATACTAGAAACTTGAGGTTATACTTACCGATAAACCGCTGCTGGCAGGCACTTCTCTACAAATACCTCCTACACAGAAAATTCCGGCCCGTTGCTTTCCGTAATTCAAGGCTATTCTCGATGAGCCCTTAACATATCCGGCGGAAGCCAGAAAATAGTGAATTCTGCGGGTTTTATCAGGATTTCCATAATTGTAAAGGTCTTGAACCGCCACGAAATAATGAGGAGCCACGGTATATTCAACCAGGCCAAGGGCCCAAGAGCCGAAATCAACATTGTCAGGATTGGCATCATCTTCCATGAAAAGCCCTTGAGCTTCCATGCGAATGCTATGACGGGTATTTATTTTGTACTGAGCTTCGGCCACAAGAATTTGATTTTTCAAGAATCCGGGTTTTCCCTCAATTACAGCCTTATTATAGGATTGATTCATGTACATGAAGCTTCCTTTCCACTTTTTAGAAAACTTTTTGGTAAGGGTAAAATTGAAGTCGCGGAAATACACCGTTTCACCCGGGGTCAGAAATTCCGATTCATAGCCGAGGGTTCCGCTTTCTCCAACCGCAATAGTATCGTGAATTGGACTTCTTTCTATGGATTGAGCCGCGCTTAAGTTTACGCTAAGCTTGGTTCCATATTTCCCGCCAAGGAAACTGCCTTTCTTAAAAGTGTAGAAGAGTTCACCTTGTACTCCGAGCTCACCATTTGGTTGGGTTGCATAGGGGTAAAAAGCGGCAATGGTATAGGTATGTTGTTTGGTAAGGGCAGGCAGGTAATTAATAAGTAGCACGTTTCCAGTTGCCGTACGGTCAGACCGGAAATCCATATTATCAATTCGCTTGGCTCCAAGTATGATACCCATTCCTTTCCGAGAATAGGAGGCCGTAACCAGTAGGGCTTCACCAGGCTTGTAAATAAAGCCATTTGCAGCTGAGGGGTCGTTGATTTTATAGGCGTATTCTGTGAAGAAATCGAAACCTCCTCGAATGATATTCAATCTTCCAGATCCTGCGGCCACGTTTTCAGGGAGCTTGTAAAAGGGGTCTTGATCGGCTTGGAATTTGCTCACAAAACTACCTCCAACAATAACTGTAGTGGCGGAAGTTTCCATAGATTTTAGACCTTCGTTTAGAACCCACTCTCCGTCAAATCCACGTACAATTCCGTTTGAGTAGTCGAAAAAGGCTCTTTGTTTTCCAATCAAAGCTTTTAAACGAACCCCCTTTCCGGGATTAACCGCAATATGGAAACCGTCAAAGGCATTGTCGTAACCTAGGTTTCGCTCTTCGTAGGCTCTAAGAAGTAGTCCGCTCCCAAATTGATCGTAAAAGTTTCCGATGGTGGCTTTTATGAATCCATTGTCATAGGATGCATACCGGTAGGTAATTCCACTGCCTTTGTAGCGGGTATCGAAACCCAGCATTGGATTTAAATAGGACTCATATCTAAGTCCTGCACTGAATTCATCACGGGTATAATTCACATTTGCGAACCCGTTCATGAGCAGACCTTCCGGAACCTCTTCGGCCCCGATTAGACTATCTGGTTGGTAAACTTGAAAATCAACCTGGAAGTTTCCACTAATTTGCCCAGGGTTTTGGGCAAAAGCAAAACTTGAACTAAAAAGGAAAAGGCCCCCAAGGACCTTTTTTCTTAAATTATTCATCAATGCTTTCTCCGTTGGAAAGTTTCTCAATCAGTTCATAGAGATGGTATTCATCTCCGGCGGCGTATGAATTATGGCTCCATACAATTTTATTATTGCCATCAACGAGGAAGGTATGAGGTACCCCATTTACATTCATTTTTCTTTTGAAGTCTTGATTGGCATCAAGGTAAACTTCGTAATCCCAGCCCATTCCGTTGATGAAAGGCATTACTTTCCGGCTATTTCTAGCATCGTCAATGGAAACGGCAATAAGCTTCATGCCCGTTTCTTCCTGCCAATCTTCATAGTTCTCGGCAATGGCGGTAAGCTCACGGATGCATGGCTTGCACCAAGTGGCCCAGAATGAAATTACATAGGGTTTTCCGTCGTTTTCGAAACTAGAGGTATTTACTGTTTTCCCGTCAAGGGTTTTAATATCAGCCGATGGAACTGGAGAGTTTTGAGCAAAGCAAGTTGCTGAAAAAGCCAAAATGGCCAGAGAGGTAAATAAGGTTTTCATTTCAATGATTTAAGAGACTAGCTTACAAAGATAATGCCTTTATAAAAAAGGAGTGGAGACAAATGCCTCCACTCCTGTATGAATTGCTTGATTTGGTTTATTGTACAATCAGCTTTTCGCGAATTGATTTTCCGCCATAATTTAAGCTTACCGTGTAAATTCCAGCAGGGTGGTTGCTTAGATCAATGCTGGTAAGGTTTCTTCCGGCAGGAAGTTTTTGATTTGATTCTTGAAGAACCACACGACCTAACTGGTCAATTACCTCAATATTAACTTCGGTAGCAGTAGAAAGGTCAAGTGCCAATTGAGCGATGCCTTCGGTTGGATTTGGGAAGATTTCAAAATTGCTTACCAATTCCTCTTCGGTAGAAAGAATAAGGCTAGCATGCTCTTTATCCGCGTTCACAATTTGGCCGTCAGGATCTAATAATAGAACCGCGAAACTAACTTGTGCATAATCGTCTACATCGGCAGCAATGTTAGAATTAAAGGTATGGGTCACGTTTCCGTTAGCAGCAACGGTTGCTGGAACTGAACCTGACTGTCCGCTGTACCCTCCGATCAATTTCACACCTACATGGTTGTAGAACATTTTCGAAAATGGTACTGGGTCAGCTTCTAGGTGCCAATCAAAACCGGCGCCAGAAAGGTTTCCGTTTCCACCTCCAGAGTAATAATTAGCTTGGCTATACCCTTGAGAGGTACCGGTGATGCTATCTTCAAGAACTACAACGGCAAATCTATAATCACCAGCAACATCTGCAGCGAACTGAGCTTCTACGCTAATGGTAACGTCTCCGTTTCCGGTATTCAATGATTGACTGGTTATTTGAACATCGGCAAGTGGATATTCATTCATTCTTTCCGTGTAATAGCCTTGCATGGTTCCTGTAGAAACTCCGGCACCTAGGATGGTACGGTCAACATTCATTCCGGGGAAACCAGTAATTCCTGCGCCATTGTCATAGGCCGTTACAGTCATTGGGTCACCGTTGTGAACCGCAATACCCACAAAGGAGTTGTCATAAGTTTGAGTCATATACTCCATGGCAACCGTACCTCTTGGGCACCATCCACACCAAGTACCAGTACCTTCTTCAATTACAACCTTACGGCTGGTAGCAAAAGAAAGCACATTGATGGCACCAAGACCATTGTTGTTGGTAGTATCTACATCACCTGCAATAACTACAGCTCCTCCAACTTGGTAGTTTCCGAAGGTGCTTTGGTTAAAAGCATCAGCATGAATTAGGGTATCTGTTCCAAAACTTGGAATGTTCAATCCGGTTACATTGTCGGTATAAACATTGGTTCCGTCGGTCCAAACCAAGTCAAGACTTGTAATGGTATTTCCTCCTTTGTTTTCAATGCTGAAGGCAATGTCTCCGTTTGAGCCCATTGGCAAGGTGTTAGGTACAATCAACTCATTCAATACCACTTCTACAGCAGGAAGATCTTTGATTGCGATATCATCCAAAGCCCAACCATAGCTCCATACCCCGTCATCATCGTAAAAGAATCCAAGCATAATGGTGTCGCCAGCATAGGCACTTAGAGAAATCCCTTCGTTTGACCAACCTGTACCGTCACCTGGCAGGGTGTTAAGATCGGTCCAAGTGGTACCACCATCATTGGATACTCGAACGGTAGCTGACTCGGTACCGCCACCATAAGTAGCCGCAAAATGGAAGCTACTAAAGGTTAACACTGGGCCTGTGGCCGCCGAAAGGTCAATGCTTGGAGAGATTAAGAAATCAGCACTTTTATCGCAGTTGCAATTGTCATCGTTGGTTGCAATCATGTCGCCGTTTAGGGCTGGAATTGGAAAATACTGACTGCTAAGTGCTGTAGCAGAACCCACGTTCCATCCATCGGAACCGGCTGCTGCGGTGAAAGTCCAGCCGTTCATTCCGTTCGACCAGTCTTCTGTGAAATAGGTTTGTGCTGAAACAGCCGCCGAAATGGCTAGGGCAGACAGCGAGAGTAAGATTTTTTTCATACATTTAAAGTTAATGGGCTTTGGCCTAATCTTTGGAGTAGTGATTTAAGGCCAAAAATTGTTTTGGTTTACTTCTTTGGCCTCCAAGCATAAAAAGAATATTTCGTAGATTTGTGAACTGTCTAATAATAAAAAAGAACCTATGCGTTTGAGGGCTACATTTTTTCTTGCTTTTGCTGCATGCGCCTCCTTGGCTTTCGGCCAAAGCCTTTCCGTGGTTACAGCCGATACTGAAGTTGGCATAGATCATACCGGTTGGGAGGTTGAATCCCATATTGAGGTTAGAAACGATGCCGGTGCTTCCAAAGATATTTTGGTTAAACGGGTTATCCTTTCTGAAGTGAATGGTTCAGTGAATTACTTTTGCTGGACGAATTGCTATTTACCTGCGACGGATCAAGCACCAGACAACGATGCTTATACCATGCAGGCTGGTGAAACAGTAAATATCTTTACCGGGTATTACAGGCCTCAAGACAATGCAGGGTCAACCGTTATTCGTTACGTTTTCTTTGATAAGAACAATCCTAGTGATTCTACCTATCATGACGTAACCTACAAAGGGTATGGTTTGGATTTCCAAGAAGATGAAGATCCAATCGTTCATGAGCCTTATCCAAATCCGGCCAACGATGAAACCATTTTTGAATTTGAACTTCCAAACTCTTACGGGCGGTATACACTATCGGTTTATGACATGCTTGGAAATCAAGTTAAATATGAAACCCTAGATACTGACTTAGGAAAACTTACCTTATTTGTAGGAGACCTTAGTCCTGGAGTTTATTTCTACTCAATCAATGACAATGGAAGTCCGATGATGACCAAAAAATTGATTGTCAACAGAAACTGATTTTAGATTAAAAGATTTTAAGAGCCAGCTTAGCTTTTTCCTAGGCTGGCTTTTTTATGTTCAAGAACCTTGGCTTAATTTGCATCTATGGGAAAATCGAAAACAAAAGACGCTTTACAGTACCACGCCGAACCCAGACCGGGAAAAATCTCTGTGGTGCCTACCAAAAAGCATAGATCTCAACGCGACCTTTCTTTGGCCTATTCGCCGGGTGTTGCAATTCCTTGTAAGGCCATTGAAGCCAATCCGGCAGATGCCTATAAATATACCTCCAAAGGAAACCTGGTAGCGGTAATATCCGATGGAACGGCAGTCTTAGGGCTGGGTAATATCGGTCCGCTAGCATCTAAACCTGTGATGGAAGGGAAAGGGGTGCTGTTTAAAATCTTCGCTGACATTGATGTTTTTGACATTGAGATAGACTCGAAGAACATCGACCACTTCATTGAAACCGTGAAAGCGATTAGCCCAACTTTTGGAGGAATCAACCTTGAAGACATTAAGGCCCCTGAAAGTTTTGAAATTGAGCGACGCTTGATTGAAGAACTGGATATTCCGGTGATGCATGATGACCAGCACGGAACGGCCATTATATCCGCTGCCGCATTGATCAATGCCTTGGAATTGGCCGAAAAGGAAATTGATAAGGTGAGAATTGTTATCAATGGTGCCGGAGCGGCTGCTATTTCTTGTGCAAAACTCTATATAAGCCTCGGAGCAAATCCTAAGAACCTTTTTATGCTTGATTCAAAGGGACTGATTCATTCGGGCAGAGACAATCTTTCAAAGTACAAGGCTGAATTCTCTAATGGAAATGAAGACATTAGCCTTGATGACTTAATGAAAGGTGCTGATGTATTTGTGGGTTTATCTACAGGTGGAGTTGTATCCAAAGAAATGGTGAAATCGATGGCAGAAATTCCCATTGTATTTGCATTGGCCAATCCAGATCCAGAGATTTCATATAAAGATGCCAAATCCGTTCGACCTGATGTGATTGCGGCTACTGGTAGAACCGACAACCCTAACCAGGTGAACAATGTTTTAGGCTTCCCCTTTATTTTCAGAGGGGCTCTTGATGTTCGCTCAAGGCGGATCAATGAAGAAATGAAAATTGCAGCCGTTAAGGCTCTTGCTGAACTCGCAAAAGAGTCAGTTCCAGAAGAGGTATCAATGGCTTATAATAATGTAAAACTTGGATTCGGGCCTGAATATATAATTCCGAAGCCCTTCGATCCAAGGTTGATTTCTTCGGTGGCCCCAGCGGTAGCAAAGGCAGCTATGGACTCTGGTGTGGCAACCATGCCCATTTCTGATTTTGAGGCCTATGAATTGGACCTTAAACAAAGGTTAGGCTTAGACAATCAGCTGATTCGTCAATTGACCACCCGGGCAAAACAACAGCCCAGAAAGGTAGTATTCGCGGAAGCGGATAATCCGAAAATTTTACGAGCAGCTCAGATTTCTTACGAAGAAGGAGTAGCCATTCCCATTTTGCTGGGCAAGAAAAACCGAATCCTTTCTTTAATGGAGGAAAATGGAATTGAGCTTCCTGATGATGTTGAAATCATTGACCCGAAATCAGACGAAGAGGAAACAAGACGGTTGAAGTATGGAGATTTGATGTGGTCTAAGCGGAAACGTCGCGGCCTTACTAAGTACGAGGCTAGGCGCTTGATGCGTGACCGAAACCATTTTGGGTTGATGATGGTTGAGCAAGGGGTTGCAGATGCCCATATTTCAGGGATTACCAGGAATTACCCCAACACAATTCGTCCGGCTCTGCAAATCATTGGCATGGATGAAGGAGTAAGGAAAATT
>CAKZPI010000025.1 GCA_937139155.1 uncultured Flavobacteriales bacterium
ACTATGCGATCGAAGATTCCGGATAGGGTCTGATGGGTTGATTCTCATTCAAGATCACCCAGAACTGGACTATCGTATGGTCTACTTTAATTCAGATGGTTCTCAAAGCCTGTGCGGCAATGGTTCTCGCTGTGGGTTTGCCTTCTCACAAACATTAGGGATAGTAAACAAAGCTGCAACGTTTGAAACCACAGACGGAATCCACAAAATCAAAGAAGAAAACGGAAATATTCATTTCCAGCTTTTTGATGTAAAAGAAATTAAAAAACTCAATGAAAGTCGAGACGAACTCCGCAAAGAGCAAACAGAACTGTTATCAAAGGTTAATGCATTTTTAGACACTTACCTCATTAAATCTGAATCTCTATCGCAAACCGCTCTTTCAGAGATAAGGGCCCTAGCCACTACAATTAAACAAGAGCTTTTAACCCACCTTTCTAAATCTGAAAAAACCATTGAAGAATTCCGTAAAATTCTTAAGCCATGAAAACATTATTTTATATTACCTTGATTCTTACCCTATATTCTTGCATTACTCCTCGTAAATGTGCAGAACGGTTTCCACCAAAAACAATCGTAGAAAACCATTACACCGAAATTCGTAAGGACTCCGTTATACCTAGTGAGACGCTTAGGGATACAATCTACATTGACAGCATTCGATTCATTCTAACCCCCGGGGAGATGATTAAAGATACTTCTGCCAATGCCGAGCTCCGAATCTATCGAGATGCATACGGGCGTCTTATTGTAGAATGTGAATCAAAGGAAAAACGAATTGAGTTTCTGGAAAAAACCATTCGAACACTTTCAAACCAGACCTCCTCCCTTGTGGTTACCCCAAACTGGGCTTGGGTTAGCCTAGCTTCCAATTTCCTACTATTATTGATTTCGCTCTTAATTTTAATCAAACGAAGATGAACACCGTTGAAATTCTAAATCATAAAAGCAAAACATTCAAATTCACCATTCCAAATAATTTTGATGAATGTGACTTTAAACAAATTACCCGCCTTGCATTGCGCATGGATAAACTATTTGAGCACATAGCCTCAATGAACTCCTTGAACGACAAAGCTGAGATGTCAGTTAAACTTGAAAAAGATGACATATTTCAAAGAGAGCGAATCGTCATTCTAATGATTCTCGCAAACATTAATCCTTCCAATAAGTTTAATGCTAAGACCCAGCTTTTCTTTAAGCTTTCTGATGATCAAATTCATCAACTTTTGGAGCTTACCAACTGGGTGTTAAACTTGCCTTCCTTTGAAAACCCGCTCCCATTTATACCCATCAAAGGAAGGGGTAGGCTATATGGGCCAGATCAATCCCTCCGTACCCTGGTTGGTGATGAATTTGCGTATGCTCAAAAGCTGCTTGCCAAGATTGAATTGGAACTCGAAAACAAAAAACGTCTAATCCTAATGCAAAAACTGTTTCTCACTTTGTATAGGCCCGCATCCGATGTGCCCATAGAAAGTGTTTGGTCAACCGGGGATGTAAGGGAGTCATTCAACAGATTTAATATTGAAGCAAGAATGGATTACGTGAAGGAGGTTCCACAGCGCAAACTAATCTTAGTGAAGTTTTGGTTTACATGTGCCCTTAAATCATTCATGAAAAGCCATCCCGAAATTTTTTCACATGAAAACAAAGAGAAGGCCAATTCAACATCTTTTGGTTGGCTTGATGTGTTTCGGGAGTTGGCAGGCAAAGACAACACCAAATTCCACCAAATAACATCTACGCCCATGCCAGATTTACTGGTCATGCTTAAAATGATGAAACGAGATGCTGACAGAATCAAAGCCTCCAACCCATGAAACACATAGAGTACGTTGCTTATTTTAAGCACATTGCTGAAGACCTCAAGGCTTTAGGACATAATGATCAGGAGCCGAAATTCATCTCCTTTGACATGTGGGACCTTGAAAACGCTATGAAAGGGATCCATAAGTTTCCAACCCTAGGCCTTGAGGCAATTACCTCCCAGTTAACCGGTAGCTACAACAACCTACGCGACCACCAGCTAGGAGCCTTTTACATTGTCGACCGTGTCCTGGATAAAGGCAATTCCCAAGAGAAAGATGAAGCCATCTCTAGGTGCAAGGAGATCGGGTGGAAGGTTATATCCTACATCATCAACGATGTGCACCGATTTCAAGGACAGTCTTTTGTTTTACAGGGGTTTAACACCAGCTCAGTAAAAGCTGAGAAAATTGGGCCAATTCCTATAAACAATACGCTGTATGGATATCGATTCACCTTTATGATCAACCAAGCTGCTCCAACTACTTTTGATGCCAGTGATTGGCATACTGCTGAGCGGTATACCGTATGACGCCCACCAGCTACTATCACGGAACCTCCCTAGGCTTTCAGCTTTCTAAAGCTCGAAAGTCTAGGTATGGGTTCTGGGCTCTGTTTTTTACCGATCAGGTGGAATTGGCAAAAAACTATGCTAAGTTTCATTCACTTTCTTCATTAAAGAATAAGGGCTGTTTAATTGAAATAGAGCCGCCATCCATTTCTAAGGTTTTCGACCTGAAGTACGAATCAACCTATACCGCTGATTTTAGGAGATTGATTTTGGCTGAAAAAAAGCTAAGGACCAAGGTCTTGCTCTTAAAAAACACCCTTGACTCTCCTAGCCTTAAGCGATTTGCGCCAATGTCCTCAAACATCCTCGTGGTGTATGACCATTCCATCATTCAGAATAGGATTATCAACAATATGCCGATAAATTGTTGAAACTTTTGTAGTACTATTTCGATATTTTACTTGTGCCAAGAATGGAATAGGGGTATCTTTACACAATAACATTTAACACCCAGATTCTCATGAGTAGAAATGATTTATTCTATGATGATTACACATGGACCTCAGGTTCAAATGACAATCCCGATCATCGGGGAAACCCAGATAGCGCCTTGCTTAACCGGACACAAGGATATGAAATGCTGCATTTTTTGAATAATTTCAATTCAAAGTATGGACCATTTAGTGTTTCTTATCTTCAAAGAATCGAAAAGCATATTCGAGGAACTGTTCCTACCAACATTAGGAGTAGAATTGAGATTGAACAGGTGGTCTGTAGAGCATTTTTAATTCCCTATAAAGGGCTATAAATATCAATATGAAAAAAGCATTACTTATAACAGCAGGATTGATTCCTGGTGATGCCATAGAGCTTTACAGTAGAACTGCTGGAATTAGAATCAAACATTATGCAATCTTCATTGGCTATTTCAATGGAAGCCCAGAATTTGTTGCAAACTTTGGACACACCGCTCAAAAAATTGACCAATCAAGATTCAATGAATTTGAAAATCTTACCTTTTCTAAGGTTATAAGTTTCCCGGGGTCACCTAGTTTACGCCAGCAAGCCGTCAACAAAGCCCTGTCTATGGTTAATAAACACAAGTACCGCTTATTAGCTAACAATTGCGAGCATTTTCTAAATGAAATACATGGGCATAAGCCACAAAGCAAACAGGTTGTAAACCTAGGTTTAGCAATGTCAGCTGCAGGTGCTTTTGTTGTTTCAACTTCAAATTCGAATAAAACCTTGCGAAATCTTGGCATAGCAGCTCTGGTTTCAGGCATGGTTCTTACTGCAGTGGGTAAAAGGCCGATTCGCACAGAAATTACTGATTCTAACCGGAAATTTGATCTGCCCCCAGTTCCTGTGATCTGACCTGTATCCTTCTTTAAGTATGTCATGGTTGAGTTTTGATTTATCCAAAGGTATAGCTGAGTCTTAAGCTTAAAGGCAAGCTTTCTTCAATAAGACCTCTGTAGGCTATCTGTTGTGGTAAATCAAAATTCAATTATCATGACAATCCACGAAGTAAAACTCAGGTACCAAAATCCAAAGCCCCTTAGTCCAGATTATTTTGCCATTAAATCCTCTTTGCAATGCCATCAGTTGCTCATGAGCATCTGCGATCAAGACACCATTCAAGTTTGTGAAACCTTCTATGTAATCTACCTGAACCAAGCAAACCGACCAATATTCTACCAATCCATTTCAACCGGAGGCATAACCGGAACCGTTGTCGACGTTCGACTGATTGCTGCAACAGCCCTAAAAACCCTGGCTACTAGCGTCATTATCTCCCACAACCATCCTTCAGGATCTCTTAAGCCGTCAAAGTCTGACCTTGAAGTCACAAAACGCATTTCAAATGCCCTGAAATTCTTCGACATCAACCTGCTTGATCACCTGATTATCTCTCCAAGCTCAGCTTATATGAGCTTTGCGGATGAAGGAATGCTTTAGGCCTCCTTCATCTTTTATGAGAACAGCATAAATTGGCACTTAAATTGCATAATTAATTAGGTAAAAGACATAGTTTCCGCTAGCCATTGTCCTGAAAATCTTCTCTACTTTTGAAGTGCAAACTTTTACAATCGGTGGGCTTTAGCCTATTGACCACGTTGATGGGCATTTTTTATGTCTTGACGTAAATGAACGCGGTTCAGTACCCCCGTGAGGTAGCTTAATGGCCCTCAAAGCTCACTGATGTGAAGTTTGCAACGGGAAGGGCTGAACCGTATTTTCTCAGCCCAGATATCTAAATTCTGAGCTATGCAAACTTCAGAAAACCAAACCCAGCCCTGCATCATTTGCGGGCACATGAAAACCAAAGAGCCAAAAGAATTCTTTTCGGAGCTCTTTGACCTTTACTCCGGACAGGAAGCTGCCCTGGAGATCTTTGATATGTATGAAGCCTATTTGGCAAGTGATGTCTATGACTTGCGCTCACGTGAAGACCGGTGGCGCTTGCATAAACTCACCATCTACCTCTGTCACTTGCTTCAACTGGTAGAAGACAACCAGGAGAAGGTTGTAAAGGCCGTTTCCTGATAGGTTTTTGAATTTCGGTTCAGCACCCCCGTGAGGTAGCTTAATGGCCCTCAAAAGCTCACCTTGTGTGGTTTTGTCAACGGGAAGGGCTGAGCCGTATTTCGTCCTTTTGAATTACCGCCCTCCTTCTTTACTTGTACTTACAACAAAATCAAAGATCATGTCAAAAGAAATTGTCATTGCCACCTCTCTTACCATGGCCCAGGAACACCCAAAGTGGAAAACCATTCACTCAATAACCGACTTCTTTTGGTTGCAGCTCTACATTGGTAGGGGCCTGGATGAATTTGTTGACGGAAATCGTGAAGATTTGTTCTTTAACATTCAAGTGGTTCGAGACTTACTCAATACATGGGTGTTTGCTGCTCATGATCTTAAAGAAAGCCCCCAAAACGTTAAGCACCAGGAAAAGGTCTTGGAGGCTTACTACAACTTGAGAACATTTCCGTTCCCCTGGGAATCACTTGACACCATGATTTGGGAAAACATGATGAAACTGATGGAAAAAGGTGGATATCAGGCGCCAAAATGGGAGCAGGCCCCGGTAAAATCTATTCTTGAGAACATACGAGCCCTGCCAGATCCGGAGGTGGTGTTTTAAAAAGCTTATTGAGAAATCCCCCCTTTATTGGCCGTCTCGCGCTCGTACCATTTACGTACCGATTTTGCACCGATATCGGATTAATACTTATCTTTGACATGAAGATTTTTCAAATTATTACCATAATGTCCCTGTCAAACAATAGATTATGAATAACTCAAATTTTGGACTTAAGAAGAACGGCATTATTATTCATGGTGAGAAAATTGACCCTAAAACCTTCGCGTTTAAGTCGTCAATGGATCATGGTAAGGTGCTGGCCTTTTCTGACGATCTAAGTCGTGGGAAAAACAAATCAACTCTAGGCGTTAAAGGACTTTTTATCTTGGGCAACCTGCTCAGTATTGAAGATGCCTTGAAAAACAATTCATTTGGATATGATTCTAAGGTAGATACAGTAAGTGACCAAAGTATTGATTTTTGTATGCCATGAGATTAAGATACCAGGCCTTAATAGCCCTTTTAGAAAAGCATAAATTTCTTCGCCGGTCTTTTTTGGGAACCCTTCAAGCACAAAAGAAACCCTTGAAAATACTTGAGTCACTTTATCTAGAAATGGAGGATTATGAAAGTTTAGACTTAATCCAAAATGGGGCTTGTATTGATGATGAGTTTCTTTGCTTTACCAAGAACCATGATCAAAAGATTTTCATAGTTTCAAGACATGATTATTATGACCAGGCAAAATGCAAGGAGATAGCCAAAGAAACTGGAATCCCTTACTATGAGTTTGTTGAATTTGAAAAGGCTACCAATTAGGTAGCCTTTTGTTTTATGTCCTTTCATTCACTAATCCTTCCTGATAATTTGCGGAGAAATAACCCAACATGGCTTATTCTCCAGAAATCACCAAAGCCTTCTTCAATCAGGAACTTCGCGCTTGGTCAGAAGAGCTCCTATCCCGGTTAGATTCCCGCATTCAAGACCTGGACGCCGTTGATAAAGGCTTTCTACGTAAATCCCTTTCATACCAATTATTTCAATCATCTGAGTTCTCAGGTGTCTTCTCCCTGTCTTTTGCCGAGTGGGGTCGATTTGTTGATATGGGTGCCGGTAAAGGATACCTAGAAAACAAAGAACTTTCCGTTGCCATGCTCAAAGAATTGGGTAGAAAAAAAAGACGGCCTAAAAAGTGGTATTCAAAAACAGCCTACGGACAGATTGACAATCTGATTTCTCGCCTTTCACTCGGCCTCTCCGAGACAGCCATTCATCAAATCAAAACTGGACTTAAGTCATGAGTGTAAGAACGGATAGGGTAAATCTCGAGATTGTAATCAACGGAAACCAAGGCCAACGAGAGCTTGGTGAGATGGAGCAAAAGGCCCGTAAGCTAAGAGCTTCAATTAAAGAGGCCACTTCCAACGAAAAAGAGCTTAGAAACCAACGAAATCAGGTTTCCAAGAACTCCGACCAGTGGAGAAAACTAGATGCACAAGTAAAAGCCGTTCGGGAGGAAAAAGGAAAGCTTCGACAAGAACTAGGGGCTACAAAAGACAGAATGGCTCAGCTTCGTAAAGAAGTTGGAATTAATGGCTTAACTCTCCGCCAACTTGGAAAACGAGCCCGTGAACTGAGGGCTAACATGTCGAACATAACCCCAGGTACCGAACATTTTCGAAAAACAAAGGCCGAACTTGATCAGGTAAATGCACGCATTAAAAAACTACGAGGAACTACTTCGCAAGTTGGCCGTGCATGGGAGTCTGTTAAAAAACAAATTCGAGCCTTTGGAGTCATCGCACTGGCTTCATTAGGTGGACAGGCCTTGTTCAATGGCATCGACCGATTAATTGATCGAAATGCAAAATTAAGTGACTCCATTTCAGATGTGCAGAAAACCACCGGCCTTACAAAACTGGAAGTGGAAGATCTTATGCAGAGCTTCAGGTATTTTAATACAAGGTCCTCTCGCTCCGAACTTCTAGGCTTGGCCAGAATTGCCGGTAAACTTGGATTTGAAGGAAAAAAAAACATAGAGGCCTTTGTTCAACAAGCCGATCAAATAAATGTCGCCCTGTCTGAAGACCTAGGAGGAAATGTTGAGGAAACCATTCGTCAACTAGGTAAAATAAATGACCTATTCCGAATCACCGAAGAATTAGGGGCTGCCGAAGCGTTAAAAAAGACGGGTTCTGCCATAAATGTGCTTGGTGCAAATTCATCTGCTAATGAAGCAGAGCTCGTAGATTTTACAAAGCGAGTTGGTGGGGTAGCGCCGCAAGCAAACATCAGTCTTACAGAGATACTAGGACTAGCCTCTGCAATTGATCAGCTTGGCCAAAGCCCCGAAACAGCTTCCACCGTGTTTGCCCAACTAATTCCGGATATGTTTAAAGAAACGGCAACCTTTGCCAAGGTTGCGGGGAAAAGCACCAAAGAATTCAGCGACATACTGGCCAAAGACACCAATGAAGCTTTGCTTTTGGTTCTTGAAGGACTTAACGGAAATAGTGATGGATACCAAATGATGGTAAACAAGCTAGACTCTCTTGGGCTTGAGGGTAAAAGATCAATCAACGTGCTTGGTGCTCTAGCATCTAAAACAAGCTTGATCCGGGGTGAGCAAGAAAAAGCGAATGAAGCCTTTGATGAAGGAACCTCATTGTCTGATGAGTTTGCCTTAAAAAATGAAAATTTAGCTGGATCCTGGGCAAGGCTTTCAAAACGTATTAAGGCGGCATTTGTCAATTCAGATCTTATAAAAGGAATGGCCAGAGTTATTGGGAGCCTAGACCGCATGACAGCGCCTAAGAAAAGTGATATGCTAGAAAAGCAACGGTTCAAGCTTCTTAACATGGCTGACCAGCTAAAACGAACCACAATCAGTGAAGCAGAACGCCTTAAAGTCATCAACAAACTTAAAGAGGAATACCCAACCTTGTTGGGAAATTTAGATGCTGAAACCTCAAAAAATGAGGAGGTTTTTTCTGCCGTTAATAAAGCGAATTTCGCACTGTCTAAGCGGATTAGCTTGATGAAAATGCAAGAGGAAATTAGCAATTTGGCCTTTAAGAAATCAAACTTTGAAGACGACCTGAGAGAGTCTAGAGAGGCTGCCCTAGAGCTAATGCAGCGTGTTGCAAGCCAGCGAGGGATAGCCCTTCCGCAAACCTTTGAAGATGATATAGATAGACTGAAACAGTTCAATAGACAGCTAAGCCAGCTGGCTCAAGTAAATCAACGAACCGGAGCTACTCATGATTCTGATTATAGTAGCTTGTCTAATTACCTGGTAGCAATTAACAATGCACAGCGAGGGTTGGAGGATGTTGACCAACAAATGACCATCCTGATTGATAAGGAAAACGCCTTTGCCGAAAAGTTTAAGGACCTGTTGGGCTTTAACCAAGAGGAAAGTGGCGATGGAGAAAATAATCAGGATGACCCTGTTGTTTCAGCTCCAATAAAAGCTGCCCAGGATATCACAAGCTTCCTAGAACAAGAACAAGAAAAACGATTGCTCAATCAACTTAGTGGTTATGACAAGGAGCGCCAGGCCTTGATGAATCATTTCAAAGACAAGATTGAATTGGCAAAAGGCAACTTTGAGCTTGAAGCCGCCTTGATTCAAGAGCGAGAGTCTCAGCTTGAAACCCTAGATGAAAATTACCGAGCCGACTATTTAAAACGAAGAGAGGACCTCCAACAAGAACTGCACCTTCTCGGACTTAACGACAAACAACGTGAAATTGAAATAGCCAAGGATAAATGGAACACCTTGATTGGTCAACTAGAACAGCACGGACTAGATACAACCGCCGCCCATGAACTCATGCAAAATGAGATTGAAGCAATCATCAAGTCATCAGCGGAGAACCAATCGGTGATTTTAAGCTCTGCATTTAGTGATTTTGCTACCATTATTGGAGCTACCAGTGACTTTATTGCAAGCACCCTATCGGAAACAGCCAAAGAGCAAGCGAGCTTCATTCGATTTCAACAAACCTTAACGGCAATTGAGGTGACCTTGAATCAGATTTCAGCAATTTCTAATGCAATCAAAAACGCCTCTAAAACCTCGTTAACACCTTTAGGCCTTGCCGCTAAAATTGCCACATCAACCAGCTTGATTATAGCTGCTTTTGCTCCATTAACCAAAAAGTTGGATGGTGCAAATAATGTTCCTTCGTTTTACACTGGAGGCTTTACAGGATCGGGCCTGGGCTTTGATGACGCTCAGGGGAACCAAGTGGCGGGAATCGTACATAGCAATGAATACGTGGTAAATAGTCAGCTTCTTCAAATCCCCCAATTCGCTGATATGGTTGGACTAATGGAAGCAGTTCGTCTAAACCAAACTTCAGCCCCTGTTGCCAGTACCAGTGCGAGTCAAAACCCCGTTTCAGGTTCAACGCAAGGGTTAGAGCTTTTGCGTCAAGAGATTGTAAAGCTTCGCGAGGCCCTGTTTGAACGCCCTAACCTTGTTGTTATCGGAGACTCGTCAATTGTAGATTTAAAAGATCGCTTGGAGGAATTTGAACAATTTGAAAAATCTGTTAAAAAATGAGCCTTACCGTTCTTACTCTTCCGGAAAACTACCAAGCCTGTAAATCAATGATGCCTCTTGAAGTGTCCAGCGATGATTACATTGAGACAAATGGAAGCCCGCATATCACTCTTTGGCAAGTTCAAAATACCGACGCTGCAGACGGTGAATCAATCACGTTTACCTTTAACAACATTTCAGTAACCTTAACCTATAGGGATAATGTCATTAAAGTTGATGGTAAAACCATCCGCACTCATCTTTCCGGCACCGTCAATGATTTTATCGATGAGATTATAAAAGACGTAACCAAAAACTTAACTCTTGATCAGCACTTTTCCTTTGCCTCAGACAACGGCGGGACCATCGTTGTTACTTCTAAAACCAACAATCCAAGCTTTAACCTAATCATTGAGGAAAATGTTACTGGCCAAGCCTTCATTTCGAGCCAGGATGCCGAGGCTAAAAAAATACGTACCGGGTACCAAGTGATGGTTAATGTGTTTGTTGAGGAGAATTATAATTCAGGTGACTTTAAATTAGCATTTTCAAGATTCAGCAACACCGTAGATGGGAAAATGAGGTTCAATCTTGCTGCAGGATTAGATGATTTACTTGCAAAGATTAACCTACTTCCTGAATATGGACTAGATGATGTTCAACTTTTAGACCCACAACGCAGGTATAACCTTGAGTTTGCAGAAGGGTATGGCGTGCCCCTGGTTCATTACTTAAAATATTCCGAAGGGCCATTCATCACCCTTCGGGCTGGAATGGATCCCTATGAGTTTGCTCATTTTGATTTCGTCAACCACGACTTTTTAAGTCAGCTTTCAGGAAAATTTATGACTGACTTTAAATCGCGCCAAGTATTCTTAGATCAAAAGTTGTTCCTGTCCATTAAAACCACCTACGACTTCCTCCAGCTTTATGCTAACTTTCAATTTGAGGACGGTACGGAGCTTTCTGGTATAAAGCTTTTTCAAGTTGAGCTAGAAATTGGAAGGGTTTATTCCATTCCTGCTGGTGCTGATCAGCTGAATTTACCGTCTTATTATACAGGCTCTAAACTGGTGTACTACGACCTTTATGCGGTTGAAATATTTTCTGAGAATCCATTTGAAACATCTACCAGTGAAACCGTAGGATTTGACGTTGTTAATTTTCCAACTCCAGACCGACTCGATTATGCCTTTGAGAACAATTACGGTGTTATGGATTACTTGTGCCTCTTCGGGATAATAACCCATTCAGAAAGTAGAGAGCGTGATGACCAAATAAAACCTAACCAACATGACCGTCTGGCTGTTGAGGCAATCATCAGTCAAAGAACGCTTACCAAAACCACCGGCTGGAAACAAAACACAGGCTTTAGACTCAAGGATGAAATGCCCTTGATGAATCAGTTGGTTGGATCTGAAAAAGTTTATATCGATTCAGGGGATGGGTGGCGCCCCGTGGTTTCCTTGAGTACCAAAATTGAGATCAAAAAGTCAAAAAGCTTCCTTCAATCTGCGGATCTTGAATTCAAGCTTGCCAATCAGTCAATTAATCAGACAACTGTTGATTTATGTTCCAAGTAAAGGTAGATGACCAATTCCTTGATTTGCCCCCTGAAATCACCTTTTCGTTCCAACAGAAAGGTGTCATTTTTCAGCAAGACTTTATTCAAGGTATATTCTCTCGAATTCCTCTGAGAATCCCAAGTAGTCACACAAATAGGGTAGCCCTTGGATTTCCAAATGAATGGGACTCTATTGACTTTTCATTTGAAAAACCTTGTGGACTTTACCTTGAAGGGGCTTTGGTTCGATCAGGTGTGATCCAAATTGAAACCGCGAACGACCGTTTTATCTCATGCAACCTAGCTTTTGGAAGCTCTAGCCTTGATTTTTTGACACAAGAAATATCTTCATTTGACCTAGGCACAGTAAGCCTTGGTAATAACCTAGACCAGGTGGTCTCTTCCATTACTCAGATTAACAATAAAACTTGGCCCAATGCCAAAATAGCTTTTCCAGCCATGTTTATGCCAAATCTGCTGCAAGATTCAGAAGATGAAGGCCTGAGTTATTCATTAATCGCAAATAATAATATTGGTGGGCAAAAGTACAACCACACTGGAAATACACTTTACAACCAACAGGTCATAATCCCCCAAATCTACCTTTTGCATGTGCTTGAAAGGTGTTTTGAAAATCATGGATTTAAACTTGTAGGGAGCTTTGTTCAAGACCCAGAACTCAGAACCTTGCTGCTTGCTAACAATAAGGTGCTCTCGAGAAAAGAAAAAACCTTCCATTTTCATGGGACTGACAGCCAGCTCAGGAACATCAGCCACAATCAAACCTTGGTAATTCCAGATGAAATCTTAGATACGCACGATTTATGGTCACATGATACCTATTTATGCCAAAAAGCCGGGACGTATACTGTCACCATAACCCTTCACTTTACAGCCCCAAATGTCGAGCCAGGCAATTCATTTAATTCAGGAAACCTTTACATAGATGTTTTTGATGGCACAAGTGTAATTCAAACCAAGCCCATTCAGGTTTTTCAACCCGGAGAAATAAGAGAGGTCACCACCTCATTCGATTTTTCTGCAACCTTAGGTCATGTTGGCGCAAGCATTCAATTCAAATTAAGGATGGAGTTTAATGAACAACATCCTCAGGGCCCGGTTGATTATGATAAAACCTTCACAACCAGTTATTCCGAGTTGATCATAAATAATTTTTCTGAAAATAACTTGGACCGGTTCGGCAAGGAGGTAGTAATCAACCAGCATGTTCCTAAAGTAACCCTGGCTGAACTGATAAAAAACCTTCCTTTTTTTATAGTCCTAAGGCTGGATGAGGCTAGTCAACTGGTTCACTTAGATACCGTAGATTACCTGCTTACTGACCAGAAACATCAGCACTTAGAGAAACTCCAGTTTCAATCAAGAAAAATTAATAATGTCCTGGATGGCTTCGCGTTTCGTTTTGACTTTCCTTCTGAAGATGCTCAGACTGAGTTTGTACTTGAGGATCCTCCCACGGATTCAAAAGCAAGTTTGTCCAGAAATCAGTTGGAAAACCCCGAAATAGACTCAACATATAAGACAGACTCTCCACTGGCTTACTACATTGGCGTTCTAAAATCAGGGGTTCCAGCATTTAAATTTTATGCCCACGGGCAGAATGATTTGATTATAGGTAAGGGTGAGCGTGAATTTATATTCTCAGTGACACCGGTTTTTGAGACTCTTTTTGACGGGGCCGTATTGCCCTATATAGACGTTAAAGGAAAGGCGGAAGATTATGGGCAAACTGGCCCCGATATGGCACCTAGACTCATGTTCTATAGAGGGGTTCATAATACCTATCACGGGGAATCATATGCTTTTGCAGGAACATCAATTTACCATCCAGAGTCCCTTGAAAAACAATGGGATTATGAGCTGAAACTCGATGGAGAGCATGGAGTTTATCAGAAGTTTTTAAAAGCCTTCTCCAATCTTCTTGCATCAGGAGTTCGCCATGAAATTCTGATAAAGTGTTCGGTCCATACCTGGTCTAAATTGGACACAAGTATGAGGCAAGTAATTAATCATCGTGTTTTTTGGATTGAAGACTCCAGGGTGAAGGTTTCAAATGGTCAAGCTCGACTAACAATTGATGCTGTATTCGCCTAGGTATCCATAGAGTCCTTCCCCACTACCTGAGCCTTAAATTCCTCGTCGAATATGTCAACCTTATCATCCACAAAGCTTTCAGCCATGTGAAGATAATTCATCGTGGTTTCAATCTTTGTGTGTCCAAGAAGCCTCTGCAGCACGGCAACATTTCCGCCGAAAGCAATAAACAAAGTCCCATATGTATGCCTAGCAAGGTGAGAAGTAAGGTGCTTTCTCAAATCAATAGCTTTTGCGCACTCCCTTAAATTTCGATTAAAATTTATCGTAGTACTTGGAACCTCAAACAGCTTTCCTTTACGCCCAAGAATCATGTTCTGTGCTATTTTAGGCATTGGAATTCTAACCTTAATTCCACGCCTAGCGGTTTTCTGCATTTCAATGATTATACAATTATCTGAAATATGCCCACTCTCTAGTTTGCTGAAATCGGAAAACCTTAGGCCAGTAAAGCACGCAAACAAAAAAGCCTCTAAACACCGGTGGTAGGCCTCGGCCATCTCTTCTGAATAATAAAGCTTTAATAATCTTCGTACCTGAGTAGGAGTAAGGTAATCACGACTTTGCCTCATCCGTTCTGCTGTGAATGATGTGTAAGGGTGTTTTAATGGAAGACTTAGATGCTCTTCAATAAGAACCCTCGCGAATTTTCGGACATTTTTGTGGTGTTTAGAAATGGTGTTATGCCGAAGTCCACATTTTCGAAGATAGTTGTCAAACGGTCTGGCCATTGTTGATACCTGGTGAAAGGCTAAATCACCAAAACATTTCTTCAAATGGTAAAGAGTATTGCGGTAGGTCTTTAACGTTGACTCGGTAACGGCCTCATCTTGTATAATCAGCTCAATAAAGGCAATGAAGCTGCCTTGTAGCTCCCTTTGGTCAAAAAGTTGCTTGAATCTATTCATATTCAATGGTTCTCCGGTCAATCGGTGCTTTAGGACAATGTTGTCCGCTTTGTTACGATCAGCAACCAAAACCATATTTAGATCTTGGTGATTTCGGTGGTTTGATTTCACTTGGCCATTTGACCATTGAGATTTTTTAACCTCAATTTCGGATGACCTGCGCCAACGTTCCCCATTTAACCGGATATCATAATAAATGACATGCATAGAGCTCCCAGCCTTCTTTCGAAGGGTGAAGCCAAAATGATACTTAACCATGATTTTGAGTGTTTGTGCCCTCTGAAAATAGTGCTGTGACCAATTTGTGCCCAGAGAACAGGTTTTCGTGTGACTTGTGAAAACGCAAAAAGCCTGAGATTGAGACAGTTAATTTTTGTAACTTTCTCAAAATCAGGCAATTGGCGGTCTGGACGAGACTCGAACTCGCGACCCCCTGCGTGACAGGCAGGTATTCTAACCAACTGAACTACCAGACCAAATCTCCAAACCTTAAAAAAAGGAAATTGACAGCAGCCAATTTTACCGGAATTTGTTTCCGCCTCCGAAATAAAGTAGAACTCATTTTCTCAACGGGAGCGCAAATATAAACTTGTTTTCTTTATTTCCGCAAACTTTATTTTGAAAAAATTTGAAATTTTTCATTAATACCTATAAATACCTGAAAGTCATGGGTTAATATCATTTCCCTAGGGTTGGTGGTAGTTTAGAATACGCCAACTAATTCCAGCGTTTATAAAGTAGGTTTCTGTTTCATTGTTTATGCTATAACCTCCAGAAGCATCCAACTGAAGGTTATTGTTGACCAAATAAGCCAAGCCTCCATCAAAAAAGGTGGTGGTGGAGGTATTGGTTCTTGTACCGTAGTTCTCAATAAAACCACTCCAGTTACCGTATATGGGAAAACTGAAGTTTAGGATATACTGCCCAATCGGGCTTGGCGAATTCCCATCATAGGTGAGGATCCAATTGGTTGTAATGCCCATATCTTTAGGTAATGTCCAACTGGCCACAAAAACCATATTTGGAGCTAAATATTCACTTCCATAATCTTCTGAAACCTTTGGGAGGGCTAGCCTTGCTTGAAATCCTGTGGAAGGGAGGACTCCCTGTTGGCTGTTTAAATTCACCCGAAAGCCTAGATGAATGTCTGTTAAACCTTTCTTTTGGATTAGGTTTGAAACCCTGGGCTGGGTAACTGAATGGTTGATCAAGCCGCTAACTTCAATTCGTTTAGATACTCCGAAACGTACAACATGGTTATTGCTAAAGGTGGAAAGCTTAATGAATGGTCCGTCAAAATTATGATGCTCAATGCCTTGCTGAAACTGTAAAACTCCTTTTCCAACCGCGTATGGACCAATCGACTGACCCGGTCTTCCGGTGCGGATGGTTTCAGAAAACTGAGCTTGGGCTTGAAGCCCCATTAAGGTGGATAAAACACAGGCAAGACCCAAAAAATTAAGTCGGCTGAAGGTCATAGTTCAATAGGTATTATGAACAAAGTTTTGATTTCGGCGGCAAGGTACATGGAAATGATGAAGTCTTAATAATCCGCAAAAAAATCCCTACCAATTCCTTGAATCAGCAGGGATGATTTCAGTCGGTGATTTATTTATTAATCTCCAATAACTACTTGTTTAACCTCAGTAAATGCGTCGGTTTGAAGACGAACGGTGTATAAGCCAGGAGCCCAATTGCTGGCATCTACACTATGTCCATCAGATTGAATGGGCTGATCCAATTCTTTGAGCATCAACTCTCCAATGGAATTGTAAATTTCCAAATTCATGGTTCCTGAATAGCCTTCAATCAATACCTTAAACTCAGTGGTTGCTGGGTTAGGGAAGAGGGCTATTTCGTAAGCTTCTGAGTCCTCCAAACCAACTCCATACTGAGTGAGGTCAACGGTATATTCAGTAGAACATCCATTAGCATCTTGAATTTGCACGGTGTAAACTCCACGACTCAAACCAAAGATGTCTTGGGTGGTAGCCCCATTGCTCCATAGGTAATTATAGGGTTGGGTACCGCCTACAAGGTCAATTCGGATGTAGCCGTTATTGTCTCCTGGATTGGGCACAAACTTCAAGTCTAAACTTGGGAAAAGGGAATCGGGTTGATCCACCACCAAGGTGTCGTACCGTTCACAGCCTATGGCATCTTGAACCCCCACCACATAGGTGCCTGCTCCCAGGTTTTGGAAAACAGAAACCAGGGTCCAAGCCCCGCCATTGAGGTTGAACTGACGGATTCCATTTCCACCCTGAGCATTGGCGGTGATTTGTGCATCGGTATACCCATAACAAGAAACCTCTGCAGTCTGTGCCAAGGAAAGCAAGAGTGGGTTTTGATCTAAGACCTCAATGGGTCCAATGGGAGTAATACAACCATTGGCATCCATTACATAGAAGGTATAGGTTCCGGTAGGCAAACCGGTGAATACATTGGAAGGTCCATATGTGTTGCCGTCGCTGGAGAAGGTATAATTCCCTCCACCCCCTTGGGCGTTTAGGGTAACCACCCCATCGCTGGCATCGTGGCAAGAAACGTGTTGGGTCACCATTCCGGTACCGGTAAGTACGGGAGGTTGGGTAAGGGTAATGGAATCGGTTAATAGAACACAACCGTTCACATCGGTAACGGTTACTCCATAGGCTCCAGCAGCTAGATTGTCAAAGACCGAGTCAGAAACAGCTGGAGCTCCGTTTAGGCTATAGGCGTAAGGAGGGGTTCCACCTTGAACTTGGGCCATGAAGCTACCGGTAGCCGTTCCTCCACAACTGATGGCCTGAACCAGAACATTTTGACCCACCAAAGAGTCAGGCTCAAGCATTTGAATCACCTGCACATTGGTCTGACAATCATTGGCATCCTTTACCACAATGGGGTAGGTGCCCGGACTTAGATTGTTAAAGACTCCGTTGGTTTGGTAGGAAGTACCTCCATCAATGCTGAAAGACCTTTGTCCGGTACCTCCGGTTGCGGTAAGAGAGATTCTACCATCGTTTGCCCCAAAGCAAGAGATTTGCTGTACGGAAAGGTTTCCGGTTTGAATGGGAAGAGGTTGCCCAACTTGCACGGAAACCACCACTTGACAATCGGTAAAGTCTTTGACCAATATGGAATAGGTGGCGGCAGATAATCCAGAGAAGACGGGGTTACCCGTGAAGGTTTGCCCGCCGTCTATGGAATAAGAGAAGCCTCCATTCCCTCCCGTTGCCGAGAGGGTAATGGTTCCATCGTTGGCTCCATTGCAAGAGATGGGTTGGCTCACCACGGCCGAGGCAGAAATAGCCACCGGCTGGGTGATGATGTATTGCCCACCCAATAGGTTGCACCCATTGGCATCTCGAACAAGTAGGTTGAATGTATCTGCAGGAAGTCCGTTGAGAACCGGGTTGTTGGTCCAGGACTGTCCGCCATCTAAGCTGTATTGATAAGGTTGTACGCCTCCTAAAAGGTTTACGGTAAGTACCCCATTGCTTTGCCCGAAACATCCTACATGGTTTACAAGTACGGTGTCTAAAAGGAAGGCTGCTGGATCGTCAATCACCACCAAAGGATCCCCGATAAGGGCTTCACAACCGGCGGCATCTTGAACCACCAATGGGTAGGTACCCGGACCCAAATTGTCAAAGATGGAATCTGAAGCAAAGCTTTGTCCACCATCAATGGAGAAGGTATAAGGCTTGATACCTCCCAGGGCATTGATTTGAATCTTGGCATCGTTCTGACCCTGACAAGTAATGGGATCAACCAAAGCATCGGCAGTGAAAGGAGCCGGTTCGTTGATGGTTACCGGATCAAGGAAGACCACGCAACCATTTTCATCCCGAACGGTGATGTTGTCATAGGTTCGGGCCAGTAGGCTGTCAAAGATGGGTGAGGACTGATAATTTACCAGATCAATGGCATATTCAAGGTTCCCAGTTCCGCCTTGAGCATTCACCTCTAAACGCCCAGTGGCATACCCATAGCAATCAACATGCTTGGTGGCTTGGGCCGTTCCAGAGATGGAGTCAGGTTCAAAAATTGTAAACCACTCACTTTGAACCTCACAAGCATTTGCATCCCGAACGGTGAATTGAACGCTATCAGGAGAAAGGTTCCCGATGAACGCAGCTCCGTTAAAGTTTACCCCATCGGTGCTGAATGAATATGGGGGCGTTCCTCCGTCTACGGTAAGTAAAGCTTGGGCATCGGAGCCACCATAACAAGAAACATCCTGCCTAATGAAATCAACATTAATTAAAGCAAGTGGCTCAGGTTCTTCAAGTTTAATGGAAGGCAAAACGGTTTCACAACCATAATCATCTTGAAGGGTGATTTGGTATTCACCCGGACCTAATTGTCCGAAGGTATTACTTGTCTGGAAGGTGGTTCCATTATCAATGCTATAGCGGTAGGGAGGGGTTCCTCCGGAACCTGTTGCAGAGATAATTCCATTTCCATCATCGGCGCAAAGAATTTCTTGGTCAAGGAAGGCATTGCCAATCAACTCACTGGGTTGATCAATGTCTATGCTGTCTAAGGCAACCACACAACCATTAAAGTCTTTAACCTTTAATTGATAGGTTCCGGCCTTAATACGGGATTGATCTTGGCTGAAGAATGGCCCATCATTTATGGCGTACTCATAGGGGGCTTGACCACCGGTACCTGAGAAATATATATTCGTGGAATCGTCGAAGCAGAGGACGGGATCTACTGTGTAAATCATAAACAAGTCAGAGCCTCCGTGATCAATATTGAAGTCTACTGAATCATAACACCCATTTCCATCAACCACATAAGCCCTGTAACTACCTGAGGCAAGTCCGAAGAACTCCGGCTGGGATGTCCAGGTAAAACCATCTAAGGTATAGTTGTAGTCAGGGCTTCCACCTGTAACGCCAAGCTGAACCGATCCATCTTGATTTCCTTCGCAAGAATTGTCGGTAATTCCGGAGATGAATAGGTCAATACTTGGGTGTTGGAAAATATAAACGGGGTCTGACGTATCTGCACAACCAAATTGGTTTTGAGCAATCATAAGGTATTCCCCCGGAAGGGTAGCGGTATAAAACTCAGCATTGGCCCCTTGAATATGGTTTCCGTCAAGAACCCATTGATAAGAAACGGCATTGGTAGACTGAAGTAGGGTAGAGCCACCGTCACAAATAACCGAATCTCCATGATTGGTGATTACAGGCTTTGATTGGCCGAAGGTTTGGGTAAGGCTTACGGTATTGGAGGTATCAATGCAAGAGTCCCGTTTCACAATGGTGAAATAGTCGCCAGGATTTTCGGTCCAAATAGATTGATCCGTTTCCCCTGGAATGACTGAACCGTTGAAATACCATTGATTTCCGAATGGAATGCTAGAGGTGATCTTCACTTTTTTGCCCGAGCAAATCACAGAGTCTGTAACACTTGCCGTAACCTGATCTGAATCAAAATTGGCAAAGAAACTTGTATCTGAATTGGAACATCCGTTGGCATCGGTAATTCGAATCACATATTCTCCAGTTTGACTAACCGATAATTGGTTTCCGTTTTGACCGGAAAGAACCTGTCCGTCTTTAAACCACTGAATGCTTCCTGAGGTATTGCTTGCTATAAGCTGAACTGGGTTTGCATCGCATACCACGGTGTCTTTGGGCGAAACCATTGGTTTGCCAGGCCTTGGATCAACCTGAACCAAGTATTTGGAAGAAGTATCAACACAGCCTGAAAGGTGGGCAACAGCGTAATAAGTACCTGAATCTCTTGCGGCAAATGCTAGAGTGGTTGCCCCGGTAATGGCTTGATGGTTTCTATACCATTGTATGCTTGCATTTTGATTGGCCTCGAAAATTACTTTGTCTCCTTCGCAAAAGCTTAATGGCCCTTGCGGGGAAATGTCAAATCCATTAACAAAGGTGAATTGTACTTGAACAATGTCAGAAACAGTGTCACATTCAAAATTTGAGAATACCTGAACCCGATAATTTCCGGAAGACTTGGCATAATGGGTGGGATTATTAGCTCCTAAAATTGGGTTCCCATTGTACAGCCATTGATATCGACTAAAGCCTGGATCTGCTACAAGCCTCAATGAGTCACCATGGCATCCTGTAAGTCCGTCAGGACTAGCGATATTGGGTTTGTCAGGACTAGGTGCCCGATCAATAAATGCTGAATCGGATAATTCTTTACAGGAAGGATTGTTCCAAACCTCAACATAATAGTGGCCTGGGTCGCTTACATTAATGTTTGACTGGGTTTTACCGCTTAATTTCTTCCCATTTCGATACCATTGGTAGAAAGAAGCTTGTTCACTGGATGAAAGGTTGAGAAAATCTCCAGGGCAAATAGCACCTGGCCCATCGTAGAGCACATCGGGTTTATTCGGAATGTCAACCATGGTAAAGTGAATGGAGTCGGATACTTTCGAGCAATTAAATGGGAAATCCGTTTGTACGTAATAGTATCCGGTATCCGCTTCTGAAACATAGAGTTCAGAACCCGTTACTCCATTTAAGACTTGGCCGTCTTTATACCAGGTAATGTTGGTAAAATTATCAGGCCGAACTTTAAGAAGTAGTGAGTCACCTCTACAAGCGGTGTAGAGTCCATTAACGGTAGTGATTTTAGGCTTTTTACAGGCCATAATGGTAATGTCATCAATGGCCATATCCGTTAGGTTCCCTGATCCTCCTGTAGCTCTAAACCGAAGTCGAACGTTTGATCGGTTTTTAAGGCCCGGAAGGTTGATCCGTTTCTTAACCCAAGCATTGTTGTTGTCGGTCCATGAGGGAACATAATCAAAGAACCAGAAACCTCCTCCAATTTTCACATCCAGGTGCATGGTACCCATGCTGCTACCTTGCATATGATAGTAGAACTCAATGAAGATATCATCGGCATCCGTAAAGTCAAGGCAGGGGCCCATTAAGAAGGCGTTGTCATTGGTACAACCATCCCCTTCAAAATACATATAATGCCCAGAAGCATTTCCTAGGGTATGATCGCTAGATGGGCCTGTTCCGCTGGTAGGTGTGGCCCCTGAATAGGCAATCCAATCTCTTTGATCGTTGTAAACATTTGAGAAGGCACCTTGGGTTGTACAAACGGTTCCACAACTTGCGCTACAATTGGATTCTTGCTCAAAGTCTTCGGTAAATGGAAAGGCTCTTACCGATTCGTTTTTGAAGCTTGCCGTCAAGGTATCATTTCCAGAAACCTCGTCCAATCTGTGGGTTGCTGTAAGTTCAATGTCGTAAATTCCAGTTTGATCTACGTAAATGGGCGCAGAGAAGGTGATGTTTAAGGTATTTCCAGGAAAGAAGTTTTGAGTCAGGATTATAGACTCTTCAAAACGGTTTCCTTCAAATTCATAGGAAATATCAAGGGTGTCTCCTTGCGGGAAAGTCACAGATCCTTTATTGGTCAACTCCATTTCCACATCTGATTCTGCGGTGGCTAAACAACCGCTAAATGGGCGTACCAATTGAGAAACGGAAAGATCAGAACCTGCTACTTCGGTAAATGATATATCATCTATAGCAATGTCTGATTCATATCCTGAGCCTGTAATGGCTCTTAACCTAAGAACCACAGGCTTGTTTTTATCAATTTGAGAAATGGGGAAGGTAGCTTGCTTCCATTTGTTTTCATTGTCGGTTACAGAGGCACCGATGTCGGTAAACCATTGCCCATCTTGATATGCATCTAAATGGAGGGATCCCATTTGATCACCGTACATATGGTACCAAACCTCAAGTCCGGGTTGTACGAAATTGGATAGGTCAAAGCAAGGAGAAATAAGATGAGCTTCTTTAATATTACAGCTAGAAGCCTCGGTATAAAGGTAAACTCCAGTGCTAGACCCCGTTGTATGGTCTTGAGAAGGTCCAGTTCCGATGGAAGGGGTTCCCCCAATATCAGCCGTCCAGTCAATGTCATCATTTTCGGTTTCATTGTACCAAGCTCCTGTGAGTTCACAGGCGTTTCCACAATTGGTGCTGCAGGTGGATTCGTTTTCAAAATCGTACAAGGTTCCAAAGCTGGCTTGTATGAATTGTGAAATTTCGGTAACCTCATTATCCAGCAAGGAAATCTCCGCAGGATGATACCCGCGTAATTTAATTTCGGTAATGCTTGGGCTGGATAAGTCTATGGTTCTTGTAAAGGTATACTCGATGGTATCCCCATGATTATAGGCTTGAGATGTTGTAAAGGTTTCAGGGTAAACAGTACCATTAACCTCTTGCTCCATATCTAGGTTGGTGCCAACAGGTATGGGGTCTCCGTAGTAAAGCATTTTAATGCTCACTTGGGTATTTGGGTCGTTTACACAACCCCCTGAAACCCCTTCCATGCTAATGGCTACCAAATCGTTTGAACCACGATCTCGGATGGTAATGTCATCAAGGGCCATATCGGTATAAAAATTCGTGCCCGTTACCCCTCTGAACCTGAGGTTAACGGTAGAGCCTACATAGGGCTTAAGGCTGATGATTTTTTGTTGCCATTGATTTTTATGGTCGCTAATGGAGTCTGTAAAATCATTTTGCCAGGGTCCACCATCAACCTTTATGTCAAGGTGTAATTGCCCCATTGAGGAGCCATACATATGGTACCAAAACTCAAGCTCAGGGCTTTGGCCGTTGGTAAGGTTAAAACAAGCGGATTCAAGAATAGCTGTTTTTTCATAACAAGATGAGCCTTCAAGGTAGATGTAAGTCCCGCTTGAAGTTCCTAAGGTGTGGTCGTTTGAAGGACCGGTAGAGGTTGATGAAGTCCCACCTTTATCGGTTACCCAATCCTTATCATCTCCATCTATGTTTCTCCATAATACATCATTAAGTACACAAGGAGAAGTACAAGAGGTTCCACAGGTTGATTCATTCTCAAAATCAGTAACTACAGGAAACTGACTTACGGTTAATGATTGAATGATTTCTTTAACGGTGTCATTGGCTGGATAAACATCGTTGGTGTGGTTAACAGAAACTTCGATGGGGTAGGAGCCAAAGTTGGAAACATCTACGGTTTGAGAATAGGTATAATTAATGGAATTTCCAGGATCTAAGTCAGCGCTAAGGCTAAGGCTTTCATTATAGGTGGTTCCATCAAAAATTAAGGTCATTGGGATGTTGGTTCCGGAAGGAATGGTTTGGGTTCCGTTATGGGTGATTTCAACGGTAACCGACTCATTAGAGCCTAGGCCGCAACCTGTAAGGTCTGGGCTGGATAAATCCGTAATTTCAAGGTCTTCGAAACCAAAGTCTGCCACCAATATATCGTCAACGGCCACATCGCTTTGAACGGTTGCTCCACCAATTGAGCGAATGATTAGCCTAAGTTCGGGTTCGCCGATAAATTGGTCAAGGTCAAGTACATAGTTTTTCCAAGCTTGGGTGGTGTCGGTAATGGAAGGAACTAGAATTTGCTCATTTCCCCCGTTTAGGGTTGCCGCAATCTGAATTTGCCCCATGCCTTGGCCCCAAAGGAAATACCAAAAATCCAATTTGGGGTTTTGGGCATTGGTAAGGTTGATGCAAGGAGATATAATATCTGCTTGGTAAAGAGCGCAAGTAATCGTGCTTACTCGGGTGTAAAGGTAAGAGCCGCCATTTCCGGTATGGTCTGAAGAAGGACCCGTTGTAGAAGGGGACACATCTAGGCTATGGGTGGTCCAATTCATATCGTCGGTACCTTCTACGTTTTTCCAAGCTCCTTCAAAATCTGGAGGATTGGAAGAGGTACATGAGTTCGAATTATTGGATTGTTTTCCAAAATCTTCTAGGTGAGGAAGTCCTAAAGATTCTCCGGTGAAGGTATGTGTTTTGGTATCATCTGCATGGTAAGAATCCTGGCGGTAAAAAACAGTAATGTCTAGGCTGTATTGTCCAAAACCAGCCGCATTAATGGTTTCAGAAAAGGTATAATTATAGCTTGAGTTAGCCGGAATGGCTGAGCTAAGAACCACGGTGTCAACCACCTGCTTTGACTTGAACTGATACGACATGAACAGGGTGTCACCAGCTGGAATGGGGTTCACGCTTGTGTTTTTCACCAAGACTTCAACCGGCATGGCATTTGAATTGTTACATCCAGATTGTGGAGAAACTACTTGTTCAATGAAAACGTTGTCACCTCCTGCGTCTTTTAAGGTGATGTCGTCAAGGGCCATATCTGTAAAGTAGTTAGACCCCGTTTCACCTCTAAACCGAATGGTAATTTGTTGCCCGGCCCATTGTCCAAGACTCACGTCAATCTCCTGCCAAGAATTATTATCGTCTGTAAAGGGACCAAAAACATCGTTTTGGAAACCGGTTCCATCGTCAATATCAATACTCAGCGTTCCCATTGAACTTCCATACATATGCAGCCAAAAGGATAAAATCGGAGAAGTTAGGCCCGATAAATCAACACATTTTGATTCTAGAATTGCTGTACTATTAAGACAGGAGGATCCTTCTGTATAGACATAATTCCCGCCTCCAGTATGGTCGGATGAAGGCCCTGTTGAAGTGGATGAGGTAGATCCGGATCGAACCAGCCAATCTGAATCATCGGTTGCAATATTTGTGAAAAAACCTTCCAAGGGTTGAACGGTGGTGCAGGAGGTTCCTGCTGCGGTTTCGGAATCAAAAGTTTCCAAAGCCGAGGTCGTCCGAAAGGTTTGATTGGCAACTTCTTTCCGAAGGGTATCATTCACCGGATTATTGTCGCCGGCAATGGTAAGAAATGCCTTAAAGTCTTGGTCGCCTGGAAAGGTAAGGTCAGCCCCAGCGTTGAAGGTATAAGATTGTGGGGTGGATGGGGGAATTGGGTTTGGTGTGGTAAAAACTTCAGTGGTTGGTATTCCACGAACTGAAAAGCCCATGGTTATATCCGTTCCGGCGGGTACAATTTGGTTGCTATTGTTTTGAAATTGAATGGAAACCGTCTCAGAATTCCCAAGATTACAGCCTGAATTTGGGCTAACAATTTCGGTAACGGTTAAATCCAGCTGGCTTGCGTCAAGAATGCTGATATCATCCAATGCTATATCTCCGATGGTAGAACTACCAGATACAGCTCTAAACCGAATGCTTACGGATGGCTCTCCCGCGTAAGCGGAAAGGTCAACCGATTGATTTAGCCATTGGTCTAAATTCCCTGATAATACCAGGGCCACATCTTGGGTCCATGGATCGTTTCCTTCCTTAACATCAATATGAAGGGTTCCGATTCCAGAGCCGTACATATGGTACCAGAAGTTCAAGGATGGATTGCTCATGGAAGAGAAATCCTGACAACGGGCTTCTAGAATGGCTACGGAATTGTAACAAGTTGAAGAATTAATTTCAGTATAGATATAGTTGCCTGTACCTGTGGTATGGTCTTGACTCGGTCCGGTGTTCGAGGAAGGAGTGGCCCCTGTTTCTACCACCCAATCAAAGTCGTCATAGTTCACGTTCTCAAACATCCCAGAAAAAAAGCAGGAACTAAAGCAACTGTTTGAACAAGTTGAATACCCATCAAAAGTCATGGTTGAAGGTCCGGTGGTTGGACTTTCATTTCGAATGGTTTTGCTTAGGGTATCGTTCAGGTCGTTGTTATCATTGGCGTGTTTTACATCCGCTTGAATAACCGAGGTACCAGGGTTGATGTTGGCTTGGGTGGTAAAGAGGTAATTTACGGTTTGACCAGGCTGCAAATCAGAACTAAGGGTTAGGGTTTCATTCACCACAGGGTTACCGGCAAAGAAATAAGAAACCGGGATGTTGGTTCCATTGGGAACGGCCTGGGTTCCTTGGTTCTCAATTTCGATTTCAACGTTTTCCTTGGTTAATCCACATGCACTTCCAGGATTAATAATTTCAGTAACCGCTAAATCTTCACCTCCTTTGTCAATCAGCATAATGTCATCCAAAGCCATTTCTGAAAGGCTACTGGGGCCAATCATTCCTCGAAGCCTAATTTTTACTTGTGACTCTCCTGCGTAGGCGGAAAGATCAACCTCCAAATTTTGCCATTTGTCTTGATTATCGGTAAATGGGGGAACAAGGATGGTATAAGTGTTTCCTCCGTCTGTAGAGATTTCAACTTGAAGAGTTCCCATATAGGTACCGTACATATGGTACCAAAAACTTAAAACGGGCTTTGCTGCATTGGTGAAATCAATGCAATTAGATTCTAAATCAGCTACGGCCCCTGCACAAACCGTGGTATTATAATCTACATATACATAAACCCCAGAAGAGGAACCTGTGGTGTGGTCAACATTTGGGCCCGTATTTGACGAGCCTCCAGGACCTCGTTCTGTAATCCAGTCAGAAGAGTCTGCTCTAGAATTGGTCCACGAAGCGTTGAAATCACAGAAATCTGTACAATTGCTCAAACTACACTCACTTAGTCCTTCAAAATCTTCAATGATGGGGAAGGCATTCATGGTTTTGTTTTCAACCAATTTACTGGCTACATCATCCCGCAGGTAATTGTCAGGGGCATAGGTAATGATGGCCTCTAGGTTGTAAGGACCAAAGGTGCTAAGGTCAACCGTTTGAGTGAATGTATAATTGATTTGTGTTCCATCGGCCCAGGCAGAGCTTAGGGTTTGAGTTTCATTGGCAACAGTAGCACCGTTTACCTTTAGTTCCCAATCAATATTGGTGCCTGAAGGAATGGTTCCACCAGATAGGTTTTCGGCCACAACGGTAACGGACTCAGAATTGGTTAATCCACATTGAGTTGAAGGTTGGGTGATTTCAACAGCGGCTACATTGTCTTGTAGGTCAATGAATTCAATCCCATCAAGGGCCATATCCGAATAAAAATTAGATCCGGTAACGCCTCTAAACCGGAGCTGTAATTGGTTTTCACCAGAAAAAGCACTCAAAGAAACCAGCTTCTCTTGCCACATTTTAAGGTTGTCGGTAATAGGGGGAATTAAGTCTGGGGTGTAGGGCAAGGCCGGGTCTGTTCGATAGTCAATATGTAGGGTACCCATGGACTGCCCATACATATGGTATAAAAACTTTAGAAAGTAATTTCCATTGGAAGGAACCGAAAAGCATTCGGATTCAAGATGGTAGGTGTCGCCTCCATAACAGGGTGAACTTGCTTCTGTATAAACATAATTCCCGCTTCCTCCAGGACCGGTAGCATCCCCATCCGGACCGGTACTGCTACTGCTGGTTCCATTATTATCAATTGCCCAATCCCCATCATCATCCGAGGTATTGTGCCAATCACTGTTTGAAATGATACAGGTTGCGCCGCAAGAAGAAGAACAAGTTGCATAGGAATCAAAGTCTTCGTAGGCAGGTGGAGTAGAAAGGCATTGGGAATGCCCAAACTGAGGAATTATAAATAGAATTCCGAATAAAAGAATGAGGCGTAATTCTTTTTTCATGGCAATGGTGTTATTCCGGTGAGATCGGTTTTTAGCTAAAAATCAGCTCAATATATTAAGGACTTACCGAAGATTGACCTTGGCTAGGGTAAATGAGTTAATATATCTTACTTGTTCAAAATGAATAATTGGTGTAATTCTAGCAAATACTAGGGGTGTAGAGTGTTTTCACGGATTTAACCCTCGTGAAGAACCTATATGCGTGCATATGGCTTTAAGGACGAAAATGGGTTTCCCGGTTTTTTATAGCCCTGATTTCATCCGATTCTAGGATTAATTTTCCATAATTGGGAATATCTATAAACAATTTTATGACTTAGGTCAGTATGTAATCTCCTGCAGATGTGAGATTTATGATTTATTATGGATCATGGCATGGGCTTAGCCTATAGAAAACTGATTCAAATCATTAAAACAATTAATCTCTCTTATCATGAAAAAGTTATTTACCCTACTAGCCATCG
>CAKZPI010000026.1 GCA_937139155.1 uncultured Flavobacteriales bacterium
CGTACCGTCTCCTTCTTTATCCCTACCAACATCCCCTGCTCATCATAGGTATACAACATAGAGAAATTGCGGTCATCCTTTTGCCTTTTGATTAACAAATTAATTTTTTTCGCATCATAACAAACCATAAAAACAGCTTTAAAAAAGGATGAATACTGAGGAATCATGGGCACAATATACCCGAATTTTCTTAAAACTTAGTGCCAGCGAAATGCATATAAAAACGACATGAAATCAGCTTAAAAACGCACCAAAATCGACACGTTTTCTTCACCTTTTCAAAGATCTATATTCCTGCATACCTTAGCACCTGCATTAAAAACAGTATGTAGAATGAAATCAGCTTTAATAATCTTTGCTTGCCTTATTGGCCTTTCCTTTGCCCCAAACCACCAGCTTGAAAATGACCAACATGTCACTCAAAAGGTATACATCTGTACCGGGGCTTACTCCACCAAATACCATTTCACCCGTAAATGCCGGGGTCTTTCAAATTGCAAAGGAAAAATTCAATCGATTGAGTTAAGCAAGGCTAAAGCCTTAAAACGGACCTTATGTGGTTGGGAAGATTAAAAAACATGCAAATGACTCAAACGACTGCCTTCCATAAAGGCCCTAATTCGATTAAATCAATCATCCTTATTATGGCCCAAAGGGTACTGAGTTGAAAAGGGTCCTATTTTCTTTTAGTGTTATAAATTCAAGACCACCCGATCCCCTCTACTTCACTTAAATTAACAAAAAACAACCACGGAAAGCACTAAAACCCCTATAAACACTACGTTCTAAGCATAAAAAAGTGCCTAAAAAAGGCTGAAAACAGGTCGTTTTTGGTCGGTTTTTAGGTCGTTTTTACCATCATTTTTCCCTGGTTTTTCACCCATATTTAACCTCTTTTTGACCCCTTTTCTTCCCGTTTTTGAGTGTTATTTCAACCTTTTTTGAGCCCTTTTTTAAACCCTTTTTAAACTAAAACTTAAGAGTAAACAGGTCTTCAAACCCTTCGGGCTGAACGGCACCGATTTCCCGCAAGTACTTTTCCAAGGCGGCATGGGTTCCGTGACGTGTGATGAGTTGAAGCCGGTTCAAGGTCGCTTCATGATTTCCCGTTTGCTCATTTATAGACTTATACAAATCACCGATAAACGTATGCCGTAAACCATACATGGTATACTCCGGGCCAAGCCCCATGTCATCTTTAATCAGCTTAAACTTTTTTCCGAAAAGCCATTGATTTGCCGGCTTTTTACTTGGGTTCATGTACGGGCCAAACAAATAGAAATCATCAGTGTAATGCTCAATGTGTTTATAAAGAGCCTCTCGAATTTGAGGAATAATCGGAATCGCAGAGCGTTTCCTTGTTTTCTCGTCTTTTCCGCCCACCATGATTAAATGACGTTCAGTATCAATCCAATCAACTTTCATTCTGTGTAAAGACACAGGTCTTAAAAATGCATACCCAATCAGGCTGAGAAAAAGTTTATATCCAGGAGCAATCTGTTGGGCTCTTTGTCCAATTTCCTGAACTTGATCTTTGGTAAAGACTTTATGCTTTACAGGTGCCTCCTTAAGGGTTTTAATCTTCTCAAAAGGATTTTTCGCCATATACTCTCCATCCACCAAAGCCTGAAACAAGGCCCTTAAGTGCCGAAGGGTTGAATTTACCGTTGAAGCTTTGTACCCTTTTTCCTTTAATTCTCCAAGGTAATCTACCGCCACCTGCCTATTTACCTCAATAAGCATTGGATTATAGCCGAACCGGTCATTAACCCACCGTTCAAAAAGTGAGACAAAAGACTTTAAGGCTCCGTAAGACTTCTTGGTTGAGTAAAACTTCTTTTTCTCGGTCAAGCCAATCTCAATGGCCTTGGAAAGACTTAAGTTATTTAACTGGTCCTTTTTTGTTAGTATTTCACTGGGGGAACCTTCTGGGTCCTTTAGATACTCTTGGTTTTTTTCTGGGGTCCATCCATCTTTAAGCAGACTATTCAACGCATCTTTGAATAATCCTAGGTAGGTTAATCGGTCTTCTAAGGTATCAAGTTCATTGGCCCTAAAGGTCTTTCGCTGGCGGACAAGTCGTTGTTTGTCTTGCGAGTAATAACTAAACTCTAAGTACAAAGTTGATGATTCTGTCCTGTTTTTGGCCTTTGGACGGATTTCCGCCTTGGTGTAACGTGTTGTCATACTTTCTTTCTCAAAAGTGGATGCAACTCGCAATTTGGCAGACTTTTGGCAGACCTCCAAACGATTGAACAAGTCTAAACTGTAGTCTTTAATCATAAAACCCCACTGTATTATGATATACAGCGGGATTCTTAGGTGTGACCCTGTAGGGATTCGAACCCCAAACCTCCTGATCCGTAGTCAGGTGCTCTATCCAGTTGAGCTACAGAGCCTGATTTGATTCAAAACTCTCTCTTAGAGGGGTGCAAATATAATCTTTAATTTTAATCTGAAAAGCCTATCGAAGAACAAGATCTAAATCTAGGTCGATTAAGGACCGATAGATGGGCATGAGCTCTTCTTTGGAGCCTGATTTTATCTGACACGAACCCTTGTAATGGGTAATGTATGCGCATTGTTCGGCTTGTTCAGGGCTATGATTAACCACCCTAATTAAGGAGCGAATCACATGGTCAAAGGTATTCACCTCATCGTTCATTAAAATCAATTTATGCCTTTGATCTGAGGCATAATCCTTGATCATTTCCTGAACCTTTTCCGTCATTCCTCTCATGATTCATCAGCTTTTTTAGATGAAAATTTCAATCGGTTTTCGGTTCCATCCATCAACCGATGAATGTTTTTTCTATGGGTGAATACCACCAAAAAGAACATGCCAATTGTAGCTAATATTAATCCCCTTTCATCTACATGAAACCTGAAGATTAACCAACAAGGCAAACTAAAGGCAGCCAACATTGAGCCCACAGATATATATCGTGTTATGGTAACTGTGATAATGAAAACCCCCATGGCCAATAGGGTAGCCTGTGGGTGAATGGCCAACATTACCCCCAAAATGGTAGCAATACCCTTGCCCCCTCTAAATTGAGCATAGGCAGGGAATATATGTCCCAAAACCGTCATCAAGCCCAATACCAATAGTGCATCGGTAGAATCAGGCATTACCAAAAACCAATGAGCTAAGCGAACGCCTAACCAGCCCTTAAAGCAATCAACAACCAAAACGGCAACTCCCGGACCAGTACCTAAAACTCGGAAAGTGTTTGAAGCACCCGCATTGCCACTTCCGTGATCGCGGACGTCTACGTCAAAAAATAACTTACCAACCCATACCGCTGTGGGTATTGATCCGATTAGGTAAGCCAAAAAAAGTACAGCAAAAATGCTCCACATAGTCTAAAAAATTAAGGGCGCAAATTTAAGGAAAATAAGTGCAAACTGATTTTCACTCACTTAAAGGGCTTCTCTCCTGTGCTCATCGATCCAGAAACCGAGTTAAATTACGCTTGGAGGTTCCAGCCATGTAAAAATAATTCGGGCCATTCGGGTTTTCCATGGTTCGTTTGCCCTGGGAAAGTTCTTTCAAAATGGCGTCAAATTGATCATTGGCTCCCATGGCTTGCATCCGGTTTCGATCGTAATTAAAGAAATACCAGTTTGAGCTAGGATTGGCCTCTAAATACATCAACAATTCATCGCTAGATCTTCCTTTCTCATAGGCAATCTTACCGTCGATAACTAAGTTCATTTGATTCTCTCCTAGGTTCACCAAACCGAAATCGCCCTTAGAAACAAAGGCGTTGAATTCAGGCTTAAACTCCATGCTCAGTTCAGTAAATATCAAAGGTTTAACCAATTCTTTAGGTAATTTTCGAACCGTACCATATACGCTTAAATCCTCCAAGTACTTGTCTGCATCCTTCTCTTTTTCAATCCAGGTTCTCACAGCCATTTGGAAGTTTTCATTTTCCAAATCGGTTCCTGCCAGCATGGGTTCATTGTAGAAGTCGTTTGCAATCACCTGAAGGGCATCCTCTGAGAACAAGAAATCAACCCCCATGCTTATTTCTAAATTGGTAGTTCCCGTTCGAGTATTGTGCGAAACCAAGCCAATGGGATCTACCTTAACCATTCCGGTTCTACCCCCAAAATCCAATCTACCTCTACCTTCAACGGTACAGTTCCGGTTGTTAAAGGCTAAGTATTGATCGGGTAAATCCGGATTTAGCTTCTTCTCCTTGGTTGTGATTTTATACTCATTTGAATTCTTATCGTACCATAAAACTCCGTTGGAAGTAAAGAATGCATGGTCTTTTGGTCCGGTAATTTTACCCATAAACGCGGTATAATGAGCTGCTGAATCTCCAGCCCAAACCATGGCGGCCCAGAGGGTGTCTTTCTCACCCATCTTCCCAATGGCTCTGAGGTCAATGGTGATATCCTTAGGATCGGCCTCCCCTTTGAACGGAATCCAATCTGTTCGCACCTCTGTACAAGTACTTTGTATATGAGTTGAACCGGTTAACTGAAGGAACTCTTTGTTACCATACATTCTTACATTTCCGTTGTAAGCAAAGAAGGGCGACAAGAAAAAGTCATCCTCTTCGGCAACACTACCAAATGCAAAGCTGGTTTTGTTTTCAACCCCTATGGTATCAAAATGGATGGTCCATGCTTTTTTAGATTCATCTAAGTAATCATAATCACCCTCAGCTCCATAATTGTTACGCGAGTAAACTTGAATATCTGCCTCGTAAACTTCATGCCATTTGTCGTTTCTATTGGCTACAATTTTAGAACCGGTAAACGGACGCATATAAGCTTCCTTCTCAATGGCTACGTATTCATCCTTGGGTTGAATTCCGGCGTCAGCCACATCAATCTGCTTAACTTCAAAGGCCTCTAAGAAATAATCTTCCATCACATACCTTGCTCTACCTGCAACAAATTGAAGAGAATCTTGGGCCGGATTCACACTAACCAAGGGTGAGTAATCCGCTCCGGAAGAGTTCTTAATATCAATTAAGCGCTTGTCCATATCCCAGTCGATCACATCCATCAAGCAGATGTATTGATTAACTGGGAAAGAGATGTAATCATCCTTATCATTGAGAACGAACTTCCCATTCCTTCGGTCAAAGTCAACATTGGCCTTTGCATCTGTAATGGTAATGGTCCATTCGCCCGTTTCAAACCGGTCTAACCAGAATGCGGTATGCTCAGACTTAAAGCTATTGTATCCGAATACATAGTCTTTACTTTCGGTTTCGGCGGTTTCAAACTGAAGCAGTCCATCCCCTAATAAGCCTTGCGGAGTTACCGTCAGGGTACCGAAATGTTTATATTCGGCTTCGAATATGTCAAATGGATCTTGTGTATTTGCGGAATGCAATTGGTCTGAATAAGGCAGCCACCTTATCTCATCCTGGCTTCCGCTCGCGGGCGGAAAAGCAATGGCTGCATTTTGTTTGCTTACCTCAAAACGATGCGCCAATCCTCGAACCGAATCGGGGAAAAAGGTAAAGGCATTAGAGGCAGATTCAGAGGTGATGTAGGAAATAACTCCATCTCCAACCAATCCGCTATTGCTCAAGCTAAGGCGATTGTCAAAATTCCCCTTTCCCCCATAAGCTGCAAATCCGCCAGGAGGAAGTTCTATATCAAATCCTAAGGAATAGTCTGGTTGAACGGTTAAGGATTGTCTAAGGGGTTCAAAAATTCCCGCTGAGTTTAATTCACCAGTAAAGGCCAAACCAGCGGTTTCAAAATTATCCAAGCTATCCAATTCAAAAGGATCTACATGAAAATAAAAGTCTTCCTTCCGGTAGGCTCCTTGGTAGATATAATCGTAGTCATAATACACATAGGTATCAGATCCTGATTTGAAAATGGGAAATTCTGAATAAGGGTCTTTTCCGGATTTATTCTGAGGGGCATCTATATACAATACCCCAGAAAGGTCTCTCAAGGGTGTGGTTACCCTTTTCAGGGGATAATCTCCTTGGGCATTTGCTTCAAAAGCAGGAACCTTAAACCTCATTGAATCAATTTGGTTCAGGTTGAGAAAGAAATTATCATAGATGAAATGAAAGTCGAAACCGTACATGTCAAACCTGCCTGCCTTCACCCTTCCGGCAAAGTCGAAATCGCGGTTTTTCTTCAAAACGATTTCCTGGTCAAAGGGGTAGATTACCACATCTTGAGAATCAGAAAGTAGAATTCTTCCTACTCCATTCATGCTCATGTTATAATCTAGAAGACTTAAGGTGGCGTTTTCTTTTTGGGCGATTCTACTCACAAATTGAATCACATCATAATCCCGATCGCCCTTTTTGGCTTCGATGAAACTAAAAACTCGGTCTGAAATGGTGACGGTATGGGTTTCTAACTCATAATCGGCATATCCGAAAATGGACATGTTCATCATCATTCGCTTGGCCTGAAAATCGGTCATTTTAAAATACTCTGCTACCAAATCAATGCTAAACTCTCGCCTGCCGTCATATTGTTTCACCATTTGAGCCAAAACGTAAATGGGGTGTCTTCGGTCCATGCCTTGAAGGGCGTCATATTTTTCCGTGGTGAAATAATCATTGGATTCAAAAACAACCGGCTCAACGTTGGAAGTAATCCCCTGTGAAAGGGTCATTTGAGCCTCACCCATCTTCCAGGTTAGCTGACCAAAATACATATCAACCTTGTGGTAGGTATTAAAGAATGGGGTTTTGCTAAGGCCTTCGTTTTCCCGATTAAGGGTTAAAAGTCGATCTTCAATGGTAAACCGAATATTGAGTTTGGGGTGGAAAATGGAGTCTTCCTCAAGGTATAAATAGGCATGGGCATCGGCGGTGGAAATCCGGTCTCTCCTTAACAGAAAAGAGGTTGAAGCCACTCTAACCAAGACCTTCCCCTCTCTTTCAAAAACAAGTTGAGCCTTATTATCTACCGTTCCATATCCGCGAAACCGGGCCCCTTCCATTACAAAACCTCCCATGAAATTCACCTCATCGGCAATTTTCAAAGCCACCATTTTATTGTAAGACTCAAATTTTGGGTAGATGGCTTCATCTCCAGCATTTCTAGCCGTTAGTTTCTCTTCAAGCTTTCCTAAAAGGGGTTCTTGAACGTAATACTGGCTATAAAGGGTAACCGAATCTGCCTCAAACACAATTTTTGAAAGGGGTACGGTATAATTTTGCAATTCTGCGTAAGCCGAGTCTTTATCATACCCAGCTCGCGACCAAAAAATGGTTCCTCCTTTGCCAATGAATTCTTCATCAATGGGGTAATAAGCTCCATTGGTTTCTTCTACCAAGCTCGAGTCTCCCCTAGCTTTTGCTTTTAGGTTTGTCTTTTCGAAAAGGAAATAGGGACGCTTGGCATCTGCTACAAACTTCACCTCTCCACCTTGGTAAAACCAGCGTGAAGAGTTTGACTCATACAATGAATTGTTCTTGAAAAACAAATGGGTTACCTCAATAAATTCTTTGGTTTTACCCACTGAATTACCACTGGCAACCTCTCGAACACCTTTGATGTAATTCTGAACCTGGTCTTGGTCTATTTTCTGACTTGCATTGCGTAGAGATTCAAAAAAGTACTGAAACTCAGGAATGGGCTTTTGCCTTTTCTTAAGCATGGCATTAGAAGCCTCAATTACCAGGGTTTTCATTGAATCTGTAAGGCTTCCGCTATTCCAAAATCCATTGAAATCATTAAAAATCTCCTCTCCTAATTTTTTATCCGCCTCAATCAAAAGCTCCTGAACCTGGCCTAAATATTCAGCCGGATCTTCTGAGAAGGATCTGATTTGTTGGGCATGGCCCTGAATAAAAAGGATGCTAGCAATAAAGGCTAAGGAAATTTTTAATCTCATGATTACGATTTCTTCAATGTAAAACGGGCTGCCACCCAATCTTCTTTTGTTTCCATGGCATTAAATTCAAAACCAACCCCTTCGGCTTTTGCTTTTAACATATCAAGATCCATGGAGTAAAATCCAGAAAGGAACAATAGGCCTCCTGACTTTAAATGACGTGAATAGACCGGAATTTGTTCCAATAGTACATTCCTATTAATATTGGCAAGGATGACTTCAAATTCGCCTTGGATTTTCTCTTCACCTCCAAGGTACACCTTCATTTCTACTCCGTTCTTCTCTGCATTTTCACGAGCATTTTCGGCGGCCCAGGCCTCAACGTCAATTCCTTCAACCTTGGCACCGTGTTTGGCGGCATATACCCCGAGAATACCTGTTCCACAGCCCATATCCAAGACTTTGACGTCCTTCCATGCCTCTTTCTTCATGAGGGTGAGCATGAGCCAGGTGGTTTGGTGATGGCCAGTTCCAAAGCTCATTTTTGGATCAATGATTAATTCTTCCTTGAAGCTGGGGTCAGGTTCATGAAAGGTAGCGCGAATCCTTAGGTCATCTCCAACGGCAATGGGCTCAAAGTTTTCCTCCCAAAGTAGGTTCCAATTGGTGGGTTCAAATTCTTTAATTGTATAGGTGAGTTTGGCCCCAGGAAATTCAAAATCATTCAAGGCTTGAACAAACCCTTCTTGTTCCTCTTCATCGGGCAAGAAGGCTACAATGCCTGTATCGGTTTCCTCAAGGGTTTCTACAGGGTGAATCTGGCAAATGCCGTAGAGGTATTCGCGGGCCGGCATTACCGGGTCTAGTTCGATATAGTAGGCTATGTATTTCATGCCTTACCTGCTGCTTTGATGATTTCAATGAAGTCCTCAGCCTTTAGGGAAGCTCCCCCGATGAGCCCGCCATCAATATCAGGTTTGGCAAAAAGTTCTGCGGCGTTTGAGGGCTTGCAAGATCCCCCGTAAAGCATGGGCATTTTCTCAGCCATTTCCGAATCAAAGGCTTCCTTCACCCACATACGCATGCTTTCATGTACCTCTTGAGCCTGTTCCGGACTAGCTGTTTCTCCAGTTCCAATGGCCCAAACGGGTTCATAGGCTATGATAATTTTATCGGCCGCTCCACGCGGAAGCTTGAAAAGGGTTTCCTGCAATTGAGTTTTTACCACTTCCAAATACTTCCCTGACCTTCTTTCTTCAAGGTCCTCCCCAACGCAGAAAATCGGGCGAAGTCTTGACTCAAGTGCCCGCTCAAGTTTTTCATTCAATATTTCGGCATTTTCTTGAAACTGACTTCTCCGTTCTGAATGTCCGAGAATCACATAATCACAGCCACAAGAAGCCAACATTTCGGCCGAAATTTCACCCGTATGGGCTCCTGAAGCGTATCGGCTATTGTCTTGGGCGGCAATGGCAACAGTTGTGGTAAATTCAAAAACATCAGCAGCCGCACTTAGGTAAACTGCGGGCGGGGCAATCACAATTCCTACTCCTGGAACATCTGCATTTTTAATGGCCTTATCAATTCCTTCCATTAGGTCATAGGCCTCATTTAGGTTTAGGTTCTGTTTCCAGTTACCTGCAACAATTTTTGCTCTCATATTTATTGTATTCGAATTCGTGGATCAAGCAAACCATAGGCTATATCCACCAAAAAGTTGATTATCACAAATAGTCCGGCTGCCACCAAAACGGCTCCCATAACCACCGGAAGGTCTAGGGTATTTAAGGCATTTACAATTTCCTTTCCCATTCCGTTCCACCCAAAGATGAACTCAATGAAAACCGCCCCAGCCAGCATGGAGGCAAACCATCCGGAGGTAGCTGTAATCACAGGGTTTAAGGCATTGCGTAGTCCGTGTTTTATACGAACAGACCAAACGCCTAATCCTTTTGAGCGTGCGGTACGCATATAGTCCATGCCCATGACTTCCAACATGGTATTACGGGTCAATTGAACAATCACGGCCAAGGGTCGAATGCCCAAGGTTAGAGCTGGCAAGATCAAATTGCCCCAGGCGTAATACTCTTTTCCCGAAAGGTCATCTACCTCAACCAAAGACCCGTTCATGGGCAGACCCGTAAAGTCATGCCATAAAAAGGCGAAAACCCAGGCTATCAAAATGGCGGCAAAAAATGAGGGTACAGACATTCCGAAGATAGAAATTACGGTAATGAGTTTATCCATCCATTTACCTGAAAATCCCGCGGAAACAACTCCCATGCTAATGCCCAAAACAAAAGCGATAATGATGGCTGTAACGGCTAAAACAACGGTATTGGGAAGGGTTTCTGAAATTACACTCGAAACCGTTTTTCCTGTCCTTTGAAAAGAGGTTCTAAGATAAGGCCATTTGAGTTTAATGGAGGCCGACTTGTTACTGAAAAGGTTTATTCCTCTGTATTTTCCTGCTTGATCAATTCCCGGACCCGTTCCCGATTTAGGGTGGTATGAAACCGGACTTAAATCGTTTAAGTACCAAAGGTATTGCTCTCCCATAGAAAGGTTGAACCCGTACCGCTCTCTGATCTTCTCCAAGGTTTCGGCATCGTCTCTTTGCCCAAGCATCATTCGTGCAGGGTCAGCCGGAAGGGCCATGAATAAAAAGAAAATTAGACTGGCTACCCCCCATAAAACCAAGAGACCATTTAGCAGCCTTTTTATTGAGTAGCCAACCACTTACTTCCGATTTGCTAAAAATTCATCCACCTCTGGAAAATCATTGTGATGGAATTTTGCCACTACCACTCCCTTTTCTAAAACCACCAACCCAGGACTTGACCGTACGATGGTTTTTAAGGTTGTAGGGTCGCAATTGAAATAAGGGTAATCAGCTTGAACCTCATGCCTAAAGTTTTCAATTTGATCAAAGGATGAACCGGATAAACCAATATAAATCTCACCAGCATCTGCCAATTTAGAGGTCATAGACTTCACTTTTTTATGGGCCTCCAGATTCGTTTTGGAAATATCGTATGAGATGAACAAGAAAATTCTTGGAGCTTGAAGCACGTTTGAAGTCATATCCTCCCCATCCGCACTTTCAATCATAAAGTCATGAATGGGTGGCTCATAACCGTCCTTCACTTTATAAGGCTCCCCTTTTGCTTCCACAAAATCGTGGGTCTTCCATAATTCTTGATTTGAATACTGGTCAGAGCGCACTGTTTTTTCCTCTCCGGTTTCTTTATTTTTTATCACAAAATCCGTTGCGTATAAAGGCGGCTCAAGTCCTTTTTCCTCAGCTGACTTCATTCCTTCAACAATGCTTTTCCCTTCCGCGTAAGCGCGAAAATCAATGATTGGCAAATGGGCTAAGCCCCAGTAGGCAAAAAAGGCGTGGATTAAAATTACCCCTCCAATGATTCCAGTATCTATAGGGTGATTTAGAATTGGGGAAATATGCTTCCTGAAAACGAAAATCCAACCTATGAGCACGGTAAGAATGAGGTCTTTATAGAATGACTGCCAAGGATTTAAGGGAATGGCATCTCCAAAACATCCACAGTCAGTTACCTTGTTGAAATAGGCAGAGTAAAAGGTGAGAAAAGTGAAGAACACAATCATGCCGAGGAGTCCCCAAGCAGTGATTTTCATCAATTTACCTAAAAGGAGTTGCACCCCAAGGGCAATTTCAGCCAGGCAAAGCAAAATGGCCAAAGGAATGGAAATAGCCTCTAAGCTAGGCATTCCGAAAACCTGAAAGTACTCAGTGAGTTTATAGGAAAACCCCAGAGGGTCAATCACCTTTACAAATCCTGAAAAAATGAACAATACCCCAACGAGAATTCGAGCGAGATGTGTGATTGCTTTCATAGATTAAGCGTTGTTTTCTGTTAAACGAATTAAGGCGAATAAGGCGTAATTAATCATGTCTTGGTAATTGGCATCGATTCCTTCTGAAATCAGAGTTGCCCCTTCATGGTCTTCAATTTGTTTTACGCGAAGAAGCTTCTGAAGAATTAAATCGGTTAGCGAAGAAATTCTCATCTCCCTCCAGGCTTCCCCATAATCATGGTTCTTGTCCTCCATGAGCTTTTTGGTTTCCGCCGCTTTTTCATCAAAAAGCCGAAGGGCATCATCTACGGATAAGTCGGGTTGTTCAGCAATTCCTTTCTCAATCTGAATCAAGGCCATGATGCAGTAATTCACGATTCCCTTGTATTCAGAGGCTATTCCTTCGGCAATTTTTTGACTTTTTTTGTTCTCAATGCTTCGAATGCGCTGGGCTTTTATGAAGATCTGATCGGTTAAAGAAGGCAGTCGAAGGATCCTCCAGGCCGTGCCGTAGTCGTGTAGCTTCTTCTCGTAAATTTCTCTACATCCCTGAAGCTCAAGCGTATATTGTTGAAGGGTTTTTTCCATATTTTTCGGGCTCTGAGCGGCGAAAGATACAAGAAATAGATATGAAGCAATTCCTCGGTGGCCAAGGCCAATTGATAAAGATTTCAACACCCATTGTTATGGGAATTTTAAACCTGAGCCAAGACTCTTTTTACGAAGGTTCTCGGTACGATGAAAAAGGGGTTTTGGCTGAGGCCGATAAAATGATTCAAGAGGGCGCAAAAATCCTAGATCTCGGTGCCGTAAGCAGCAGGCCCGGAGCCAAACTCCTTCATCCAGAAGAGGAATGGGCCAGGCTTAGTACGGCTTTGAAATCTATAAGGAAGCATTTTCCTAACCAGTACCTCTCCGTTGATACAGTGAATCATTCAACCGCTGAAAGGGCCATGGACCTAGGGGTAAATATGATCAACGATATTTCAGGGGGCAGTTTGGATGATAATATGTTCAAAACCATAGCTAAGTATCAAGCTGCCTACTGCCTGATGCATATGCCTGGAACCCCAGAAATCATGCAAAATCAAACCCAGTATGAAAGGGGTATGATTCAAGAAATTCAATTCTTCTTATCCAAGCAAATCTCAAAAGCCATAGAACTTGGTTTAAACGACATAGTAATTGACCCAGGGTTTGGCTTTGGAAAAAAACTTGAGCAAAACTATGAACTGGCCCAAAAATTTGACCAACTTCAAGTTCACAAGCTTCCAGTATTAGCCGGAATTTCAAGAAAATCTATGCTTTACAAGGCTTTGAATACAGACCCCAACCAGGCTTTGAATGCCTCAACGGCCTTGCATATGTTACTCCTAACCAAAGGGGCTCAAATCTTAAGGGTTCACGATGTGAAAGAGGCAGTAGAAGCCATTAAAATCTTTACTTTCGTGCAAAATCCGCAGGCATGCTCTTCCTGAGTTTTAACATTCTTGATATTCTTGATGTCCTTTTGGTCGGACTCTTAATTTACCAACTTTATAAGCTGGTTAAGGGTACGGTTGCCATTAATATTTTCATTGGAGTGATTGCCATTTACCTCCTTTGGAAACTGGTGGAGGCCATGCAAATGGAGTTACTTTCAGAAATTCTGGGGCAATTCATTGGGGTTGGGGTCATTGCCATTATCATTGTGTTTCAGCAAGAACTTAGAAAATTTCTATTGGTTATTGGTACCACAAGGTTCAATAAAGGGGGCGATAAATGGTATCAATTCTTTACCACGGGGCCTAAACCCGAAGAGAATGAAGAATTGGTGAGCAGTATTGTAAAGGCGGTTGAAAACCTTGCTGAGTATAAATTAGGGGCCATTTTGGTAATTAATATTAGCTCAAAACTAGGGTATTACACCCAAACCGGGGAGGAGATTGATGCCAAAATAAATCAAGCTTTGATTGAGTCTATTTTCCAAAAAACTTCTCCTTTGCACGATGGCGCCCTGATTGTAGTAAATGGTAGAGCCGCTGCTGCGGGATGTGTTCTTCCGGTTTCCGATAATAAAAACCTGCCCTCTCGTTTAGGAACCCGACACCGGGCAACTTTAGGCATTACTGAACATACCGATGCCCTTGCTATCTGCGTGAGCGAGGAGTCTGGAAAAATATCCTTTGCAAAGGAAGGAAAGCTTCTTCATGAAATTCAACCCGACCGTTTGAAGTCTCTCTTGATGCGGTACTTATAAGGCATGATTCAAATTAAAGATTGGCCATTCTATCTTTACAGGGAATATCTGAGTTCGGAAGAAGCGGATTCAATTTTTCATCGCGCCAAGCAAGAAATACTCTGGAAAACTGAGGAAATAAAAATCTTTGGTAAAACCTACCCCCAACCCCGTTTGATATCTTGGATTGCAGATCAAGGGATTGAATATTCCTATTCAGGAAAAAAGTATCACCCAAACCCATGGCCTGATTTTCTAGATGATATCCGCCGAAACATCCACCAAGACTTCCAAATCAAACTGAATTCAGTGCTCTGTAATTTTTACCGAGATGGAAATGATAAAATGGGTTGGCACTCAGACAACGAAAAGGAATTAGGGCCTGAGCCCAACATTGCTTCCTTAAGTCTTGGGGTCACCAGGGATTTTAAGATCAAAATGAAGTCATCCGGACAAATCGAAACCATTGAGCTGAACCATGGTGATCTATTGTTGATGAAGGGAAAGGCCCAAGAAAATTTCTCTCATGCCCTTCCTCCTCGTAAAAAAGTAAGAGAAGCCCGTATAAATTTCACCTTTCGGCAAATTCTCTCCTTCTAAATTTCTTCTGATTGACCTGGTAGTAATAAGATTCCTCAAATCCATAAAACACCCCTTTTTTCCATTGAAAGTTTGAATGCTTAAACTCCTCCTCTACCTCAAGCTTCGAAAGGTGGCGGATTCCTAAAAAACCTTTTGCAGATTCCAAGGATTTCCCCGGGTCTCCTATGCACCAGGCAGAATCGCCTTTCTGCACAAGAAGTGCTTCCTGCTCAAAGGTTCCCACCCTATGAACCCCGTAAGAAGACCTCACCTTAAAACTTCTCTCCAATCCAAGCGTAAAAATCAAAACCAAACTCAAGGCCACCCCCCAAAAAGCCCATCTTCGGTGAAAAACCCACAACAAGGTAAATAAGATGAATCCGTATAAAGCCCAAACCATTGAACCCTCTAAATAAATGTTTTCAATCTGCCCCTTGGGTAAATTGGCTATAAACTGAGTCAAATCTAGCACCCAAACCGATAGCCCATCAAGAGGGACCCAAAGCCAGTCATGGGAGGGAAAAAGTAAAACCAGGCAAAGTGCCGGAAAACCCAGATACAACCAAATACTTACCATTGGCAGGAGGAGGAGATTGGTTAATAAAAAATAAACCGGGAACTGATGGAAATAGTAAAGACTCACCGGAAGAGTTGCCAATTGGGCCACCATACTCACCAAAATAAGGGAATAAAGAACCCTGAAAATCTTCCTTTTTGGCATATATAGGTTCTCAAGCTTCGGATAAACCCAAAGGATTCCAAAAACGGCAAGAAAGGACAATTGAAACCCGGCATGAAACAAAAGTTCAGGGTTAAATACTAGAAGGAGAATTCCGGCCAGTACCATTCCAAACAAACCAGCCCCCCTTCTCTCAATTAACTCGGCCACCCCAATGAAAGAAAACATAAGGGCTGAACGCAAAACTGAAGGACCAAGTCCGGTGACCAAGGCAAAAATCCAAATCAAAACAATTGAAAGAATCACCTTCTTTTTTCTTGGCAAAAAATGAAACAAGTATTGAATCAAAAGGTAGAGAATTCCAACATGCATACCACTTACAGCCAATAAATGCATGGCTCCAGCTTTTGAAAAATCGGCTTTTTCATTGGGATCAAAACCAGAGCGATCACCTGCCAATAATGCAAGAGCTAAGGCTTTACCTTCATCTGTTTTTAATCCATTCTCAATGCAGTTTCTGACGTAGTTTCTAAGACCAAATCGCATTCTTGACCAACTGAGCCCTCCTTTGCTAAGCCCACATTCATCTTCTTGTTTAAGGTAAAATCTTCCTTGAATTCCTTGGTCTTTTAAATAGGCTCCATAATCAAACTCGCCAGGAGATGGAGGCTCAGGGAGAGGCAATAATAAGGCTTGAAAAAAAAGGGTATCGCCGGGAAAGACGGTCCAATTTCGGTCATGATGATGCCATAGAAACTTTAGCTTTTCTCCTTGAAAACTTTGTACAATAATGGCCCGCGCATATTTCTGGCTGGGCATTAAAGGTTCCTCCACAATCATCTTGGCTTCTACCTTTTCAAAATAAGGCAGGTTGACCTCCTTTCCTTTTTCAGGAATCAAAAGAAGGGAAAAGAGCAGCCATGCAATAAAAAGTAGGCATTGACTGACCCAGCCCATACCTTTCATTTCAAACAAGAAGCTAAGGAAAATGGAACCGACAAAACCATAAAGAATTGGGGTTATCGGCATATCAAAAGGCAATTCTGGTCCTAATCCTACACAGAGGCCAAGAAGAAGGAAGCAGTAGAAAAGCGGATATCTAAGAAGCATGACGGGTGGTTTCCCGCCAAGTTAATTAATCCAGTTGATTTACTGAAACCAGCTGAACATCTGAGTAATAAAAATACAAGATTTCATGATAGGCATAACCGGTTCTCGCCATTTCCAAAGCCCCATCTTGTGAAAGTCCAACTCCATGCCCATAGCCCCTTCCTCTTAATTTAATTGACGGACCATCTTGAACTCCATCAAAAAAGGCAGACCGGAGTCCAAACTCTCTTCTTATGTCTGTGTAAGGGATTAGAACCCCTGCCGCATTTAAATGCTTTTCGCGATAGGGGTTTTCAAATTCCAGCACCCTTTTCATGGCGGCAGAATCAGAAACAATACCAGGACTAGATTTTTTCACAAATTCAAGCCATTCTTCAATGGGAATGTTTCGTTCCCAGGTGGCGGATCGGCCTTTAAGGCTAAAGCTGTCAATTTTGCCTTTTAAATATGGAACTGGAGATGACCAAACATCTTCTGAATTCGCGGTAATTCCTCCAGAGTTTGCATGAAAAGCAGCTGTGATGGGTTTATTCTTTGAGTCAACTAGAATAAGTCCTCTGGTAGAAAAAACAGCTTTGTATACGTCATAGCCGTTTTTCCCATAAGCCGAAGAATTATAAACCTGACATTGAGGAGAATCACATAAATCAAAGGGAGCAAGACGGATGCTTTTTCGCATGCGGTAAGCATAGGTTCTGGCAATCACAGCTTGAGCACGGAGATAGGCCTGATTGGGCTCAGGCTCACCTTCAGATTCAACCACCCCTGCCACATACATCTCCAAGTCTACTTGATTAACCGCCAGGAGTTTCCCTTCATTTTCAAAAAGACTAATACTTCCAGAATATACCCTTTCATCCTCTTCAATACGAATTCTGAATTTTGCAGCCTCGTCTTTTGCTGCCAGCTCAACCTTTTCAAATCCTCCTAAATTTGAGCCCTTATAATTAAGTCGAACCTTTGATCCGCGAAAGCTAAAATAAACCAGTTCCGATCCGTTTTTTGGAAAAGACTTAAGCACCTCTCCATCTCCGATTAAATCATAATTTCCGGATTCAAGCCGAAACATACCCTCGTTTATTTCAATACTTGAGTAAAGAGAAACCCTGATATCAATTCCTTCTGAGATTTGGCTTAATAAAAGGATTGAAAAAAATAGGATGTACTTTTTCATAGTTCAAGAATTCGTTGGGCTGCCCTTTCAGAAGCGCCTTTTCCGCCTAGCTTTTCTCTCAAGGCCTTGTATTGGTCTTGCATTTTCATGCGATAATCTTCCCGGTTTAAATTCGTTAGGGCCGTTTTCAAATTCTTTAGGTTGCAATCCCCTTGAATGTATTCTGGTAAAACCTCTTTGTCAAAGATTAAATTAACCAAGGAAATGTACTTAACCTTTACCAACCTTTTACCAATGGCATAGGACACAGGGGACGTTTTATAACAAACCGCTTGTGGAATACCCAAAAGAGCCGTTTCTAAGGTAGCGGTTCCACTGGTAACCAAGGCTCTTCTAGAAGATCTAAGCAAAGCATAGGTTCCTGCCTTAACCAGAGAATTAGAACCCAGGTTTGGATAGCTGGAAGGATTCATGCCTGGGGCCTGGGCAATATGGGCCCTAAGCCCTTCACTTTCCACGGCCTCAAGCATTACGGGTAAAATTCGTTTCAGTTCTTGCTTTCGCGAACCTGGCAAAAGGGCTAAATCAACCTCTTGATCCAGGGCTTGGGTAAGATCGTTTTCAAGGGCGTCAATAAGGGGGTGCCCCACAAATTCAGCATCTACCCCATGGTTTCGTAAAAATGATTCTTCAAAGGGAAGAATCACCAATACCTGATCACAATAAGCTTTTAGTTGCTTGGTTCTACCAGCCTTCCAGGCCCAAACTTGAGGAGCAATGTAATAGCTTACATGAAAGCCTTCTTCCTTTGCGAATTTGGCCATTCTTAAGTTAAAGCCAGGGTAATCAATAAGGATGACCCGATCCGGCTGAAAAGCCTTCATTCCTTCTTTGGCCAGGGAAAAATTATCAAATATGCTTCGGATGTTCATGGCCACCTCGGCAAAGCCCATAAAGGATAAATCATTGGCATGTTTGATCAACTTGCAACCTTGATTTTCCATCCGATCGCCCCCAAAGCCTAAAAACTCAGCATTTGGGTCTTTCTGCTTTATGGCATGCATTAAATTCGACCCGTGAAGGTCGCCTGAACTTTCTCCCGCAAGGATAAAATACCTCATCCCATATGTTTAAAAACGTAGAAAAAGGCATAAATAAAAGTTGATAGTAGCATGCCTTTTCCGGTTTCGTCAAATTTCAGCGTAAGCATATACCAACGAAAAAGAAATACGTTGAAAACGATGCTAACTACTTGAACCGTTCCCTCATCTAGGTACCTTACTCCTGAATCGTCTTTTGAAGCTTCAATGCCTGCGTCTAATGCGAAATAGGTAACCAAAGGAATCAAGGCTCCAAGCAAAGCTCCGAACCAAAGGTTGTTTCGGTAAAAAATCTTTTTAATCATACTTGCCATTGGTTAATTTGAGCCATTGCATGGTGGGCCGTCATGTCAAACTGAACGGGCACTACCGAGACAAAATTATTCTCCAGCGCCCAAACATCGGTATCCTCTCCTGCATCAAAATTCTTAAAGGTCCCCGTAAGCCAGTAATAAGTTCTTCCTGAAGGGTCAATCCGTTCGTCAAATTCTTCTTCCCAATTGGCTAGGGCTTGCCTACAAATACGTACCCCCTTAATATCTTCCTTCTTAACCACAGGAAAGTTCACATTTAGGCAAACTCCCTTGGGCATTCCATTCTTTATGGCCTGTTCAGCAATTTGCAGAATGTATTCATCACAAATGCTAAAATCAGCATCTCGGCTATAGTCTAAAAGGGAAAAGCCAATGCTTGGGATGCCTTCCATGGCACCTTCAACAGCGGCTGACATGGTTCCTGAATAAATCACATTGATGCTGTGGTTGGCTCCATGGTTAATTCCAGAAACCACTAGGTCAGGTTTTTCCTCGAGAATGGAATTCACTGCCAACTTGACACAATCCACGGGGGTTCCTGAACAAGCGTACTCAATTTGGGGTCCTTCATAGGTTTTAACCTGATCACAACGAAGGGTTGAATTCAAGGTAATTGCGTGCCCCATACCACTTTGCGGTCCTTCAGGTGCAACAACCGTCACATCTCCCAATTGGGTCATGAGTTTAATAAGGTGTCGAATGCCGGGAGCTGAGATTCCGTCGTCATTCACCACTAAGATTTTCGTCTTTTTATCTGCCATAATTTACATTTCCTGGCAGCAAATCTATTACTTTGCATCGAGGCACGTGATTTGATACAATTAATTTCAAATAAAATTTCTGACTATGATGCTTTGGGTCATTCTTATAGGCTTTATGATTTTAGGATGGGCGGTAAGCTCACAACTTAAAAGCCGGTTCAAAAAATACAGCAAAACCCTAATTTCTTCCGGATTGAGCGGTAGAGAAATTGCGGAACGAATGCTAAACGACCATGGAATTTATGATGTAGACGTAATTTCCGTTCCCGGGAAACTTACAGACCATTACAACCCGGCTAAAAAGACTGTTAACCTTAGTCCGGACGTATTTAACGGAAGGCATGTTGCTGCGGCTGCGGTGGCTGCCCATGAGTGCGGACATGCGGTTCAACATGCCAAAGCCTATTCTTGGCTTAGCTTAAGATCGAAGCTGGTCCCTATGGTGAACGTGTCGAGCCAAATCATGAATTTCGTCTTCATAGTGGGAATGTTGGGCGCCTTTGCTTTCAGCATGTTTCCTTTTGAATGGGTAATCATGGTAATCATTGCTTCTCAAGCCGTAATTACGGCCTTTACCCTAGTAACCCTACCGGTAGAATACGATGCAAGCAACCGGGCATTGGCTTGGTTAAAAACCTCTGGGCTTAGCACCGGACAAGAAATGAATCAAGCCCAAGACGCTTTGAAATGGGCCGCAAGAACTTATTTGGTTGCTGCTTTAGCTGCTCTTACTCAATTGGCCTATTGGGTGATGGTTTTGATGGGAAGCCGTGACTGATATAGGGAAGGGAATTGGCCGCAGGCTTTGACCGGAGCCTCAGAGGAATCGAGGTTATGAGGGTGACTGGTGACTAGTGACTGGTGACAAGTATGAACGGTATAAAACAAAAAACCTCAGTTTCATCATCTCATTTCAGAGAGAGAGGAGTTACTGAGGACTGCACTGCAAATATACGATAAAATCATATTTTTAGTGGATGCAAAAAACTGCAGTAATTAAAGCAATTTCAGAAGAACGATTTCACCCTTATCTAAAACACGCTGAGAATAACCATGATGCTGCCCTGAGGCTTTATCAAAAAAATATAGAGGTCTCCCAGTCTTTTTATGCCCCCCTTTCAGTTCTCGAAATCACCTTGAGAAATAAAATTGATCAACAGTTTCAAGACTATTTTAATGCTTCAGATTGGCTACAATCTGTGACTTCCAACAGAGTTACTGAAACAGGTCTTAGAAATCGAAACTCGATTAAAACGTAGGGGGAAACATCCAAATAACAGCAGAGTTCTAGCTGAATTAAACTTTGGCTTTTGGACCACCCTTTTTAATAGGCAATACGCAAAACTTTTCTGGAAGCCTCTTCATCAGATTTTTAAAGCTCTTCCCTCTGAAAACCGAAAGAGAACAGTTGTTTCTTCCCGGCTAAACCATATCCGTACCTTTCGAAATAGAGTTTATCACTACGAACCCATTATTTGGAACCTACCACAATTAAGAAAGATTAAAATTGAAATTGAAGAAGTAACCAGGTGGCTTGAACCAGAAACCCTAGCGTGGCTTTCATCCTTTGAAACCTTTGACCAAGTAATTGAAAATTAAATAATTCACACCGTAACCAATTTCTTCAAGAAAGGGCAAGCCTAACTGGGTAATAGGAACTATCTGTATCATAGTAATCTTTTAGAATCAAGCTTAACTACTCAACAGGAGTGACTCGCGACTAGTGACTGGATGCCTTGGAATTGAGCATCTTATCTTCTGAACCCGCCAATAACAAAAAGCCAACAGCCGGTGGGGTATTAGGAAATAGGTAATTGGTACTAGGCATTTTGACTCTGCCTGAAATTCTTCGCCTAAACAGCTCAACACTTAAACATCTCAACGACTAAACAACTAAACGTCTCAACAACTCAACAGGAGTGACTGGTGACTAGATACCTTGAAATTGAACATCTTAACTCCTGAATCTACCAATAGCAAAAAGCCAACAGCCGGTGGGGTATTAGGAAATAGGTAATAGGTAATAGGACCCTTGACTCTGCCTTAAATTACCGGCATCAACAGTTAAACAACTCAACGACTCAACAGGAGTGACTAGTGACTGGATATCCTGTGAAATTGAGCACTTTACCAACTCAAGGACCAATTAATTCTATCAACCATAAACGCTCAACTTTAAACTGGGGGTCGAAGACTTAGACCGTAGGGTCAGGGGAATGGAGCAGGAGAATTGAATTTTAAAAGGTGGATCGGCAGGAGAATCGTGAAGCTAGCTTAAACCCAATACTTAATGTTTTTCCAGGCATTTCCCTGCCTTGTTCCCACGAAACAAGCATCTCAAATGCACCGTTAAATCTTTTGTAATGAATTAGAAATCGTACTTTTGATTAAAAGGAGTAATATGGATTTGGAAGCCAGAAAAATCGAGTTTATCCAAGAATTTTTAAAACTTCAAAGTGAGGATGCGATCTCGCGCCTTGAAAAAGTTTTGAGAAAGGAGAAACAATCTTCCCAGACAATGACTGAGAAAAAGCTCAACAAAAGAATTGACGAGTCTATGAAAGATTCGAAGGAAGGAAGGCTGACCGAATCTAATAACCTTATGGATGAAATCGAGAAATGGAGCTGAAAATCTTTTGGACTGACTTTGCCAAAGCGGAACTGAAGAAAAATTTCAAATATTTAAAAGATAATGCCAGCCTGCGAATCGCTAGAAACGAAACCAAAAAAATTGTCAGAGAAACAAAGCGACTGAAAAAGCAACCTAGGATTGGGAGAATTGAAGAAATGCTGATTGATAGGAACCAAGAGTTTCGATATCTTATTCATCAAAACTACAAAATCATTTATTGGTTAAATACTAAGAAAGGGCAAATAGAAATTGTAGATGTATTCGACACTCAACAATATCCTATGAAAATTAGGCGAACGAAATAATCAGAATTTCCTTACAAGGTATAAGTCACCATTCCCCGGGAATGAGTTAGCATTATTTGCTCCCTTTCAAAAACTTAGCAAAACACAAGTCCGTGAATGACCGTCAATTGAGACCAACCCGACAGCTTTATCGATATCGTTTCATGATTTAAAAGGTTTTAATTTCAGCCCAAACAAACTAGATAAAGCGAGAATTAAAGCATCCAACCGGTTGCATCGAAATCAAAAAATGCCTCAAAGGGAATTTCATTTAAGTTTTTGTAATAACTGTGCGAACAGGGAATTCGATTTAAGAAACGGTATCATCTGTGGTTTATCCGGCAAAAAAGCAAATTTTCAAGCAACCTGTGAGGATTACCAAGGTGATATAAAACAAATCCTAAAAAGAAGGGAAACATTTTTAAAAACTCACCCCCTAAGCCTAAGACCAGGTGGTAACCCGGGAAAGAAAATAATCCACCAAGCTAAACAGGGTCAAATTGCCTTTACGTTTTCTAAATTCAAGCATGCGGTTTTAATCGGCATATTTATTCTTTTTGCTCTTGCCCCCCTAGTTTTGGGAGGAGTATTTTGGGACACATTAAGTAAACAAGATCGGGTTATTATTGCCTTCATAGCATTTGTTGACTTACCCTTGATTCTAATTCTGACTGCCAACGGCCTTAACAAATATAAATCGGACAGTTTGGTTTTTAACAAGTCTGGCATTCATGTTAACGCTCAAGCAATTCCTTGGAATCAATATATTGGCATTGGATATAAGGAAGGGCTTTTTGGAAGGAGAAAGCATGAAAGATTTTTGATCTTTCACTCCATAGGCTCAGAACCTATTGAAATCAAAATTGATCATTTGAATGGTTCTTGGAGAAAAATAATTCGTACAGCTCAGTGGTATGAAATGAACTTTGCCCACTCCAAAAAATTTTCCGCAGCACTGAGCCCCGACAGGACCTCAAATAAGATTTAGGAATATGAAAAAACTTTGCCCCCAGGTGAAAATCAGTTTTATTGCTTTAGCCTTCCTTCTAGATTCTTGTGGACCATTATCGAAAACTATAATAATTACTAACTCCTCACCAGCAAACGAACCTGCATTACTAAATGGCTCCAAATCTGAGTTAGTATTAGGCAAAAATTTCGAGTTGGGTGATTTCATTGCCTTTTACCCGGAGGGTTCCGAAAACATGTTCACCAGCAGATTAATGGCCGAATCAGGCGATACGATACAAATGATAAACGGAACCTTTTACCTTAACGGACAACCTACAGATCGCTCCTTAAACTTAATCCACCGATACATTGTAAATAAAGAAACTGTTGATTTAATTCTAAATGACTCAACCATACTAATTTCAACACCTTACAGAGTGATTTCCGGCAACACCTATGAAATACTTTTATCCAAACATGTCTCTCAGAAATACAGGGTGGAGGAAAACTTAAAAATTAGTCCCATTTCCGAATCAATAAACTACCTTTTTGTAACGGGTAACTTAGACAATTTCCAAATAATGGTGGTACCCAAGGGTAAGGTGTTTGTTCTCTCCGACAATCGTCACAATGGCACTGATTCTAGGTATTTTGGTTTTGTTTCGAAAACCAGAATTCTTGGAAAACTAAGTCAAACCACCAGCACCCGTTTAGATTCTAGAAACTAGTAAGGAGCTGGTCCAATAGTATTAGACTCCCCGTCAGAGAAGCGGAAACCGGCCTTAGACCCAGACCCCAGCGTCAGATGGTAGGGAGTCGAGAATCGGGAGTTGGGAGTCGAGGTTATGAGAGTGACTGGTGACTAGTGACTAGTGACTGGATGCCTTGAAATTGAGCATCTTAACTCCTGAACTTGCCAGTAGCAAAAAGCCAACAGCCGGTGGAGTATTAGGTAATAGGAAATAGGTAATAGGAAATAGGACCCTTGACTCTGCCTTTTAAATCCGACTCAACAACTAAACACCTAAACGACTCAACAATTCCATCAACCATCAACTCTGAGTGACTAGTGACTAGTAACTGGATGTCCTGTGAAATTGAGCACTTTACCAACTCAAGGACCAATTAATTCTATCAATCATAAACGCTAAACCATCAACTCTGAGTGATTGGATGTTTTTTACCCGTAAAATGGATTCTTACTGCCCGAGGAGGGTAGCTTGGGTGAATTTTTACTTAACCGTTCAAAGCCTATCCTTCTGACCTAAGGATTTTTTCCATTTTCCGGCCTTTGGCAAGCTCATCTACTAACTTATCTAAATACCTTACCTGACGAGTTAGGTCGTTATTAATCTCTTCAATCCGGTACCCACAAATCACACCTTTAATAAGAGGTGCATTGGCGTTTATTTCCGCCTTTTCAAAAAAGGTTTGAAAACTCACCTTCTCATCAATCATGCCTTGAATCTTTGAATCGTCAAAGCCGGTAAGCCATTCTATTACCTCATGAAGCTCTTCAATGGTTCTGCCCTTTTTTTCAACCTTGCTTACATAGTGTGGATACACCGAAGCAAAAGTCATTTTTGCGATTCGCTCATTATGTTCAGGAGTAGGCTTCATGGCCATAATCTTGGTATTTTAGTTCTTGAAAAAGCAAATATATCGGTCTTTTCGAAGAAACTAAATGAGGAAAGCTTGAAGAAATCCTAAACACCTCAAAAAGAGATGAAAACAAAAAACCCTCTCCATACCTAGTACGGGAGGGTTTTTCGGCTGCTTGAATATAGGTTTTACCCTAAATCAAAAAGTAATAATCCCCATTACTTACCTTTTGACAGTTCAAACATACGGAGCATTGTTCTTATTTCTAGTCCAAGTTTTTCCCAAAAATCACATTTCCAAAATCACATCTTTGAAGGGGAACCACAAAAAACTTATTTTCGCCCGAATCAGTTTTAACCTAGACCTATTCATGAAATATCTTTTTACCCTCGGCCTAAGCCTTGTCATGGGAATTTCTGCCATCGGACAAGACCAGGAAATCACCCTAAAAGACATCTGGAAATCGTCCACATTCAGCCAAAACTATGTCTATGGTTTGCGGTCGATGAACAATGGAAAAAATTACACCCGCATCGGAAGGTCAGAAAAAGGCCAAAGCATCGAAATGTATGCCTACCGAAATGGAAAGAAGGTAAAAGACCTCCTGAAACCCGGAGCCTTTCCACATAGGTTTGGGGCTTATCAGTTCTCAGCTGATGAATCAAAGCTTCTTCTAGCAACGGAAACCGAGGCCATTTACAGGCACTCTTCCAAATCTGTCTATTATATATATGACCTTAAAAAGGAAGAGTTTGAACGCCTTTCTGAGGGCAAGCAAATGTTTGCCACCTTTTCTCCAGAAGCCAACCAAGTGGCTTTTGTGAGAGACAATAACCTTTTTGTGAAAGACCTAAACTCTGGAAAGGAAACCCAAATCACCCTCGACGGTGAGAAAAATAAAATCATCAACGGTGGAACCGATTGGGTTTATGAAGAAGAATTTGCCTTCGACAAAGCCTTTTTCTGGTCGCCAGACGGCAAAAAAATTGCCTATTACCGCTTTGACGAAACCGCAGTTCCTGAGTTTTCCATGGATATGTTCCAAGGCGACCTCTACCCTAGCCAATACCGTTTCAAATACCCAAAAGCTGGTGAAACCAATTCAAAGGTGAGCATTCATGTTTACACCCTTGAATCAAAATCTACTTCAAATGTGCAGTCTAGTTTGACAGGAGAAGATCTATACATCCCTAGAATCAAATGGACCCAAGACCCTAACTTGCTTTGTGTACAACGTCTTAACAGGCACCAAAACAAACTTGAATTCATCTGGGTGAACACCGCAACCGGTGATGAAAATGTGGTTCATACCGAAACGGATGAGGCTTATGTTGACGTAACCGATGATCTTACCTTCCTCAAAGATGGCTCAGGCTTCATTCTTTCCAGCGAAAAGTCAGGTTACAACCATTTGTACCGTTTTGATATGAATGGAAATGAACTCAACCAAATTACAAAAGGAGATTTTGATGTTACCAGCTTCTACGGGGTAGATGCCAAAGAAGAATATCTGTATTACGCTTCCGCGGAAACCTCTCCAATGCAAAGACAAATTTATCGTGTGAAATTGGATGGTTCACAGAAAGAAAGCATTGTAAGCACTCCGGGAACCAACTCTGCCAATTTCTCTTCTGGAATGAGGTATTTCATCAATACCCATTCTGACGCCAACTCTCCCTATACCTATACCCTTCATGAATCCGACGGAAGTCAAAAGCGTGTGATTGAAGCCAACGAGGAGATCAAAGAAAGAATGGCCAAATTCGGATTGTCTAAGAAAGAATTCTTCTCCTTCACTACTGAAGACAATATCGACTTGAACGGATACTTGATTAAGCCCAAAGATTTTGATCCTACCAAAAAATACCCCGTTTTCATGTTTGTCTATGGTGGTCCGGGTTCACAAATGGTAACCGATTCCTGGGGCGGGTCAAACTATTTCTGGTTTCAAATGCTGGCACAACAAGGGTACATTGTGGCCTGTGTTGACAATAGAGGAACCGGAGCTAGAGGAAGAGATTTTAAAAAATGTACCTATCAAGAATTGGGTAAGCTAGAAACACAAGACCAAATTCAGGCCGCAAAATATCTTGGAAATCAAGATTATGTAGATGCTGACCGAATCGGAATTTTTGGATGGAGCTATGGAGGCTATATGTCCTCACTTTGCCTTACCAAAGGGGCTGAGTTCTTTAGCCTAGCCATTGCCGTTGCCCCAGTAACAAACTGGAGGTATTACGACACCATTTACACTGAGCGCTATATGAGAACTCCTCAAGAAAACGCCAGCGGTTACGATGATAATTCACCCATTAACCACGTTGAGAAAATGCAGGGAGATTATCTTTTGGTTCACGGCTCAGCAGATGACAATGTGCATTACCAGAACACCATGGAGATGATTAGAGCCATGGTAGATGCTGATGTTCAATACGACCTTTTCATCTATCCGGATAAAAACCACGGCATTTATGGTGGGAATACACGCTACCACCTCTACACTAAGATGACCAACTTCATCACTGAAAACCTATAATCAAACCAAAATTAGGATTGGGGCATGAACTTTGTCTCAGTCCTCTTTTAAATTTCTATTTTCGGCAACCACAAAAATTAGTTCATGGAAAACAGGAAAGAACTCTTCGGCCACCCAATGGGCCTCTTCGTACTCTTCTTCACAGAAATGTGGGAGCGTTTCTCTTATTATGGAATGCGCGCCATTCTGGTGCTTTACATGGTAGAATCAACCACCGTTGATAATGCCGGTCTCGGCTGGGAAAAAGGTGATGCCTTGGCCCTTTACGGCTGGTATACCATGCTGGTTTATGTAATGAGTATTCCTGGAGGTATTATCGCAGATAAATTCCTCGGACAAAAACGAGCCGTACTAATCGGTGGGCTAATTCTGGTTGCAGGACATAGCGTCTTGGCCATTGAACAGCCTTGGGCCTTCTATACCGGTCTGGCCTTAATTGTTCTTGGAGTAGGTGGACTAAAGCCTAATATTTCAACCATGGTAGGTGGCCTCTACAAGCAAGGAGACATCCGTCGTGATATGGGCTTTACCATTTTCTACATTGGTATCAACGTAGGTGCTGCGGCATCTGCCCTTCTTGTTGGTTGGTTAGGACAAACCCATGGATGGCATTACGGTTTCGGTCTAGCCGGAATTGGTATGCTTCTCGGGCAAGTGGTTTATATGGCCGGACAAAAACACCTTGAGGGTGTTGGTGAGCCTCCTACCGAAGAAGAAAAAAGAAATTCTGACGACTCCCTTGGAAGGCTCTTCAAAAAAATGCTTTCCGGAGGACTTCCTCTAATTGTATACCTGCTCTGCTCTGCCCTATCCGTTTACATTCTAGTTGACCTTAGCATTGGCTACGGATTGCTTGGATTGTTCCTTTCTTTAGTTGTAGGACTTATGATGTCTATTTACCGAGAACTAAATGAGGAGGAGAAAGACCGTTTCTTGGTTCTGCTCATTTCCTTCTTAATTGTAATTGTTTTCTGGGGAGCCTTTGAACAAGCTGGAGGGCTTATGAATATTTACACCGAAGAAAAGGTGAACCGTACCCTAATGGGCTACGAAATCCCAGCCTCCGTTTTCCAGTCAGTAAACGCCATTTTCATCATTCTCTTTGGAACGGCTGTGGCTAAGTTTTGGGCCTGGAAAAAACGCAAAGGCAAAGAGTCATCTTCTCTTTATAAAATGGCCATTGGTACCATTGTAATGGGAATCGGGTTCTTATTTATGGCCAAGGCCAGTCTTGAAGTTCTATCTTCAGGGGAAGCCGCTTTGGTTTGGATCATCTTGGCTTATTTATTCCATACAATTGGTGAACTTTCTGCCTCACCCGTTGCCCTATCCTTTATCACCAAGCTTGCTCCGGTTAAGTATGTTTCCATTATGATGGGAGTTTATTTTGCCGCCACAGGATTAGGAAATAAAGTCGCAGGGGCCATCGGCGAAAGCGCTCAAATGGAAAATGCCAAAGTTGAAATGGTAGCCGACTATGACTATTTGAACAATACGGTTCACGATACCATTCTTGACTCAGCCAAAAACTTTACGGTACAAGGTCATATTTACCCCCTTGATGGTGAATACAGAATCACGGACACCCTTGGAAACCCATTGGTTGGAAACCTAATTTCTCTTTCTGACTCTAACTGGACCATCATCCGTGAGACCATGGAAGGAGAAGAGGAAGCTACCCAGGAAAATCCTTACCACGTGAACATTCTTTTTGAGAATGAAAAGGAGCTTGAGAAGCTTAAAATTGATTCAAACCACGATGTAAACATCAAGAAATACGAAGGCACCATAGAAGTCTTTGAAGTTGCCAACCAAAAAGAACTTAAGACCTTTATTATGATTACCATCATCACCGGTCTATTTGGTTTTGTACTCATCCTATTCTTGAAAAAACTTAAAAAGCTTACCCACGGTATTGAAGAACGTGAAGGAAAGCATGACATCACAGATCACGGAGAAGTTTTAGACGAATAAAAATTCTTTTGAAATGACCAGTCCTAAAACCCTAATCGGCCACCCAGCCGGATTGTTTGTACTGTTCTTTACCGAAATGTGGGAGAGGTTTTCCTATTACGGAATGCGGGCCATTTTGGTGCTATTCTTAGTATCAACCGCTTCCGAAGGAGGTTTCAACTGGAGCCGGGCAGATGCCCTCACCCTTTATGGAATCTACACAGGCTTGGTTTATCTCACCCCCATTTTTGGTGGAATACTTGCGGATAAATTCTGGGGATTTAGGAAAGCTGTGGTAATTGGTGCCGGACTCATGACTGCAGGGCATGCAGCCATGGCTTTTGAAACGGAGTTCACCTTTTATTTAGGACTGGCATTGTTGGTTTTAGGAAATGGAGCCTTCAAACCCAATATTTCATCCATGGTTGGGCAACTTTATCCTGAAGGTTCGGGTAAAAAGGATTCGGCTTACACCATTTTTTACATGGGAATCAATGCCGGAGCATTTTTAGGAATCCTGATTTGCGGTTACTTGGGTGAGCAAGTAGGTTGGTCATACGGGTTTGGAGCCGCTGGTATTTTCATGCTATTCGGTCTTCTCCAATTTCAATTTGCCCAGAAACTATTTGGTTCAATTGGAGAAAAACCCCAAAAATCAACCGAACATGATAGCCTTGATGCTGAAATTGTTCAGGAAGCTCAGATTGACCTCGACCCCATGGACAAAACCCCAGCTAAGATTGAAAGAGACCGGTTAATCGTCATTGGGGTGCTGGCCTTCTTCACCATCTTTTTCTGGATGGCCTTTGAACAAGCCGGAGGAACCATGACCGTTTTTGCTGCCGATTATACCGATCGAAGCTTGGATACAGATTTAGCCGTGAACAGCTTTCGCTGGATAAGTTTTGCATTTACCATCATTCCGATTGTAATCCTATCCATCGTCTTGTTTGGTTTGGCAAAGCAACTTTTCGCCCAATACCCCTTGACCATAATTTTCACCCTATTAAGTTTCCTAATCATTTGGGGAGTCATGGTCTTCATCAACAAATCAAATTTTGAGTCAGATACCCTTGAAGTCCCTGCATCTTGGTTTTCGACCTTAAATTCCTTTTTCATTATTTCCTTAGCTCCTCTTTTCTCAAAACTTTGGGAAAGGCTGGCTAAAAACGGTGGAGGTCCCTCAGGTCCGGTTAAATTTGCCATTGGTTTAATTTTACTTGGACTAGGATTTGGAGCCCTTTCATTTGGAGCTGCTCCTATTGAACAAGGGGCTCAAACCGCTTCGGTTAGCATGATTTGGCTTTGCTTGGCTTATTTCCTGCATACCCTTGGTGAGCTTTGCGTTTCGCCCGTAGGACTTAGTTTTGTGAACAAACTATCTCCTAAAAGGTTGCTGGGAATGATGTTTGGAATTTGGTTTTTGGCAAACTTTGTGGCCAATACCCTTGCGGGGATTAGCGGTTCATTTATTGACAGAATCTCAGAGGCCTCTTCCCTATCTGGGTTCTTTTCAATTTTCCTATTCTCATCCATTGGAGCAGCCTTGATTTTACTGATCCTGAATAAAAAATTAGTTCGGATGATGCACGGGGTGAACTAATCCCATGCATCTTCCGTATTTTCAGCCTATGAAAAATCTTTTCCTCCTTATCGCCATCTTCATCGGCTTAAGCCAAAGCCAAGCTCAGAAAGTTGAGTGGATGAGTTTTGAAGAAGCAGTTGAAGCCAATGAGAAAGAACCAAGAAAGCTCTTAATTGACGTTTATACGGATTGGTGTGGTTGGTGCAAAAAGATGGATAAGGATACCTATGCCCATCCAATTATTGCCAAATACATCAATGAAAACTACTATCCGGTGAAATTCAATGCGGAAACCACCGATACCATTGTGCTTTTCGATACTCTAATCTTTGTAAACCCTAATCCAAAAGGAAGAAGAAGCTCACACCAGCTTGCTGTTTCACTGCTTGGAGGCAAAATGTCTTACCCTACTACCTTATTCATGAATGAGGAGGTTAAGATCCTTCAGAAGGTACCAGGCTATCTTGATGCCAAGGCCATTGAGCCCATTTTATACTACTTCAATGAGGATGGCCACCTGACGGTTCCTTACGAGGAGTTCAAGAAAAATTTTGACTCTTTCATAAAGGAAGAAGAGGAATAAACCGCCTTATAACCTCAAAGGCTTTCCCCTAAGGAGGATGCTGTTTATATGGACAGGTATAGCTGTGTCTGAAACCTAAGCTTACCAGAACCAGCACCAAAACCCCATCCTTTTTTTGGCATCAGCTCAATTCACCCCTCTTCGGTTAAGTAAGTTGGCGAAACTTTACAGTCCAGTACACGTACATATTTTCGAAAATTAATTTGCGTTTCATTTGCTGAGCCATTAATTTCAGCCAAAACCCAAGCTCATGCCCCAAAGCAATAAACTAGTAGATAGCCTATCTGAAAAAATGGTTTCAGATACCACTGCCGCCCAGGAGGCAACCAATAAATCGGAAAAAAGTTCAGAAGCGGAAACAGCAGTTGAGCTGGTAGTAGACAAAGTAGATTCATGGATTGACGGATTCGTTTCCATGATTCCGAACATGATTGTTTCAATCATCCTTTTTGTTGTCTTTTTATTGTTGGCAAAACTGGTTCAAAAAGGAGTTATGAAGCTTATCCGCAAGACCTCTGATAACCGGGTTCTTCATAATTTGTTTACCACCATCGTCTATTACCTGGTTTTGGGTCTAGGCCTGTTCATTATTCTTGGCATTCTAAAATTAGATAAGGCAGTAACCAGCCTATTGGCGGGTGTTGGGGTTGTTGGTTTGGCTTTAGGTTTTGCCTTTCAAGACATTGCTGCCAACTTTGTAAGTGGAATCATTTTGGCATTCCGTAGGCCCTTTGAAATTGAAGACATCGTTCAAATCAAAGGATTCATGGGCCCCGTTAGTCGAACCAACCTCAGGGTGACCGTGGTAGAAACCTTTCAAGGACAGGAGGTTTACATTCCCAATAAAGATGTTCTTCAGGCTCCGATTATTAATTATTCCAAACTCGGTTACCGGAGGATTGATCTTGAAATTGGAGTCTCATATGGAGACGATTTGGAAAAGGTTGAAAAGGTAGTTCTAAATGCCATTAAGGATAAGGAGTGGTTAATTCGGAAGGAGGATTTGATTTTCTGTTATACGGGTTATGGAGACTCCTCCATTAACCTTGAAGTCAAATTCTGGATTAAGTATCCTACAGAACCTGGCTTCTTAGAATTCCGTTCCGATGCCATTAAGACCATTAAGAAAGCCTTTGACGAAAACGAGATCACCATTCCATTCCCAATCCGAACCTTGGATTTTGGGATTAAAGGGGGCGAGCCAATTTCGGCTCATAAAATTTCGCTTAAGTCCATGGACGGAAAAGATGAGGAATAAAAAAAGGCCGGTTAAATTTCCGACCCTTTTTAAATTACTTAATGATAATAAGCTTTTTAAATCCTAAGCCATCTTCATTCTGAACCCGTATGGTATAATTTCCTGCTGGATAATTGGCAGTACTTAAGGGGTAAAAATTTACTTCCTCAAGATTCTCAGTAAATATCAATCGTCCGTAGATATCAACCAATTCGAGAGTTCCGGTAAAGGGCTCTACAAATTTAAGTTGAGCATTTTCCTTGGCGGGATTTGGAAATAGGTTTACCTCAATGACTTCAAGCTCAAGCAAGCCCACATTTCCCCCAGTAAACTTAGGTTCATCTACAAATAAAACGGAGCCAGCATTATCTCCAGAAAAGAAAACGACGGCCGCCGAATCTGGGGTACCAATCAACAGTACAGGCAGGCTTACCATTTGATAGGTTTGCGCAGTGCCTAACCCCTGAAATACGCCTCCTATTTGTTGGCCATTCGAGAAAAACTGCACAAAAACCCCGGCAGAATCATTTCCGGAAGGACTGTATTTATATTGGAAAGAAATTCCGCTTGGATTTCCTGAAAAAGAGGCAGGGCCTATATCCCCCTCATCATCCAATTGTCCAAAAACCAATGCCCCAGGTATGGAGTCCTGAAAGATTTCCTTGGTTTCTAAGCGAGCCGCGTACATTCCATTTGCAGCATCGGTTGACCTGCTCAAGGTTGAGTCATTGAAACTGGCCAAAATCGGATTGAAGCTGGTCCAACCATCCGGGTTATGATACCCTATCTCCTCCCAATTCTCGAAACCTCCATTCGGTACGGCTGCCCCTGCCCCAATGATGGAGTGGCTTAATTCAATTTCATCAAACATAATCCAAGCTCCATCGGTAGGTACATAATCATCTGAAAGAGCATTCCCGGATAGGAGTCCAATAAATATCTCATCTTGAGTAGCTCCGTTCAAAGTATAAAGAAATTGCAACCATCCACCAGAGTGCCCAGTAATTGGGAAAGCGTCTATTGATTGCTGATTACCACCAAGGTATTTAATCACCAATATAATAGCAGTGTCTTGAGGGGGTAATTCATGCCAAAACCTGCCCTCGATTTGGTTGATTGGTGAGGTATAGCTAACCCCTCCTGAAGGCCCATCTTCTCCTACTTCACCCAAAAAACCAAAACTAAACAGGGTATCGTCCCCAGAAATTCCATTCTCTAAACGCAGGGCAAAATTTCCTGCAAAAGCATTGGTATCCTTTGTTGCACCTATGTAATTAAGTCCTTCAGAAAAATTTGACGTGGTCCATTGTTCAGGGTTTTCATATAAACTGGTAAAGGACCAGTTTTCAAGGCCTGAATTGGGCAATTGATTTTGGCCAAAAGCCACCATAGTAACCATGATAAATAAAAGAGTACCCAGTTTTTTCATAGCAAATTTGTTTTTTTTGAATTTAGGGAAATCATCTTTTACAAGACTATAAAATTTACTGATATCGATTAAACGGGTGCTGAAATTGATAAAAATCACAACAAACGAGCTAATAAACTGACATGTAGCACTTTCACTTAATAAGCAATTTTCAAAGTCTTATATTAGCTCTATGCTTATCTTGAAGAAATTCACCAGCCCACTCTGGGCCGTCTGCTTTATTCTCCTTTCGATTATTGGCTTTACAAGCTGTTCAAACTCCAATCCCGATTCAAATTTGGCGCGGATCAACAAGGTTGAGGAACCTCTTGAATTCGACCTAGAGGCCATACAGGAAAGGGGTTCCCTAATTGCCCTAACTGGATACAACTCAACATCCTACTTCGTGTATAAAGGAAAAACCATGGGATATGAGTATGAGTTATTAGAACGCCTTGCAGACAAACTTGAGGTAAAACTTGAAATCAAGGTGGTTGAAAACCTCGACAGTATTTTTCATTATTTGAATCAGGGCGAAGGGGATGTCATTGCCCATAACCTAACCATTACCCAAGACCGTAAATCTGAAATAGACTTCACCCTTCCGATAAATACTACTACTCAGGTTTTGGTTCAGCGAAAACCAAAAAATTGGCGCAATATGAAACGCCACGTAATTGACCGAAATCTGATTCGCACTCCACTTGACTTAAAGGATACCGTGGTTCATGTTCGAGAAAAATCTTCCTACTACACTCGACTTCAAAACCTGAATGAAGAAATTGGGGGACGAATAAAGATTGTGACTGTACCCGGAAGCTCTGGCACTGAATTTCTAATCAAGCAGGTGGCCCATGGAGAGATTCCGCTAACTGTAGCCGATGAGAACATCGCCAAAATATCCATGGCCTATTTCCCCAATATTGATGTGCAAACGCCAGTAAGTCTTCAACAAGAAGTAGCATGGGCCGTTCGCAAAAACGCTCCTGAACTAAAGAAAGCCATCAATAATTGGCTGGAGGGAATGCAGAAATCAAGCGATTATTACGTGCTTTATAACAAGTACTTCAAAAACAAGCGGGCCATAAAAAAAAGGGTTGAATCACCCCTTTTCGCAAAAAATTCAGGCCAAATCTCACCCTATGATAATTTGATCAAGCAACATGCCGAAAGCATTCAATGGGATTGGAGACTTATGGCGTCCTTGATTTATCAAGAATCAAAATTTGACCCGAGTGCCACTTCTTGGGTAGGTGCTAAAGGACTCATGCAAATGATGCCGGAAACAGCAAAAGAAATGGGTGTTAAAAATCGAAGCAATCCTGCAGATAATATTGCGGGAGGAGCTCGTTACCTCAAACGGTTGGAAGAGATTTGGGAAGACAAAATTGAAGACCGCTCTGAGCGATTGAAATTTATAATGGCTTCATATAATGTAGGTGCAGGCCATGTTCTTGACGCCCGTCGCCTCGCTGAAAAGCATGGATCTGACCCAAACCTTTGGGAGGGAAATGTAGCCTATTTCTTAAGGCTCAAATCGAAACCTGAGTATTACAACGATGAGGTGGTAAAGTACGGCTACTGCCGGGGGGAAGAGCCCTTCAAATACGTAGAAGAAATCATTGATCGCTTTTACCACTACGAGCAATTCACCAACCCCAATTCAGAAGAGTCTACAGGTCTCATGACAGCAATCTAAGTTAGGGCTGGTATCTTGAAGCCACGCTCTTGTGCCTGCCTTTAGGAGGATTCCTGTCACTCAGAAAAAATTTCCTAACCTCTCCCTTTATGTCTAGAAAATAAAAAAGCAGTCCTGAAATTGAATTCAAGACTGCTTTTAGGGTGGCTAAGCGGGTTCGAACCGCCGACCTCTGGAACCACAATCCAGCGCTCTAACCAACTGAGCTATAGCCACCATTTTTAGGGTCGGCAAATATAAAAAAATACATTTCGTTTAAACCAAATCTTGGTGATAAAATTTTCCTCACAAATAAAGCCTTCCTTACCTTTGCTTTATGGCAAATGAATCAATGGTAGAAGATCTTGAGATTGAAGGAATGACCTGTTCAAATTGTGCAACGGGCATTGAAGGTATGTTGCGTTCAAAGGGACTTGAAAATGTTCAGGTTAACCTTGGCAATGGAGAGGCAACTTTTACCAATCCTAATCAAATTAGTCGGCAAGAAATTGAAACCTCCATTCGAAAAATGGGGTATTCTATAAAAAAGGAGGGCGAAAAAAAAGCTTGGTTCAACCTAGAGCGGAAATTTCTTCTTTCGGTAATTTTAACCCTTCCCCTGCTCGGGCATATGTTTCTAAGTCATGAGCATTTCCTAAATAGGCCCTTGGTTCAATTCGGTTTAGCCACCCCCGTTTTCCTCATCGGACTTTTCCATTTTGGGAAATCAGCTTGGGGTTCTTTGCGGTCAGGGTTTCCGAATATGGATGTTTTAATAACCCTAGGATCTTCGGCAGCATTCATTTATTCATGTCTAGGAGTTTTTTGGTTGGCCAATCCTGGGGAAGAACATACCTACCTTTTCTTTGAGACTGCCGCCACCATAATCACCCTAGTACTTCTCGGGAACCTTATTGAAAAACGGGCAGTGAAACGTACCACCAAATCTGTGGATGACCTCATGGCCATGCAGCCTGATACAGCCCGGGTTAAACGGGATGGAACTTGGCAAGACCTTCCCATCGAAGAAATCAAAAAGGGGGATTTATTGCAAATCAATACCGGTGATCGGGTACCTGTTGACGCCGAAGTAGAAGAAGGGAAAGCGGAGGTGAATGAATCATTGATTTCTGGAGAATCCAAACCATTGGTGAAAGGTAAAGGAGACGAACTTATTTCAGGCTCTGTTCTTGAGTCAGGCAATCTTCAAGCAATAGCCATACGAGAGGCCAAGATTTCTACCCTAGCATCCATTGTGAAAATGGTTCGAGATGCCCAGAGCAAAAAGCCTAATATTCAAAGTTTAGGAGATAAAATTTCCGGCTATTTTGTCTTTGTAGTTCTTGGCATTTCCTTGATTACATTCGGTTTAAACCATTGGCTAGGCGGACAAAGTTTGGAAGAAAGCATGATGCGATCCATTGCTGTTCTCGTGGTGGCTTGTCCTTGTGCCATGGGTTTGGCTACTCCTACCGCCATCATGGTTGGATTAGGTAGAGGGGCGCGAAATGGAATCTTGATCAAAGGGGCAGATACCCTTGAGAAAATGGCCCAGTTGGAGTACCTATTGTCAGATAAAACGGGCACCCTTACCGAAGGTGATTTTAAATTAATTGAGGCTTCCTATTCTGGTCAAGAGCAGGAGGTAAAATCTATGGTATTCACCTTAGAACAAAATTCTTCTCACCCCATAGCCCGGTCCCTTCGTGAAGAATTTAAAGGAGCGGAGAAATTTGAACTTTCTGAGATTGAAGAAATAAAGGGAAAAGGAATTCAAGCCAAAACCAAGGATGGAGACCAATTGAAGCTTGGAAAAAAATCTTGGGCTTGTCCGGAAGGCAAAGATGGATACTCTCTTTACCTCTCCAAAAACGATGCGTTCCTGGCAGGCTTCCTCCTAGATGACCCAATCAAACCTGACCTTATTGAATTTTTAGCTTATTTCAAAGAATCAAAGATTGAGGTTCGGGTGATTTCCGGCGACAGCCAAAAAGGAATTGAGTCTTTCAAAAAACGAACAGGGTTTGATCATGTAAAAGGAGGAATCATGCCCGATGAAAAGCTTGAAATTATTCGAGATTATAACCAAAAGGGAATTACGGCCATGCTGGGTGATGGAATCAATGATGCTCCAGCTTTGTCGCAAGCTCATATTGGCATTTCCCTTGGAAAAGCTACCGAGATAGCCATTCAGTCTTCAGAGGTGGTTCTCTTAAACCAAGAAACCCTCAAAACCTTGGTGGAAGCCCATAAGCTATCAAAGGCTACTTATACCACCATAAAGCAAAACCTGTGGTGGGCCTTATCTTACAACATCATAGCCATCCCCTTGGCGGCATTCGGATTTTTGGTTCCAATGGTTGCGGCAGGGTCAATGGCATTCAGCGATGTAGTTGTGATTGGAAATTCACTACGTTTACGCTTTAAATCCCTTACCTAAACTTGAAAAATTTCAAGCCGTATTCCCTGCATTTACCAAGATGGTACCCCATTCCTGAAAAACCAGATTGGGCCCCATTTGTAAAGGCTCATTTTTTGGCGGCTTCAAAAGCTTCAAAGGCCATACTCATTTTTGCCTACCCTGGAAAGTCAACCAAGAGATTTGAAAAGGAAACCAATGATAGCCTTGAGGTTCTAATCCGATTTCAACCACTTTCCAATCGAATCTTGAATGGAATTTACAGTCTTTACATTTTAAACAGAGAGGTTCGGAGGATTCAGAGGAAACATGGAAAACCCAGTATAATTCATGGCCATGTTCATACCCGAAACCTTATTGTGGCTAGAAACCTTGCCAAAAAATTCAAGGTTCCCTATTTTGTAACAGAGCATTGGTCAGGATTCTGCAACGGACAGTTTTTCGAATTGCCGAAGTACAAGAGGGGCATTATGAAATCCCTATACGAACAAGCCCAATCGGTTCTTCCAGTATCCAGCTTCCTAGCCAAGGGAATGCGGAGTTCTGGAATTCTTGCAAACTATACCGTGGTTCCAAATGTGATTGAAATTCCTGAAGGGGTTGAGAGAACGAATTCTGAAAAATTTCGTTTCCTGGTTATTTCAGACATGCGCAATGAGGTCAAAAACATAAAGGGCATTCTCCAAGCTTTTCAAAAGGCCGAGCTTCCAGGTGCAGAAATTCACTTGGTTGGGGATGGTCTGGACAAAGAGGAATTGATGAATGATTTTTCCGCACCAAATATTCATTGGCATTCTGCCTGTGCCCATCATGAGGTATTTCATTACTTGGCTGGGGCCGATGGGTTAATTGTTTTCTCCAAAACGGAAACTTTTTCCATGATTAGCTTAGAGGCCATTGGCATGGGAGTACCGGTTATTTCAAGTCCTTGTGGGGGCCCAGAAGAATGGATCGATTCAGAAACCGGCATTTTATTGAAATCCTTTGAGGTGGATGAACTGGTTTCGGCCATGGAGCAATTGCAATCAAACCCCATTCACATCCCCGAAAGGGTACGAAAAGAAAAGCTAGCCCCCTTTGGATTAGAAAAAGTTTCAGAAACCTTGCACAAGCTCTACGAACCATGGCTGAGTTAAGGAAGCTAATTGGTCATACCTTTGGAAGCCGATTGATACAAAGCGCCACGGCTTTTATCCTTTCCATTCTCATTGCCCGTTGGCTGGGTGCAGAAGGAAAAGGCTTGGCGGCCCTACTGGTTTTAAACCTGAGCTTTTCGGTTATGGTACAGAACCTGGTTGGTGGGGGAGCATTGGTTCATTTATTGCCGAAATATGGATGGCCCGTTTTAAAAGTTTTTTCCCTCGCTTGGTCCATTCTTGCTTCTGCCTTAACCGGTATAATCATATACTTTTGGTCCAACCCAATTCTTCCATTTTGGGCCCTATTCTTATTAGGTGTACTGTTAAACCTCTCCACCCTATATCAGCATGTTCTTTTAGGTTTCAACAAAGTGAAAAACGCCAACAGGATGCTTTTATGGCAATCGCTAGGATTGTTCTTTGGAGTTCTAATATGGTATTTAATTCAGGGCGGGTTTAGTTTGAAAGCCTACGCAATTTTACTGGGAATAGGTTATGGAGTAGGATTGATTTCAGGCTTCATTTATGTGGGAAAAAACTATCCGGCCAAAGCATTTCAATGGAAGGCATTTCAAGACACCTTGAAGCTGGGGCTATTCAGCCAGGCAGCCAACATATTTCAATTGGGGAATTACCGCTTGAGCTATTATTTTCTGGAGGCTTATGTAAACACCGCAACCGTTGGTGTGTATTCACTGGCGGTAAACTTGGCCGAGGTACTTTGGTTACCAGCACGGTCAATGGCTACGGTTCTTTACGCCAAGGTTAGCAATCAACCCGAACTTGATCAAGAAAACATAAAAACAACCCTTTCACTCACCCGGTATTCTGTACTAATTACATCCTTTGGGGTACTTGTTTTATGCATGATTCCCGACAGTTTCCACCAGTGGGTATTTGGAGAAGGATTTCAAGGAATTCAAAAAACCATTTGGTGGCTAAGTCCGGGAATAATGGCCCTGGCCTTATCCAATAACCTAAGTCATTACCTAAACGGTCAGGGAAAAATACTTCAGAACACCTACGCTTCCGGATTAGGTTTGTTGGCCACTATTTTGGGATGCACCCTACTAATTCCCCGATTTGGATTGGTTGGCGCGGCTCAAACCGCTTCACTTTCCTACCTAACATCATGTATTTTCCTGATGCTCAGGCACAGGAATCTCATTAAAACTGATTAATGTTAGCCCCGCGTAAAAAAAGACAGGATTCTTTGACAAACGTTGAATTTGCCTTTATATTTGGGGTGTTTGAATAATCTCTTAATGTATAACCAACAAACAGGTAACATGAAAAAAGGTTTACTTTTAGGTGCTGCCGTTGTAGCTACATCTTTTGCTTTCGCCCAAAATCGTATGGCGGCTCCGCAAGAGTATGATGGACGCACGGTTCGTACTTTACCGGCTGACCCGGTAATGGAAAATTTACAGCCAACACGTAAAGCGGGAGACGTACTTCCAATGACGCGTGCAACTGTAAATAAAAACTTCATCGCAACTTCGTACAATCTGTACACGTTGTTGACCACACTACAAACTTGTGTGACTGCTAACGAAGACTTAGATCTTATTGCTTTCACCCATCGTCAAGATACCTCTTTTGCAGGTGGTTCTGGTGTAATTCAAACTAGCTACACCACTGATAATGGTGCTAACTGGTCGTACATCCGTTCTACTTCTGAAGGTATCGCAAACCGTTACCCATCAGGTGTAATTTACAACCCTGCAGGAAACACTACGGTTGGTGACGCTTGGGCGATTACTGCTGGACCTAGAGTTGTAGCTAGCTGGGATTATAACTTCTTCGGTTCTGTTAAACTTGACAGCACTGCTTATTATGAAGATTATGATACCAACGTAGCAACTGCTTCTGCATTGATTCGTACAGACCTTCAAGTTTCTGATAATGGTGATGCCCATATTTACTCTACCGTTGATGACGGTGCAGTTTACACAGGTGCTATTATCGGAACTGGTGTTTATGATGCCAACGTAGGTGTTGGTGGTGGTTATGAGTGGACATTTGACGATGTTTATTCATTGGCTCCTAACACGCTTGAACCTCGTTTCCTTTCAGGAACTGCTTGGTCGAAAGACGGACAAACTGGATACGTTTTGGTAAACACTGTTGATACAGTTGCTCCAATGCTTAAGCCATGGGCTTCTCCTCGTATTTTCAAAACTACCGATGGTGGTTCTACTTGGGTTTTAATGCCTGAGTTTGACTTCTCTACCATTTCTCGTTTACAGCCTTACCTACAGCCTTATAACGGCGGTTCAGGTGAAGCTCACCCTTACTTCATTTCGAACAACGGGTTTGATATGGTAGTTGACGGAAACGGACAGCTTCACTTCTTCGTGGGTATGGCTTCTGCTTTCTCAAACCATCCTGATTCAACTGACTTCTTCTTCGGACCTCGTCACTTTGTTGACTTGTTCACCACTACCACTGGATGGGATGGTGTAATGGTTGCTCCAGTTCAAACGGGTGAAGTTGAAGATGCTGATGATCCATTCGGATTCGGTATTGGATGGGACCAACGTCTACAAGCGGGTCGCTCTCCAGACGGATCTAAGGTTTTTGCTACTTGGATGGATACAGATACTGTAAACCTTCCAGGTGAGGTAATCAACCAGTTCCCAGATGTATTTGCTTGGTCTATTGATGTAAATACCAATTTACATACAGGATATATGAACTTTACCGCCGGTACCAATTACGATGCTGACAACTTCTGGTTGTTCGGTTCAGATCGTGGTTTGAACAACGAAAACGGTGGTGTTGACATTCCTGTTACCACTTCAACTCCTGGTGCAACTGATCTTGATCCTCCAGCTCACTATTACATGGAAGGTGTAAGCTTCGATGCTGCAGATTACAATCAGTCTATGAACATTGGTCTTGACGAAATTGCTGCTGACTTCGCCATTAGCGGAATCTATCCTAACCCAGCTAACGGAATTGCTAACTTGAAAGTTAATCTTTTCAATGCGGCTGACGTTTCTGTACAGGTAGTAAACAGCCTTGGTCAAACCGTAGAACTAATTTCTTCTCAGAAATTGCCAAACGGAACCAATGTAATTACCTTCGATGTAAGCGATTACACCGCTGGAATGTACTTTGTAAAAGTTACTGCTGGAAATAGCTCTGCTTCTTCTAGCTTCATGGTTCACTAATTTTTGAACCTTGCATAAAAAAGAAAGGCTGCCAATTGGCAGCCTTTTTTTTATCCTAAAACATAGCTTTTAAATCAAATCCAATAAAGTGTTTACGCCCGGCTTTCTTTCTACCATAAATCCTTCACCCGCTTCCCTACCGATAAGCCGTCCATGATCAACCATACGATGATAAATGGAATCTAAGAAGCCTTTCTGAGCAATGGCCGTTTCAGGCTCATTGGTTCCAGGTTTGTAAAATTGAGAATCGTAGGCTTTAATTGCTTTCATCTTTACCTCCTCATATCCAGAAACATCCATGATTAAATCGGGTTCTAGATTGTAAAACTGCATATACTGATAAACAGCTTCTGGCCGATGTGCCTCTTGGTCCTTGCCTTGGTCCATGGTTTTCCACATTCTTAAGCCACTATAGAAAACAGCTTCTTTTACCAAGTCTGAACCTCGTCCATGATCTGGATGCCGGTCATAAGGTGCATTGCATAGCACAATTCTTGGTTTATACTTACGGATGCAAGAAATAACCCTGTCTTTATTCTCCTTATTATTCTCAAAGAACCCATCCTCCATTTTCAGGTTTTCCCGAACGGATAAACCTAGGATTTCTGCGGCCTTATCAGCTTCAGCATACCTTTTTTGAATGCTACCCCGGGTGCCCAATTGCCCTTCTGTGAGGTCTACAATTCCCACTTTCATTCCCATTGCCGTCATTTTGGCAATGCTTCCACCTGCCCCCAACTCCACATCGTCAGGATGTGCCCCAAAGGCTAAAACATCTAATTTCATATTCACTGATTTCTGCGAAAATAGAAAAGTGAAAGGTATCTTTGGCCCGTGAATGAAATTTGGCAAATTCTAAGGGTTGATTTCAAACTAGAGTTTAGAAATCCATTTTTACTCTATTCGGCTTTGTTGTTTGTGGTAAGCTCTACCTATACAGCCTACTTAAGCCATTCAGGAATCATCCAGGAAGAGTCTTGGTTGGCAGTATTGCTAATCCTTCTCATCTTCTCGGCATTATTTGCCGCCCAACAATCCTTCAATCAATCCTCGGGGAAATCCTATTTGCTGTTTCATCAGTTGATAAAACCCTCACACCTTTTCTTAGGTCGTTTGATATTTCAGCTCCTCTTTCAGTCGGTTCTAACCGCCTTTACCTTGGGCTTTATGTTTTTTCTGTTTACGGTTAAGATAGAGCACCCCTCTGAGTTCATATTGTTGATATTTTTGGCATCGCTGGCCCTTACCTCTGTATTAACAACCATGTCAGGACTGGCCGCACGGGCGGGAAAAAATCAATCCCTATTAACCATACTTTGCCTACCTCTGCTTTATCCCGTTGTATCGCTTTCTGTAAAAGCGGGTAGCATGGCCATGAAAGCCCCATTTCTCCCTGAATTTTTTCATCAAATCACCCTTCTCCTCTTTCTAGTTTTCGGCCTTTCTACCGCCCTTGGACTCCTTTTATTTCCGTACATTTGGCGCGATTAATTAAACCCAACTACATGTTTCGCATCCTCCTTATTACCGCCCTATTTTTCAGCTTTATAGGAAACTCATATGCCCAAGATGACCAAGTAAAATCTTTCTTAGATGAGCTTGAATTTAAGTATGAAGTTGATTCTGATAACGACTTTAAACTAACCTTCGAATTCGAAGACGACCGTAGCCAGTTGATTTTTATAAATGGTTCCATTGAAGTTTATCAGGAGGTGGATGTGGTTGAAATTTGGGCCCCTGTAATGCGTTTTAAAGGAAACTTGAGCAAGAAGGTTGCCAATAAAGTTTTGGCCACCTCAAACCAAAAGAAAATTGGTGCATTTGAAATCAGGGAGAGTGTGGATGTAAAAGAAAAATTATTGGTTTACGTAACCAAGATTCCTTTAGACAGCATAACCGCAGAACAATTTGGAGCATTTCTACACCATGTATTGGTGGTTGCTGACGAGGAAGAGAAGGAGTTGACGAAAGGTAAAGACGATTGGTGATGCGTAGTTTTTGGTGGAAGATTCTTTGCATTCTTCTATTTGTTTACGTTGCTTTTGCAGGATTTTTAGGCGAGGTACCAAGACTGGTCATTCTCAACGAAACCATCCGGAACCTCTACTTTCATGTAAGCATTTGGTTCGGGATGATTTTGCTTATGTTGGTCTCAGTTGTATTTAGCATCCTTTATTTATCCAGTCAAAAAAGCATACATGACTACTGGGCTCTAGCCTCTGCCAAAACAGGGATTTTCCTTTCCATTCTAGGTTTATTAACTGGAATGGTATGGGCTAAATATACTTGGGGCGCATTCTGGACCAACGACGTAAAGCTAAACGGGTCGGCGGTTTCTGTGATGATTTATTTAGCCTATTTGGTTTTACGCCGGGCCATTGACCAGCCAGAGAAACGAGGAAGGCTTTCTGCCGTTTACAATATTTTCGCCTTTGTTATGATGATTGTTTTCATTGGAATACTTCCCAGAATGGAAGACAGTCTACATCCTGGCAATGGAGGCAATCCGGGTTTTGGAACCTATGATTTGACCAGCTCTATGCGAATGGTTTTTTACCCTGCGGTTTTAGGATGGATCTTGCTCGGAATTTGGCTTAGCGAAATTCAAGTACGAATTAAAAAATTAAAAGAAGATTTATGGGAAAGCGAATTGGATTCCTGATAAGTTTTATTGTTTTAAGTCTTGGACTTAAAGCCCAGGACATGTCTGTGGAAATGGCAGATACATTTCGTGAGGAAGGGAAAATTTACGTAGTGGTTGCCGTGGTTGCCGTGGCTTTTTTGGGTCTGTTCATTTATTTAATTACCCAAGACCTCCGTTTACGTAAACTGGAAAAAAGCATGGAGAAATGAAGACTTCACATATTTTATTATTGGTAGCGATTGCTGTGGCTGTAGGATTTGTGATTTCCACTTTAGGGGATGCCAGTACCTATGTAACATTCCCATCCGCGGAAGCACAAATGGGAAAGAAAGTAACCGTTATCGGTGAGTTAAACACCAACAAGCCAATCGATTATCAAGCCAAGAAGAACCAATTGAGTTTTTTCGTGGTAGACTCGCTTAAAAACGAAAGAGAGGTTTTATACGGAGGGCCAAAACCCCAAGACTTTGAACGATCTGAAAAGATTACTCTGACTGGGTACGCCAAGGACAGCGTTTTCATTGCGGAAAAAATCCTCATGAAATGTCCATCAAAATACAACGATCAAAATACAGTGGAAGCAAGTTCACGGTTGAATTATTAGAGCATGGAATATATTGGTGAACACCCTCTACCCGGTAATTTAGGGTATCTTCTAGTCATTATCGCATTTGTTTCAGCCCTTGCTTCTGCTCTGGGCTATTTTTTAGCCGAAAAAGGAAAGTCTGGATTTGAAAAAATTGGCCGTGCAGGATTTATAATCCACGCAGTATCTGTTTTTTCAGTTGTTGGAACCTTATTCTATATTATTTCTCAGCATTATTTTGAGTACAATTACGTTTGGTCGCATTCCTCTATGAGCATGCCCATGCGTTATATTTTCTCTTGTTTCTGGGAAGGTCAAGAGGGCTCATTTTTGCTTTGGATGTTCTGGCATTCAGTAATTGGCTTAGTGCTCATCAAAAAAGCCAAGAATTGGGAGTTTCCAGTTATGACCATTTTCGCATTGGTACAGGTTGTGCTGGCCAGCATGATTATGGGCGTTTACTTGGGTGATTTGAAGATTGGTTCCAGCCCCTTCATCTTAATCCGTGAATTGCCAGAATACCTAAACTTACCCTTTACTCAGAACCCCAACTATCTTTCCCTACCAAATTTCGCAGATGGAAGGGGCCTAAACCCTTTGCTTCAAAATTATTGGATGACCATTCATCCTCCTACCCTATTTCTGGGATTTGCATTAACCCTAATCCCCTTTGCCTATGCAATTGCAGGCTTATGGAGAAAAGACTTTACTGGATGGGCAAAACCTGCACTAGCTTGGACCTTTGCAGGGGTTATGGTTTTAGGTACCGGAATTTTAATGGGTGGCGCTTGGGCCTATGAGGCTTTGAGCTTTGGCGGATTTTGGGCCTGGGATCCGGTTGAAAACTCATCGCTAGTTCCTTGGTTGGTACTTGTGGCTGGAGCCCATTTATTGCTGCTCGTTCGGAACCGGAAAAAGGCTGTGATGGCTGCCTTTATCTTCAATTTGCTCTCCTTTATTTTGGTGCTTTACTCAACCTTCCTAACTCGATCTGGAGTTTTGGGCGATAGTTCAGTTCATGCTTTCGTAGACCTAGGCCTAAATGGTCAATTATTGGTTTATCTATTCATGTTCCTTGGATTGGCCCTTGTCTTATTTCTAGCCAGAATGAAAGACATTCCTAGGTCAAAGGACGACGACCCCCTTTGGTCGCGTGAGTTTTGGATGTTCATGGGGGCTTTGGTTTTATTCCTTTCGGGGATACAGATCATTTTCACCACCTCCATTCCAGTAATAAATAAAGTTTTCGGAACCTCAATGGCTCCTCCGGTAGATCCCATCTCCCATTATAATGGATGGCAGCTTCCCTTTGCCATAATTGTATCTGTGATGATTGCTGTGAGTCAGTTCTTGAAATACAAGGACTCAAAAATTAAGGAGGTTGCAAAGAAGTTAAGCTTATCCTTGGTTTTAGCCCTTGTTGTTACCGGAATTTTCTCTTGGGCTCTTTCCATGACCCATGCATTATACAATGCCCTATTGGCGGCAAGTTTATTTGCGGCCTTTTCAAACCTAGACTATTTCCTACGGGTGGTTAAGGGTCAAATCAAGAATGCTGGAAGCAGCCTTGCCCATATTGGCTTTGCCTTAGTTTTGGCAGGTGCCTTAGTTAGTACTGGAAACCAAAAGGTGATTTCTCAGAATGAAACCTATATTGCCGAAGACTTCCCAGTAAATGAGCACATCCTCCTCAACTATAAAGACACCCTTAAAATGGGTCCTTACCAAGTTTCTTGGATGGATCAGTATCAAGAAGGAGTGAACCGGTATTATGAGGTTGCTTACTTTAAAGAAAGTGCCAGTGGTAAACTGGAAGAATCTTTCCGGCTACAGCCCTTTATCCAAATGAATAAAACCATGGGTAATGTGGCTGAACCCTCAACCAAGCATTACTGGAACCGGGATGTTTATACACATATCACCTATGCTGAACTTCCTGAAGATGGTAAAAAAGACCCCATGGAAGAACAGTGGGGAAATGAATCTGAATTAAAATTCACCCCCAATAAAGTTGACTCGGTGATTTATGCGCAGTCATTTATTATTCTTGACTCGCTTTCAACCCGTGGGGTTTCTGGAAATGCAAATTCCCTTTCGGTTAAGGCCCACCTAAAAGTGGTTAATATGCTGGGTGAAAAATCCTATGCCGAGCCCGTTTACGAGATTGAAAACAATTTTGTGCGGTCAATTGAAGACAGCCTTCAAAGCTCACCTTCCATCAAATTCAAATTTGAGAACATTGATGCTAACCAAGGAATCATAACCATTAAAGCTTGGGAAGAAAAAAGGCCCGAAGACCAGTTCATCGTAATGAAAGCCATCGTCTTTCCATACATAAACATTCTCTGGCTGGGTTGCATTCTCTTATTCTTAGGCACCTTTTTGGCCGTAATTCAAAGATTTAGGAAAGCATGAACTTGAAGGTTTCCTTGGTGGGTTATGGAAATCTGGCCAAGGCCTTACACAAGACTTTTCGTGCTCAAGGACTGCAGTTTCACCAAATTCTATCGAGAAGTCAAACCTTAGACTTTCAAGATGCTGAAAGGGTAACAAGCATTTCAGAACTTGACAAGGTTGATCAATATTGGATTGCCGTAAAAGACGACGAAATTGAAAATGTAAGCCAATCACTTTCTGGTGATTCATTACATCTTCATTTTTCCGGCGCAAGCCCCTTAAACATTCTTAAATCAAAGGATAAGGCTTGCATTTGGCCCATGCAAAGCTTTGACGGAGAGATTCCGATATGGGAAGAAATAAAAACCTTTGGCTCCTTCAATAATGTAGAGATTAAGGAAAAGCTAGATTTGGTTTTTAAGCGGTTTAAAGCAGAAATTCTTTGGCTTGGGGAAGAAGAAAAAACCAAAATTCACCTTGGCGCTACCCTGGGAAATAATTTCGTGAATCATCTCTTGGTAGAAGTTGAAAGCTTAAGCCAAGAGTCAGGAGTTGACTTTATGGTTTTCAGAAACTTAATTCAAAAAACCATAGATTCAGCCTTTGAAAATGGTCCTTTGAATAGTCAAACCGGCCCCGCTAAAAGAGGCGATAAACTAAGTCAATACCGTCACTTAGACCTAATTAAAGATCCCGGGCTCAAAAGCTTGTACAAACTATTATCTCAACGAATCTCAAAAACGCATGAGTAAGACATTTAAAGAAAGGTTAAAGCGAATCAATACATTCTTTTTTGATGTGGATGGAGTTTTTACCGACGGCTCAGTGACCATATTCGAAAACGGAGAGCAGGTTCGGAAGATGTCTGTGAAAGATGGATATGCGGTACAATATGCCGTGAAAATGGGGTATAGAATAGCCATCATATCTGGAGGAAGGCATGAGGGAGTGCGTTTGAGGTTTCAAGGATTAGGAGTTCAAGACATTTACCTTGGGCAATCCAATAAGATTGAGGCCTATGAAGACCTTTTGGCCATTTACGAGATCAACGAAGATGAAATCCTTTATATGGGTGATGACCTTCCAGATTTAGAAGTCATGACCAAGGTGGGCCTAGCCTGTTGCCCCAAGGATGCTGCCACGGAAATTCGGGAAATGGCACATTATACCTCGCCCTTCAAAGGAGGTCAAGGCTGTGTTCGTGATGTGATTGAGCAAACCCTTAAGGCTCAAGAGAAATGGAAAGACACCAAACATATTAACTGGTGATGAAATACCTAAACCTCATACGCTATAAGAATCTATTAATTATTGCCATTACTCAGTATTTGGTGAAATATTCATTGATTGATTCTTACGGGTATATTTCGGTGCTCAGTGATTTCGAATTTGCCCTCGGAGTTTTGTCGACCCTACTCATGGCTGCTGGAGGTTACGCCATCAACGATTATTTTGACGTAAATGTTGACCGAATCAACAAGTCGAAAACCCAAGTTGTTGGCGAAAGCATCAAAAGATCTACCGCATTAGCGGTTCATTTACTCGGCACCGGACTTTCAATCGCCATAGGTTGGTATCTGGTTTACGTAACGGGTTGGTGGATTCTCGGAATTATAAACCCATTATTTGCTGTATTGCTTTGGTTTTACTCAACCCATTTTAAGAAAATGTTTGTGGTTGGAAACCTATTAATTGCAGGTACAACGGCATTTACTGCCATTGTGGTGGTGGTATTGTTTTGTTTGGCCGGAAGCATTAAATCGCCCTTTCAAGAGAACCTTTTGGTGGCCTATGTTTACACCGGATTTGCCTTTCTCGCCTCTTGGATCCGAGAAATCATCAAAGACCTTGAAGATCATGTGGGTGATTCTGCCATGGGCTATGACACCCTAGCTATTAATTTTGGAATGGAAAAGGCCGTAAAATTCACCTTTGTACTTTCCTTTTTGATGTTGGCCTTAATTCTATTTTTCGGCTTTATTGAATTCAACGGAAGCGTATTGGCTCTTGGGTACATTTTAATATTATTGGTTTTACCTCAAACCTATTTTATGATGAAATTGAGGAAGGCAAAATCCATAGCTCAATTCAAGTTTTTGTCAAGACTATCCAAAGCTATCATGATTGCTGGGGTTCTTTCCTTGCCTGTATTCACCTGGTTAAGTCAAAATGCATGGGTATGATCTTCGAAAAAGATGTAAAAATCATCCTTTGCTCGCAGTCGCCAAGACGTAGGAGTTTGATTGAAGGATTGGGTTTTGCGGTTGAAATCACTTCCGTGGATGTAAACGAAGACTTTGAACCAGGCATTCCCGTTGATCAGGTTGCAAAGTCTTTGAGTGAGCGAAAATCATTGGCTTACAAAAATGGGCACAAAGAAAATGAGGTTCTTCTAACGGCCGATACTTTGGTAAGTGTGGAGGGTGAAATATTGGCCAAACCCGAAAATGAGGATGAGGCCTTATCTATGCTCAAGAAATTGAACGGAAACCAACATCAAGTTTCAACCGGTTTTTGTCTACGAAACCATTTAAAAACGGAGAGTTTTGTTGAGTCTACCCAAGTTTTTTTCAACAAATTATCCGAAGCAGAATTGCTCTGGTACATTCGAAATCATGAACCCTATGATAAGGCGGGAAGTTATGGAATACAGGAGTGGATCGGCTATGTTGGCATTCAAAAGGTGCACGGTGACTTTTTCAACGTAATAGGACTTCCGCTGCAGCGGGTGTATAAAGAATTAAGATCCTTCTTAAAGGAATAGGGCGAAATACCTAGGACTTCCTATTTTAGTCCAAATTATTCTTGCCATGCAAAAATCATTCGGAGATTCATTTTGGATTGCCCTTGCCCCCATTCTACTTCTTATTGGATTGCTAAGCTTTAACGTCATTGTTTTTGACAATGTTTTGGAGATTCCAAACCTAGGCTATGATAACTATGCTCTGGGCGGACCCAATCAAATGGCTCTTTTACTATCTGCAGCTTTCGCTGGATTGCTTGGTTTAAGGCAAGGCATTACTTGGGGGAAAATGATGGACGGAATGGTGAAAAGCATTGGCTCAGTAATGTCGTCTGTATTCATTCTCCTTTTGATTGGAGCCCTGGCCGGAACCTGGCTTTTAAGTGGAACCATTCCCGGGATGATCTATTACGGATTGGACATTCTTCACCCTTCTATTTTCTTGGTAGCCACCTGCATAATCTGCGCCTTGGTAAGTCTAGCTACAGGAAGCTCTTGGGGAACCATTGCCACCATTGGTATAGCCTTATTAGGAATCGGTAAAGCTCTAGGTTTTAGTGAGGGACTAACCGCAGGTGCCATTATTTCTGGGGCTTATTTTGGAGATAAAATCTCCCCCCTATCTGATACCACCAACCTTGCCCCTGCCATGGCGGGAACGGATTTATTTACCCATATCCGGTACATGTTATACACAACTGTTCCATCCTTTATTATTTGCTTAATCATCTTTTTGGTGATTGGATTTCAAGAAACCAAAGCAGGAATTGGCAACATTTCTGAAATTCAGACGGTAATCAAATCTCATTTCCACATTTCCCCTTTGATACTGATTGTACCTGCTGTGGTTATTGGCTTAATCCTTAAAAAAATACCTGCCGTACCCGCCCTACTTGCCGGAACCTTGGCGGGAGGAATCTATGCCCTGATTTTTCAACCCGAAGTGGTGTCTCTAATTGGTGGAAACTCAGGAAACTATTTTATTGATGGATATAGGGCTGTATTTCAGTCCATGGTTTCAAACATATCAGTCCCCACAGAAAACGCCACCATCAATGATCTTCTTAGTACGGGAGGGATGTATGGAATGCTAAATACCATTTGGTTGATTCTATGTGCCATGATTTTTGGTGGAATTATGGAAACATGTGGGTATTTACAAACCCTAAGCAAGGCCATTTTAAAACGAGCAAAATCGGTATTCGGTCTGTTTGCTGCTACCACGGCTTCCTGTTTGGGTTTCAATTTAACCGCCAGCGACCAGTATCTTGCCATAGTGGTTCCAGGACGAATGTATGCAGACGCCTTTCGAAAAAAGGGTCTTGCCCCTGAAAACCTAAGCAGAACCCTAGAAGACACCGGAACAGTAACCTCAGTTTTGATCCCTTGGAATACATGTGGTGCCACCCAATCGGCAGTATTGGGAGTTGCAACCGTTGCCTATCTTCCTTATTGTTTTTTCAATTTAATTTCCCCGATAATGACCCTGATTTATGCGGCATTCCAAATCAAGATTCGGATGCTAAAGGACGCCAAGTCGGAGGTTAAACTGGCTTAAACAAGGGGGCAAAATTCTTGAGAAACAGACTAGGCCAAAAAGCCTCGAAAGCCTATTAAGAGGAAAGTCGATTATTAACGTCTTGTATCTGAGTCTTTTGTAACCCCTTAGACTTATTCATTCAAAGTAAGATGGTATTCCATACTCTAATAGGCCTGGACCGAGACTAGACCTTTTTGATTTATTCGGCCAAAAAAAAACCAGGCCTCCCTACTACATTCTAGTAGCCCGGGGCCGCGTCCCGCATGCCCCAGTTCAAAATTCTCAAATTATCCCCAATAAAATCGTCCATTAGACGTGTATAAACGTATAAAAACGCTTTTTTCACTGGGGCAGGCGGGTTAGAATCAAGATAAGTTTGAAGGTCTTTTTCGGACAATAAAAAAACCACCCCAATTTGAGGTGGCCTTTGATTTTATAAACTTTACCAAGTATTAATGCCAAACACCCTGTATGGCACCCATAATTGCCAGAATTATTACCTGATAAAGGGCATCTACCGCCCAAAGACGGAAACTCCTACGTTGATACAAATAGTTAATTGCAACGGAAGAGGCCACAAAAAACACCCCTACGTAAAGACCGTGGTGAATTCCTTCTTTCCAGCCCATGCTGGTTTCCCCATGTCCGTACATCATTAACTGCATTCCGAAGGCCATCACAAACATCATTACCATGCTTAAGCCAAAGGTCTTTGCCATGTTTCCTTCTTTCAGGTACTCATCTGAAAAACCCAGATCTTTTTGCCAAATTTTACCAAAGAGAGGCGGAGCATACCAAAGGGCTCCTAATACCCATGCTGCCAAGGTTGATACTACAACCGACAACCAGTGTACATTTCCGTAATCCATAATGTTCATTTTGATTAATAATCAACAAGATAATTTTTTCTGAAGAATATTGGTTATCTAAATAAACCCTCTTGATTTCATTTCTAAATACTTGTTAATGGTCTGGGTGGTAAGTTTTTCAGGAGGTGTATGTATCACCTGAATTCCTGCCTGGCGTAATTCATAAACGGCTTGCTTAAGTTCATTTTGAAGCTTTCCTGCTAGCACCTGAGCCGAAACATCAAGGGTATGATTTACCCTTTCCTTTTGAAAAGCCGAAAGTTCTGTATTCTCAAAAAAGACAAGAGTCAACAGGTGATCTCGATTCAAGGCCTTTAGCTCTCCCATAATTCTATGAACGGCATTTAAGCTCATGAAATGGGTCATCAATATTAGCATTGACCTCGATTTAAGCTTTACCTTAATGTCCTTATACAAATCCCTGAAATTGTTCTCTTCTTGTGATCCTTGAAGGTTATAAAGACCGTCGAGTATTCTTTGTCTTTGATCCGCTTTACGGTCAGCTGGAACAAAGAGACCGGGCTTCCCTGCAAAGGTTATTAGTCCGGCATGGTCTTGGTTCCTAAGCACAATGTTTTGCAATGAGAGACTAGCATTCACCGAGTAATCCAATAGGGAAAGTCCATTAAATGGCATACGCATCACCCTGCTTGAATCAATCACCGTGTAAATTTGCTGCGACCTTTCTTCTACATAATTATTCACCATCAATTGAGCCGAACGTCCACTCGCTTTCCAGTTTATAGTTCGGGGATCATCTCCGGTAACATATTGACGGATGTCTGAGAATTCATACCCATGCCCAAGTTTTCTGATTTTTTTAATTCCAACCTGATTTCGATCGGCTGAAAAGACCATTAATTCATAAAGGTCCATTTGTATGATGGAGGGGTAACAGGGTATTTTCTCCTTGGCGGGAAGGATGATCTTCCTTTCAAGCAATCCTATTTGGGTTTTCAAAAAAACCAAAAGGTCACCAAATTCATACAATCCGCGTTTTACAGGTCGTAAAGGATATTCAATCTTGACATCTTCCCCCAAGGGAAAGCTGCCCTTCTTCTGAAAATCTCGAATTTGAAATTGTACGGGAAGCTCATCCACGAAAGTGAAATCCAAGTTTTGGCTTCCGGAATACTGGAGAGATACCAGACATGGGTTTTCATCGCTGAGGGATAATATTTTTGTTAGCTCCCGTTTCCCAGCTACCTTTTTCTTTTCAAGGCTCAAAACAACGACCTCATAGGCCAGAATTAAGAAAAGCACCCCGAAAAACCCATAACCGATGAATTCAAACATTGGCCAAATAAAGCCCAGTCCGAAGAAAATAACTCCGACTGACCAAACCAGGAAGAACCGATTTGTTAAGTACCAGGGCTTTAGAAATCTCATCGAGGAACCTCTATGGAGTCAATTACTTCCTTAATTAAGTCTTCCGAAGAAAACCCTTCCATTTCGGCTGAGGCTGTAAGCAATATTCTATGGTTTAAAATGGGAATGCAAGCGGTTTGTACATCGTCAGGCGATACAAAATCCCTTCCCGCCATAGCGGCTAAGGCCTTTGAAGCCTTCATAATGGAAAGACTAGCACGAGGGGAAGCCCCAAGGTAAATGCTGGGATGGTTACGGGTAGCCTGGGCCAATGCTGTGATGTAATCAATCAAGGCATCGTCAATTCGGATTTTCTCAATAAAGGTTTGGCATTCTTTAATGGTCTTGGCGTCAATTACAGGTTTCACCTCTTTGGTCAAGCTTTGGTCAAAATCTTCCTTAAATCTTAGAAGCATATCCCTTTCCTCCTCCTTGCTTGGATAAGGAACCTTAATTTTAAACAAGAAACGGTCAAGTTGAGCCTCCGGTAATCGGTAGGTACCTTCTTGATCAATTGGATTCTGGGTTGCAATTACTAAAAACGGAAAACCCAAACTAAGGCTTTCTCCTTCGTTGGTAACTTGCCTTTCTTCCATAACCTCAAAAAGGGCTGATTGAGTTTTTGCCGGGGAACGGTTGATCTCATCAATTAGCACAAAGTTTGAAAAAATGGGTCCGCGGTGGAATTTAAAACTTCCTTCTTTTGGATCAAATACGGAGGTACCTAAAACATCTGCCGGCATTAGGTCAGGAGTAAACTGTATCCGTTTGAAACCCACATCAACGGTTTGGGCTACAAGCTTCACAAGCAAGGTTTTAGCCAATCCGGGGAAACCCTCCAACAAAATATGACCATCCACCATAATGGCCGCCAAACTCAGTTCAATGGCATCATCCATGCCCACCAAAACCTTTTGAACTTCCGTTTTGATTTTGGCTAAACTCTCCTTGACAATATTGCTTGCTTCCGGAGTTTTCATCTCCTGTTTGCTTTGTATTTCCTCTGGATTTTCCATCTTATTTTCTTCCATTATTTCGCTAACTTATAATATTCTTTAACTAAAATATATAGGGGTATGATTTCTTGAATTGGGGCTGAAGGATTGTACCGTGAACTGAGTTCAGCCTTATAAATGGCATTTATTTTCTCTTCAGAAACTCCTGATTTTGCTGACAATTCCTTGGCGTTTGATTTTCCAGGTTTCCCTGGATGAATATGATACCTACGCCGATTGTATGCATGAAATTGAAGCATAATCTCTTCTGCCAAATATTCAGCTTTCTTCTTATCATGGTATAAAGTACCCAAGGCCCGGGCATATTCTATGGATGTATTCTTAATTAATGGGGTGAGTGGAATTTCCCTTTGCTTTCGCTTGCCGCGGAAAACCAAAAAAAGAATAATTCCAGCAAGCACTCCATACCAAGCAAGGGTTAAGGACTTACTTTCGAACAAAAACTTGAGAGGGCTCGTCTGTGATTCTTTCCGATTGGGATAAAAGGGGGCAAATTTATCATAGATGATTTTTTTCCCCTCCACATGTCCCATGAATTCTTTAGCATGAGCAAAACCCACGGAATCAACCATGAATTTATTGGTAAAGAAGATGGGATTAATGTGGTAAAGGAGCTTTCCTTTTCCATACCTAATCTCCAATGCATTAAAGGTGGTTTGGAAGCCCGAAATAAATCTATAATCAAATTCTAAAGCACTGTCAACTCTGAAAATTTCTTCCGGAAAAACGGGTAACCCTGTTATGCTGGGTTTGCCCAAATATTCATATCTAAATGGATAGGTTTCTCCTGAGCCATTGATAAACTTTACCTCAAAAAGGGAATCATTGATTACCCTCGAGTTATAGTTTAAAGACATGAAATCATTCAATATGGAAGAATAATAATTGCTGGTAATTATACAGACAGTACCTCCCTCTTCCATGAATTTCTTAAGGTAAAACCGGTCGGTTGAATCATGGTAAGCACTTCCTCCTGCATAAAAGTAAACTGAGTTCTCTCCAGAGCCTAAGCTATTTTCAACCAAGGGCGATAAATTTTCACCAAATGAATCTGAAGAGGCCTCTAGAAGGTCATAGAAAATGCCTAAATCATAAGGTTGCTGACCCTCCGGATGTAAACCAAGGTTCCATTCATACTCATACTTTGAAGGCATCCAGGCGAACCTGAAAATGTACAGCAGCAAGCCCAGAGCGAAAACGGATACTATGGCAATGCGTAAAGAACTACTCATGAACCTTGGTTTTTAGTTCTTCAATCTTTGCCACCAAGGCCTGGTATCCCTCTTCACTCAATGAGTGATTACCATACCAAACCGGATCAAATCCGCTAACAATGGTCTTTAGCTCAGGGTAAATTTGCTTTTCCCGAACTTCTCTTAAATAAGCCTGGTTGGTTTTGGCTGGATGCCAAGTGATAACTTCTGCATAAATCAAGTTTTGAAGCAGCATTAAAAACTTAATCCGCAAAGAGCGTTTAAAATCTTTTGCCTCTTGATACTCCTTTAAAAGATTGTTAAGAGCAACCTCAGGAAGGTTTTCTTCAGCCTCCTCTAAGGTTTTGGCCTCAATTTTTACCGGATCAAAAGATTTTCCTCTTTTTGAGTTAAAGAGAAGAAAGAGTACAACCACCAAAGCAATGATTAGAATTGCAAACAAAAAGGGCTTTAGAAATCCGAAGTCTAAATCGTTATAAGATGGTTTGAGATTTTGATTATTTTCTGAGAATAATTCTTCCTTTTCTTTAGGTTCGGGCTCATAGGTTTCGGTATAATCTACGCCCTCCCTTAATTCAGACCAGGTAGTGTCACTCAGGATAATAGACTGAGCCACAATCAAATATGGCAGAACCATAAGTACCACAATAAATATCCTCCGAATCAAACCTTCATACGTTTAGAATTCAATATGGTATGCTTTTTCTCCTTTTCCGGACCGTGGGTAAACACCTTTTTAATGCCCTCTCGAAGACTTCCCGCGAAAGCGGCCTCATTCATAGAATAGAAAAATAAACTTGTCGTGATCTGCATCATATAAAACATCAAGAAAAAGCCCAGAATAATCGCTCCGGCATAGAAAACCTTGAAAGCATCGTCAACCCATGCATAGGTGGTGGGCAGTAAATAAGATATGAACCATTCAAATAACGGACCCAAAAAAGAGTTCACCAAAAGGATTAGGAAAAAACCTGAAATGCTGGTCAAAAGTCCCATCCAAACCTGAGCAAGGGGTTTTGAGAGATACACCTGCTTATAACCTTGAAATGAAGAGATTAAATTTGATTTATAATGCTGGCTGAACATCAACCATCCGCTTAAAAAGGGAATTAACCAGATCAAAACAAGAGACGATAAATAGGAAAACATGAAAAATGCTGAGATGATGGAAAAGAGGAAGATCGGCAGAAGCTTATTCTTTATAAATGGCTTGATATAATACCCAAGGTATTCATGATCTTGGTTTAGGCTATACTGAAATCTCTGACCTAAATAGAATACGGAAAAAAAGAAAAGGACGTGAAAACCAAACATGCCTAACTGAGCCCTAATATTCCAAAAATCTAGAAGGTTTACGGAGGTTTGAGGATGGTTGGCGGTACCTAATTGTAGTATGGTTGGCACGAAGGTCCAAAGGCAAGCCAAACCAAGAGTGAAAATAAAAGTGTAAGCTATGATTTGTGACCTTTGAAGCCCCATTCTTCGAAAGCTATCGCCCAAAATAACAAAGGGTTTCAAGGGTTTATCCTTGGTGAAACGGGTGGCCTTAATGGGCTGAAGGAAAAAATTCATTTCCCCTGGATTCTCAAGGCTTTTGTATACCCGCCTTGGATACCAAACAAAATAAAAAATCACAAAGGCCAGAGAAAGCAAAATGGTAAAGGCCAATAAGTACCAGGGAACATCCGTGTGCCTGGTTATAAATCCCTCGATAAATCCAGAAAAGACCAAACATGGCATAAGCCCGAGCATAATGATTAGCCCTTTTCTACCAGACACCCGAAAGGCATCTAAGCGCCCCAGGGTGCCGGGGAATAAAATGCCCCTTGCCAATTCAAAGCCCGCTGTTCCGGCAAGAATTATCGAAAAGATCTCAATGGTTCCGTGCTGCCAAATGGTAAGTACGGAGGTCCAGCCAACATCTTGTTGAAAGAAAAAGGTTTGAAAAGTACCCACCATGATTCCGTTAACCATCATGATAACAAAGCTTCCTACGCCCGCTAAAAGTCCCATCAAGAAAACTCGAAGGCTTACCAATAAATTATTCAGGGTTACTTTAAAGAAGAGATCAAACTCTCCTACAGTTTTATAAACCTGCATGGGGTCACCTTCCTCTATATACCTTAAGGTTTTGTTTACATATCCGTCTCCTAATATGGTTCGGGCAAACTCTGGGTCGTGGATTTGAGAAAATATCCCAGCCAGCACAAAAAACATGAATACCAGGAAAGAAAATAAGAATGACCTTCTTGAATGGTACATGATTAGGGGCAGGTCCGTTTTCCAGAATTTTGTCAATTGAGAAAACCTACTCTTTTGCCCTTTGTGGATTCTCAGGGATATCATTTGAACCAAGCCGTTCAAATAATGCCTTACTTGCCGATTCGGATAATGGGTTCTTGCAAAGGATAAATCATCCAGCAAATCAATATAATATGCAGATAATTTTGGGGGAGGAATATCTCCTTTTGAAAAATCATTTTCAAAGGCTTCCCATTTCTCCCTATTTTGCCGGATGAAATCGCTCTCTTTCAAAAAATATATTTTGAAAGCACAAGAAAAGAATTTTTTAAGATGCGGAGGCTAGAATTTGAAAATACTCAGGGAATAAGTTTACAGTACGAGCTAGCCTCAGGCGGGGAACGTTTTTTAGCATGGCTGATTGATGTTGTGACCATGTATCTCTCTATATTAATCATGATTTTTCTGGTTGATAACATCTTTCGAATAAATGAGGAGTACCTTTACTTTCTTGTAGTTGTGCCCATTCTTTTTTTCTACACCCTTTGCATGGAAATTTTTAACGACGGAAAAAGCTTGGGAAAATTGGCCTTAGGTTTAAAAGTGATCCGTGTAGACGGACTATCTACCCGACCCTATGATTATTTCATGCGATGGATGTTTAGATGGCTGGATATTTATGCCAGTTCAGGCGCCTTTGCCATTTTAACCATTTCAGCCACACCAAGGAGCCAAAGGCTTGGGGATTTACTGGCAGACACCACGGTAATTCGCACCCGCAATTCAAGAATTCCCCTTCGTTGGATAGATAAACTTGCCAAGCTAAGCACCCATAAGGTCAAATTTCCTGAAGTTGAAAAACTGAATGAAGAACAGGTTTTAATGGCCAGAACCACCATTCATAGATACCTTCAATATTCAAATCCAGGAAACCGTAAGGCCTTAGACGAGGTTTACGATCACTTAATTCACCTTGTTTCTGCTGATCCGAAGAAGAACAAAAACAAGCTTAAATTCATACGAGAGGTGATCAAAGATTACATTGCAATTACGCGCTAGGAAACCCTTTGGCAATCTCGCCAAATCACATCCTTGTCAGGAGGAGGCGCCGCGATTTTAATCCACTCATTTTTTATAGGATGCTCGAATTCAAGGTACCTAGCATGTAAATGAATGCTTTGGTCTCGGTTCGGACGATCAAACCCGTACTTCACATCCCCTTTAATTGGGCAATCTATGCTTGAAAGCTGAACTCGAATTTGGTGGTGCCTTCCGGTTTTTGGTTTCACTTCTAGGAGTACAAAAGTTTTCAGCTTTTTCTTCAAAGAATAGCTGAGTTCGGAGCGTAGGTAGCCATCGACCTCTTCTGTTTTAGCGAAGGATTTGTTTTTTTCTTGGTTCTTTTTCAGGAAATGAACCAGGGTGTCAGCAGGATTTGGGGGCGTGTTTTTTACCACAGCCCAATACGTTTTTTCAACCTTTCTATCGTGAAAAAGACTGTTCATTCGGCTTAAACCTTTGGAGGTTTTGGCAAACAAAACCACTCCAGAAACGGGTCGGTCAATCCGGTGAATCAAGCCAATAAAGGCCTTGGGCTTATCATATTTCTTTTCCAAAAATTCCCGTACTTGATCTAGTAAGGGCTTGTCTCCGGTTCGATCGCCTTGCACCAAATCTCCGGGTAATTTATTGACGGCAATTAAATGATTGTCTTCGTAGAGAACTCGAGATTTATCCATGCTTAGTACGATTCCTGGTCGTTTGGAAAGTCCTTGTTTTTAACATCACGCACATAGGTTTGTACAGCACCTTGAATGTCTTCGAAAAGGTTAAGGTACCTCCTCAAAAATCGAGGGGAAAACTCTTGGTTCAACCCGAGCATATCATGCAATACCAATACTTGTCCGTCAACCCCAGCACCGGCACCAATTCCAATAACCGGAATGGTCAAGGACTGAGCCACTTCTTCTGCCAATTTTGCTGGAACCTTTTCTAAAACGATGGCAAAGCAACCCGCCTCTTCTAGTAATTTGGCATCTTCTCGTAGTTTCTCAGCCTCTTCTTCTTCCCGAGCACGTACGGTATAGGTTCCGAATTTATAGATGCTTTGAGGGGTAAGGCCTAGATGTCCCATTACCGGGATACCGGCGGTTAAAATTCTTCTTATCGACTCAATGATTTCTTCTCCTCCTTCTAGTTTCACCGCATGTCCACCTGACTCCTTCATAATTCGAATGGCTGAAGAAAGGGCTTCTTTAGAGTTTCCCTGGTAGGAGCCGAAAGGAAGGTCAACCACAACCAAAGAGCGGTCTACTGCCCGGATTACCGAGGAGGCATGGTAGATCATTTGATCTAAGGTAATGGGCAAGGTGGTTTCATGCCCGGCCATTACATTACTGGCAGAATCACCAACAAGAATTACATCAATTCCAGATTCATCAATGATTTTGGCAAGGGTAAAATCATACGCCGTAAGCATTGAAATCTTCTCACCAAGTCTTTTCATTTCTTGGAGAGAGTTGGTGGTTACCTTTTTAAAATTCTTTTTACGATGGGTTGACATGGTCTTATTTTTCAGTTTTACTGGGCATGAAATTACTTTTAGGAAGGCTTCCTTCCCAAATGGTTTCGGGTTCCACTTCGAGGGTTTGGTTTGACCAAAACGAGATTTCCTCTTCAGGTTCTTCTTCTAAAATTTTGGTAGACACCGGCTCATCGCCCTTTTTATCTCTGCTTCTTTTCTCTCGTCTATACTCTGCCAATTTTATTTCTGATTCTTGGGTATAATTTAAGAACCGAAGGGTGAGCTCTTCAAGGCTCTTCCTCAATTTAGCATTTTCTCCTTCCAAGCTTTGCACATCATTGCTCAGCCTTTGATTGGCGTCGATTAGGTTTTGAACCGTTTCTCGAAGGTAACTACTTAGTTCAGGATCAACTCCCCTACCACCTTTCTCCAACTGTTCTTTAAAGGCTAACTTATCTTCATTGGCTTTTGAAAGCTGTTTTTCAAGGTTTTGAATAATGGTTTCAAGTTCATTTATTTTTCCGGCGGCTCCTCCAGCCGTATACTCTGAAATCACGGCCCTTTGATCGGCAATTTGATTTCTCAGCCTAATGTTTTCCTCGGTTAGTTCCTTAACCATTTGAGCGTAATTCCTTCCTTCGAGACTTGTAAATTCTTCGGCATCCCGGGTTGAATTCACCCTAAAATAATCCACTCTCGCGCGGGTATTTGGTCCTATGAAAATTCCAAAATTTCCGCTGAAAAGCTCATGCGCTGAGAAGGATGTCAGGTACTTCTCATTGATGTAAACATCATATTCCCCATTTTGGGTTTTCACCTCAAGGATATTTTCTTTTCCCGGACCATTCAATAAATAAGTTCTTTCCCAGCCATCATCGTCACCATCAGGAGTTAGATATCTATATCCATTTCCGTCAATGGCTTTGATTCGGTAATCTTTTGACCGATTGAATTCAATGATTAAGCCCTCTTGTCCATTATCGCTAGCCATGAGAATCACTCCCAAGCTTTGGTTTTTATTGGCCGGACCCATTTTCATGGAAGTTTTTAAATGGAATTCCTCAACCTTATTTGGCCATTGGGCCATGATGGCGTAGGGGGTCACCGGATTGGTGCGGGTAATGTAATAATCGCCATTATCTACCACGAAAACATTCTCAGTACTTCTAACCTCTGGCCAGGTTTTGGAAGGAGCATCAAATTCTTCTACCAACACCGGCACATTAAAATTGATGAAAACCCTCTGCTGACCCATTCCCGTAAAGGAAACCAACAAGCAAAAAAACAGGGCATATACGCCCTTTGCTGATTTGTAGAAATCTCTTTTGAACATAGAACAAAGCTACAATTTTCCTACTTTTGCAGGCCTATGAAAAAATCACTTCTTGCCGGTTTATTTTTATCCGGATTATTGCTTGCTTGTTCAACGGATGTTGACGTGAACGCCCCCTATGAAGATGTAACAGTAATTTTCGGATTGCTTGATGCTTCAGATACCGCCCAATACATTAAGGTTAATAAGGCCTTTTTGGGTGAAGACGACGCCTTAATAATGGCTTCAGAAGAAGACTCATTATACTATGCAGAAGGGTCTTTAACCGTTGAATTGGTAGAAATAATCAATGGCAATGAAGTTAAGACCATTGCGCTTACGCGGGATGAAAGCATTGAAAAGGATCCGGGAGTTTTCGCAAACCCTAACCAGGTTTTGTTTAAAACCACCGAAGCCTTGAATGAGAATGCTAGATACGCATTAAGGGTAGTAAAAAATGGTCCGGATGCCATTACCTCTACCGCTGAGACTCAATTGGTTCAAGATTTCAATTTTCTTAGTCCCTTGAACAACCCTTCCTATAAATTCAACTTCACCAATCGTTTTTCCGCAGCATCCATTCCCTTTCAAACTGCTGAAAATGGCCGAAGATATGAGTGTACCATTCGTTTCCATTACGTAGAAGAAAACCGGGCCAACCGGAATGACACCATTGAGAAATTCATTGAATGGACATTAGACCCATTTGAAGCAGATGATTTAGGTGGAGGAAGAGAAAGGAGCTTCAGCTTTCCGGGTTCAAGTTTCTATAAGGTGGTAGCAAACAGAATACAGCCAGACCTAACCGTTTGGAGGCACCCCAAAAAAGTTGATGTAATAATAGATGTCGCTGGCGACGAGTTCAGCACCTACCTTGACCTAAATGGTCCGAGTTCAACCATTGCACAAGACAAACCCGAATTTAGCAATATTGATAATGGGGTTGGCTTGTTCTCAAGCAGGTTTCAAAAAGTTAGAGAAGGAATCGCAATTACGGGCCCGAGCCAGGATTCTTTACAATGCAGCGAAGCTACCCAAGGCTTAAGCTTTGTAACCTATGAGGTAATCCCTGCAAGCAATCAAGTTGACACCATCTTCACCTGTCAATAAGTCAGAAATATTGTCAGGAAAATCTTGAGCACTTCGAGAAATCCTGACAAAGGGTAAAAAAAAATAGAAATTTTCCGCTTGGCATGGTCATTGACCTAAGTCAGGCGGATTTTTTTTGAAACGAATTAGCCAAATTTAGAATACATTATTATGAGTAAGATTATTGGAATTGATTTGGGTACAACCAACTCTTGCGTTGCGGTGATGGAAGGAAACGAACCTACCGTAATCACCAATGCCGAAGGGAAACGTACCACCCCCTCCATTGTAGCTTTTATTGAAGATGGAGAACGAAAAATTGGAGACCCTGCCAAGCGTCAGGCCATTACAAACCCTGAAAAAACCATCGCTTCTATCAAGCGTTTCATGGGTGAGTCTTTTAACAATGTGAGTAAGGAAGTAAAAAGGGTTTCTTACAAAGTTGTGAAGGGTGAAAACAATACCCCTCGGGTAGAAATTGACGGAAGAAAATATACCCCACAAGAAATTTCTGCCATGGTTCTTCAGAAAATGAAGAAAACCGCAGAAGACTATTTAGGAACTGAAGTAACGGAGGCGGTAATTACCGTTCCTGCGTATTTCAACGACTCTCAACGTCAGGCTACCAAGGAAGCAGGTGAAATTGCCGGATTGAAAGTTCGAAGAATCATCAACGAACCAACTGCCGCGGCCCTCGCTTACGGTCTTGACAAAAAATCACAAGACGTTACCGTTGCCGTGTATGACCTTGGTGGTGGTACTTTTGACATCTCCATCCTTGAACTGGGCGACGGTGTATTTGAAGTAAAGTCAACCAATGGTGATACCCACCTAGGGGGTGACGATTTTGACCAAGTAATCATTGATTGGTTGGCCGAAGAATTTAAAAAGGACGAAGACATTGACCTTCGTAATGACCCTATGGCCCTTCAACGTTTGAAGGAAGCTGCTGAAAAGGCCAAGATTGAATTGAGTTCAAGCTCTTCAACGGAAATCAACCTTCCATATGTAACCGCCACGGCCTCCGGACCAAAGCACTTGGTTCGTAACCTTAGTCGTAGCAAGTTTGAACAATTGGCCGATGAATTAATTCAGCGCTCAATCAATCCTTGCAAAAAAGCCCTTTCAGATGCCGGACTTTCATCCTCTGACATTGACGAGGTTATTCTTGTAGGTGGATCTACTCGTATTCCTGCCATTCAAGAAGTGGTAGAGAAGTTCTTCGGAAAGTCTCCTTCAAAAGGAGTTAACCCTGACGAGGTTGTTGCCATTGGTGCAGCCATTCAAGGGGGTGTTCTTACCGGAGAAGTTAAAGATGTACTTCTACTTGACGTAACCCCACTTTCATTAGGTATCGAAACCATGGGCGGTGTAATGACTAAATTGATTGAGGCCAATACCACCATCCCATCTAAAAAGTCTGAGACCTTCTCTACGGCTGCTGACAACCAGCCTTCGGTAGAAATTCACGTTCTTCAAGGTGAACGTCCAATGGCTAAAGACAACAAAACCATTGGTAGATTCCACCTTGACGGAATTCCACCAGCACCAAGAGGAGTGCCTCAAATTGAAGTTTCTTTTGACATTGATGCCAATGGTCTTCTGAAAGTTTCTGCTAAGGATAAAGCCACTGGCAAGGAGCAACACATCCGTATTGAGGCTTCATCTGGCCTGACTGAAGATGAAATCCAGAAAATGAAGCAGGAGGCCGAAGCAAATGCTGAAGCCGATAAGAAAGTGAAAGAAGAGGCTGAGAAAGTGAACGCTGCAGATAGCATGATCTTCCAGACTGAAAAGCAACTTTCTGAATATGGAGACAAATTGTCGGACGACAAAAAGGCTCCCATTGAATCAGCTCTTGCCGAATTGAAAAAAGCCCATGAGTCTAAAGACCTTGCCCAAATTGACGCGGCCATGGAGAAAATCAATGAAGCATGGAAAAATGCCTCAGAGGAAATGTACAAAGCCAGCCAAGATGCTCAAGCTCAAGGTGGTGATGATCAAACCGCTCAAGGCGGAGAAGAGGCCAAGTCTGATGATGACGTAACCGACGTAGAGTTTGAAGAGGTAGAAGAGGATAAGAAATAATCCCTTCACCCACTCTATATATAACAAAGCCATCTCGGGTTTCCGGGGTGGCTTTTTTTATTCCTCCTAGGTGGAAAGAATCGAGGGTATGAGGGTGACTAGTGACTAGTGACTAGTAAATAGCTGAAAATGATAGATTTAACTACATAAACAGCAGACAGCTAAATGCCAACCGCCGCTTGGGAACTGGGTAATAGGAAATAGGTAATAGGAACTAGGAAATAGGAGTCTTGAGCCTGGCAGAAATTACCGTATCAACAGCTAAACAACTTAACAGGAGTGAATGGTGACTAGTGACTGGATGTGCTGGAAATAAGCATTTTAACACCTGAATCAGCATATGGATTTTGAGGTACTAGGAAATAGGAACTGGGTAATAGGAATTTTGATTCTGCCTGAAATTAACCATCTAAACGACTCAACAACTAAACAATTCCATCAACCATAAACTCTCAACCATCAACTCTGAGTGATTAGTGACTGGAATTTTGCTAGAAACAATAAGCTTTCCGTCAGTTGAGCGGGAATCGGGAATCGGGAATCGGGAATTGGCCCTAGACTCAGACCGGAGCGTCAGGGGATTGGTACTAGGAATTTTGACTCTGCCTGAAATTAATCATCTCAACAACTAAACAACTAAACGACTCAACAGGAGTGACTAGTGACTAGTGACTAGTGACTGGATGTGCTGGAAATAAGCATTTTAACACCTGAATCAGCATGTGGATTTTGAGGTACTAGGAAATAAGAACTGGGTAATAGGAACTGGGTAATAGGAACTGGGTAATAGGAATTTTGATTCTGTCTGAAATTAATCATCTAAACGACTCAACAACTAAACAATTCCATCAACCATAAACTCTCAACCATCAACTCTGAGTGACTGGTGACTAGGTTAATGACCTGAATATAAACTCCTTAACAACTAAACCATCCCCAAAATGGTATTGAAGAAAATCTTGAATAATGCATGTTCTTAATTAATTTTTTCCGACATAAAATTAATAAGGATTACTCTTAATTAATATTTATTCTATTTTCTTAACTTAGAGCCATCCTAATTCATGAAACCATGAAAAACTTTAAGGCGGGAAACTATGTTAGTCAGGGGAGTTTTAAAAGTTTTATTCCTGAAGAAATAAATCGAGAATGGAGCCTTGATAATCTGGAGGTAATAGATTTATTAATAGGAAATAGGAATCATGAGCCTGACAGAAATTCTTCGCCTAAGCGTCTCAACAACTAAACGACTCAACAACTAAACACCTAAACGACCCAACAGGAGTGACTAGTGACTAGTGACTGGATGTACTGGAAATAAGCATTTTAACACCTGAATCAGCATGTGGTTTTTGAGGTACTAGGAAATAGGAAATAGGAACTGGGTAATAGGAACTGGGTACTAGGAGTCTTGAGCCTGACAGAAATTACCGTATCAACAACTCAACGCCTAAACCTCTCAACAACTCAACAATTCCATCAACTATAAACCATCAACTATAAACCATCAACTCTCAACTATAAACCCTCAACCATCAACTCTGAGTGATTGGATTTACTCGGTTATTCTGTTTTTTAAGTCCATTTCTTCGTGTAATATCCTTGTAATTTCAACCGGCTTATTAATTCTTTTTCGGTAAAAAATTATGTGCCGAGCGGTACTAAGTCCTAATAAATCACTCCTAATTTCTTCATAATTCTTTCCTAGTTCAGGGTTATTGGCAATATCCTGGCAACTATCCAATAGTAAGTTATAATATCTGTCGGCTTGTTGTTCAGACCAGTTTTCAATGGTGTATTCCCAAATTCCAGCCAAATCTTCAACTGCCTTATTCGTCAGTTCATATTTAGCCATTCTTTTTCCGCCTTGCTTTTAGCTCCTGAAGATGCTTTTCTGGATCAAAATCATAGGCAATTCCGCTGTCAACACCTTCTTGTATTGCGTTTCTTAAAGCCACAGCTTTAGTTTCTTCGTTTTCCAAAAGGCGAAGTCCCGCTCTAATTACTTCACTTACATTTTTGTACCGACCAGCAGAAATTTGGCTACTTACAAATTGGTCAAAATAATTTCCGAGTGATATTGATGTGTTTTTACTCATTATTAAGTGGTTTACCCAAAAGTACCCATAATTGGTATATCTCCCAAATTGCACCGGCGGTTTAGCCATGCTCCTCTCAGTTCAGCAAGAGTGATTAATGAATGGCTTGCACTTGCTAAATAGGTAATAGGAATTAGGTAATAGGTACTAGGAGTCTTGAGCCTGGCAGAAATTACTATATCAACGACTAAACATCTCAACAACTAAACAATTCCATCAACCATAAACTCTCAACCATCAACTCTGAGTGACTTGTGACCGGAATTTTGCTAGAAACAATAAGCTTTCCGTCAGTTGAGCGGGAATCGGGAATCGGGAATCGGCCCTAGACTCAGACCAAAGGGCCAGGGGATTGGTACTAGGAATTTTGACTCTGCCTGAAATTAATCATCTCAAAAACTAAACAACTAAACGACTCAACAATTCCATCAACTATAAACTCTCAACTATAAACCATCAACTCTCAACTATAAACCCTCAACCATCAACTCTGAGTGACTAGTGACAAGCTGAAAATGAATGTTTTAACTACGAAAACAGCCAACAAAAAAAAGCCAACAGCCAATCGAAACCCTTGAAAATTTTCATAGAAACGGATTAAACAAACTTTTATCTTCGGCGCATGCTAAAACCCTATTTCCGGTTTTTTCTGGAAGCCTTCAACGATTTAGGAAAATGGAAGGTTCACCTGGCTTTCCTCGCTTGGGCAGGGATTTTACTGTATTTGAATTTTGGGCTCGACCTCGAGAAATCTGTTTTCCAAAGCATTAAAACAAACCATTATGGAAGATGGGCCAACTTTTCCTATTATTTCTCCATCCAATTTTTCCCCTTCCTCCTTTGTCCTGGCCTTCTATACCTAAAAAACCACCAAAAAAACCTGGGCCCTGTTCTGGTCCTGGCTTTCATCGGAAGCTTGGTGCTGGCTTTTGATCGTAGTTTCATTCTACATTATTCTTGGGCACGTGAATACACCTACCCGCTCAGCCGATTTCTAGGACAATGCCTTGAAGAGCTTAAAAGCTGGATTATAATGGTCTTGCCTCTAGGCTTGATTTGGCTGGGCATGAAATCCTGGAAAAAAGACGGTTTTCTCGGAGTGCGAATCAAAAATGTCAACCTCAAACTATACTGGATTCTTCTGGCGGGAATGCTTCCCCTTGTATTCTTTGCATCCTTTAGCTCAGGATTTCAATCCGCCTACCCTAGATTCAACGATTCCTTAATCCAGCAGGTTAGTCAGGCCTATCAAATAAACTCGGTTTGGCCCATTCTTACCTATGAGATCCTTTACCTAGCAGATTTCTTCACCGTGGAGCTTTTCTTTAGGGGCTTTCTAATTTTAGGAATTTCTCATTTCATAGGTCCGCAAGTAATCATGCCCATGGCCGCCTCCTATTGCGCCCTTCATTTTGGAAAGCCTTTCGGCGAAGCACTTAGCTCTGTTTTCGGAGGCTATATTCTAGGAGTACTGGCCTATTATACCCGCAACATTTGGGGTGGGGTTTTCATTCATATGGGTATTGCAGGGCTGATGGAGATTTTTGCCTTTTTCCAAATCCTCATCCAAAAGGATTGAATTTTATACCTTACTTTCCCCATTCAAATTTACTCGTATGAATCTGCGTTTCCTCTTCCTGTTCATAGGCATATCCTACTTTTGCCTTGGTCAACAATCCAAAGAATTCACCCTTCCAAAATCTGGTACGGTTCAGGTAAGCTCCGTCAATTTCGATTTACAGCCCCTGGTTCAACGCCTCGAAATGCCTTCCCCCATTCCCGGTTCTGAAAAGGCCATGCTGAAAGCCATCAAAGAATCTCTCAACCAAAAATCCTTCCCGAAAAGGAACGAATACCAATCTAGACTAGGCCAGGCAAACGATCCTTGGATGGGTCCAAACTTCCGTGGAAACAATTACATCAACGGTGTTCCTAACGACAACGACTTGGCCATTTCAAAATCAGGAATTATAGTTTCTGTGGTTAACTCAAACATCATAATGATGAATGACACAGGGCTAGCACTTGCAAGCTTATCCCTTGAAGCCTGGTCTGACACCCTCAACCTCAACGCTACAAAGTTTGACCCAAGGGCCCTTTATGACCCCCTAAACGATCGTTATATCATTGCCTGTTTGAATGGGTTTGCCTCCAACAATTCAAAAATTATTCTTGGATTTTCTGAAACCAATGACCCTACAGGAAACTGGAACCTCTATGCCCTTCCTGGTTCTCCATATCAAGACACTAGCTGGACCGACTACCCCATCATGGCCTTGAGTCATGGTGAGCTTTTCATTACCGGAAATCTTATTTATGACAATATGAGCTGGCAGGCTGGGTTTAAGGAAAGCATCATTTGGCAAATCAACACCCAAGATGGATACCAAGGAGACAGCCTAACCACTCTGCTTCACAATGGGGTGAACTTTGGCGGAAAGCCCATTCGAAACCTTTGTCCGGTTCAAGAGGAAAGTGAAAACAGAAGGTCAGATATTTACTTCACCTCCAATCGGAATTTTGACCTTCAAAACGATACTGTATTTCTCATCCACCTCAGTGATTCCATCGGGGGCAATCCCAATTTAAGCATCGATTTCCTTAGGTCAAATCAGAACTATGGAATGCCTCCAAACGGACAGCAGCCTTTTAACCATGATTTGGCCACCAACGATGCCAGATGGCTTGACGCGATTATGGTGAACAATACCATTCATATGGTAGGAAACTCAATCGATACCCTTTCCGGAAACTCAGTCATTTATCATGCTACCATAGAAAATCCCGGATTTAATCCGCTTTGCACTGGAACGCTTATAGGTGATACCGCCGTTGATTATGGGTATCCTGGCCTCGCTTGGGCGGGAATTGGCAACTCAAATGATCTTATGATTGCTGTTAATTATTCAGGAGCTCAAAATGGGGAACAACCCGGATGTGGCGCTATTTTCTTCGATGCCCAGAGCAAAACCTATTCTAATCTTGTGGTTTCTAAAACCGGGGAAAACGTGATCAATATGTTAAACGGCACAGACCGGTGGGGAGATTATACGGGCATCCAACGGCGCTACGGGCAAGAAGGAAAGGTGTGGATAGCCGCCACCTACGGAAGAGTGAACCGTCAACCAGGAACTTGGATTGCAGAATACAACCACCCCGGAATCAACGTCTCAGAAAATGAAATCCCAAGCATTCAATCTAAGCTTTACCCTAATCCGGTTTACCATACGGTTCACCTTGACTTTACCTTGCATAAAGACACCTGGACCCAAGTTTCTCTCTATACCCTTGACGGGAAACTGGTGAAAAACATCATGTACGACCGGTTCAGAGCTGGAGTATCAAGGCTTACCATTGAAACCTCAGACCTTCCGAATGGGATTTACCTTCTCAAGTTGGAAGGAGATAATCTAAATCATTCAAAAAAATTCATAGTTGCTCATTAAGGGCAGGAAGAATAGTTTATGTTGAACAACGATATTTTCAGAAGGTTGAGATATACCTTCGATTGGTCAGATCAAGAAATGATCAAGATTTTCTCTTTGGCTGAAGCCGAGGTAGAATTGCCAAAAATTCATGCCTGGCTAAAAAAAGAGGATGCAGAGGGTTTTCAATCCATGCATGACATACATCTGGCTCGCTTTCTCAACGGATTCATTGTTCAAAAAAGAGGACGAAAAGAGGGTCCCCTCCCTACCCCGGAAAAACAATTGAACAATAACCTCATCCTGCGAAAGCTTAAAATTGCCTTAGAATTAAAAGATGACGATCTGATTGAAGTATTAAAAAAGGCCGATTTTAGAATCTCAAAACCCGAACTCTCAGCCTTTTTTAGAAAGCCAGACCATAAACATTTTAGACTGGCAAAAGATCAAGTGCTACGAAACTTCATCTTCGGACTTCAATTGACCAATAAGCCCAATTCTCAATAGGGATCAACATCAATTCCCAGTCTTATCGAACGGTACTCAGGTACATGATCTAGACGCTTACAAGAATCTAATATGAACCTTTTCTCAAGGTTAAGATCTTGATTCTTAGAAATCTTTATTAAAATTTGCTTTTGAAAAAGGTTGCGCAACCTATATGCACCTGGAATTGCCGGTCCTAAAACCCTATGTCCTAGACGTTCACGAAGAATGGCTGCCAATTGTTCAGAGGCCCGGTTAACGGTTTCAGGGGTTCTATGTTTAAGGGTTATGGAAACCAAACGTAAAAAAGGAGGATACCCAAATTTCCTACGGTCGTTCATCAAAAACTCATAGGTATCCTTTTGTTTATACCCTCTAACATCGGTGAGAATTCTATGCTGGGGTTCAAAGGTTTGAATCAATACCTCACCAGGATCCGACTTTCGCCCAGCCCTGCCTGCTACTTGCATAAGCAACTGAAAACCACGCTCAAAGGCCCGGAAATCAGGAAACTTCAACATATTATCGGCATTTAAAACTCCTACCAAGCCTACATCGTCGAAATCAAGTCCTTTGGTAACCATCTGGGTGCCAATCAAAACATCAATCTGCTTTTCTTGAAACCTATGTAAGATTTGAGCATGCGACTTTTTGCCCCGGGTGGTATCTAGGTCCATTCGTTCAAGTTTCCAATCGGGCTCAAGAAAATTGAGCTCTTCAAGAATCTGTTCGGTTCCGTAACCTTTGGTGCTTAATTCATGCCCATCACAGGCTCGGCATTTTTGAGGTAAAGGCTCTTGGTATCCGCAATAATGGCATCGGAGCAGATCAAAACCTTTGTGATAGGTCAAAGAAATGTCACAGTTTCGGCATTGAGAAACCGTTCCACAGGTTTGGCATTCCAGCATGGGAGAAAACCCACGCCGGTTTTGAAAGAGAATGGCTTGCTTTCCGGCGGCATGATTTTCACGTAGGGCCATTAAGAGATCCGGAGAAAACATCCCCTTCATCTGTTTCCTTTTATGGGCCTCTTTAAGGTCGATCAACTGAATTTCAGGAAGACTGGCCCCTCCATACCGCTCGGTAATTTTCACATAGGCATACTTCCCGGAAAGGGCGTTAAAATAAGATTCAAGGGAAGGAGTGGCTGTACCCAGAACAATCTTAGCCTTCAGGTGATGAGCCAACCAAATGGCCGTATCTCTAGCCTGATAACGGGGCGCGGGATCATATTGTTTATAGGAGGAATCATGTTCTTCATCCACCACAATCAATCCCAATTGACGGTGCGGAGGAAAAATTGCCGAACGAGCCCCAACAATTAACTTCGATTGACGGTCGGGTTTCAACAAGTGATTCCAGGCCCTCCCCCTATCATTCCCAGAGAATTTCGAATGGTAAACCACAACTCTACCCGGAAAAATGGCCTCCAACCGTTCTATGATTTGGGTGGTGAGGGCGATTTCCGGAAGGAGGTAAAGCACATCCTCCTCCCTTCCCAAGGCCTCCTGAATCAAATCCATGTAAATCAAGGTTTTACCAGACCCGGTGACCCCTTCCAAAAGAACAGGCTTACCAGTACCTAAGCCTTTTTTCACATCGGCCAATGCCTTTGCTTGCACATCAGAAAGCTTCCTTTCACCTATGTCTTGCACCTCAGATTTCAGGGCATCTAATACCCTTTTTTCAAACGCTACAATTCCTTTTCCTTCAAGAGCCTTTGCCACAGCAGCACTCCCTCCACTTACCTGAATCCATTCCTTTTTGGTCAGGTTTGGCTTTTGCCGAATTTGATGCATGAGGCTGAGAAGCATTTCCGATTGCTTTTTAGCCCTGCCAACTTTTTCAAACGCTTCCTTAAGCTCTTCGTCGGTTTTAGGAAGCATTTTTACAAAAGTATCCGTAACCGGACGGAAGGCATCCTGGATTTCCTCTTTCATTTCAGCAATTCCAGCCTCAATCAACTCCATTACCACAGGCATAACCCGCTTTCGGTCTAGGATGTTTGCGGCTTCCTCAATGCTAATTTCATCGCGAAAGCTCAAGGCCTCCATCAAAAGAAAGCCCGGATCCGATAAGTTATCCCCCTCAAAATCACCTTCTTTTCGTACAATGATGGTCTCAGATTGAAGCTTAAAAACCGAGGGAAGGGCTGCTTGCATGACTTGTCCTTTTGAACAGAGATAGTAAGCGGAAATCCAATCCCATAAATCCATTTGACTCTTGGTCAAAATAGAGCCCTCGTCCATGAGGTCTAAAATGGGTTTCACCTCATAGCCTTGGGGCCTTTTCTCAGTGAACCTCCAAATTAACCCGGTATAAAGTTTACGCTTGCCAAATTGAACCGATACCCTTTGCCCCAAAACCACCTTATCTTCTAAACTTGGTGGAACCAGGTAGGTAAAGGGCTTGGCAAGAGATATGGGTAAAATGACTTCAGCGAAAAGCATATCAATTCAAAAGTTCAGCCAAGTGAACCAAAGCTTGGTTAAGGTTTTTATGATGTTTAATGGCTTGGTCAAATGGGGTAGGAATAACTGCTTTATGGCGTATTCCGAGCATTACATTATGTTTTCCGGCCATCAAATATTCAACGGCTGACATGCCGAGTCTGCTGGCCAAAACACGGTCGTAAGCCGAAGGACTTCCCCCTCGTTGAACATGGCCCAGAACGGTGACCCGGCAATCGTATTTCGGGAATTTTTGTTTCACCTTTTCGGCAATTTCAAAGGCTCCACCAGCATCATCGCCTTCGGCCACCAAAATAATTCCGCCTTTGTGCGATCTAGCTCTGCCTTTTTTGAGTTGCTCGAAAAGGTCTTCAAGATGGGTAGGGGTTTCGGGTACTAGAATGGCCTCAGCCCCCGATGCAATTCCGCTACGAAGTGCAATAAAACCTGCGTCTTTACCCATAACTTCAACAAAGAACAAACGGTTATGTGAGCTGGCCGTATCCCTGATTTTATCAATGGCAGAAACGGCAGTGTTCAAAGCCGTGTCATAACCTATGGTTGAGTCCGTACCGAAAAGATCATTGTCAATGGTTCCGGGCAAGCCCACAATCGGAATTTTAAATTCCTTGGTAAAAACATCGGCTCCGGCAAAGGTTCCATCTCCTCCAATCACTACAAGAGCCTCAACATTTCTTTTCTTAAGATTTGCATAGGCCTTTTCTCTCCCCTTCTTTTTCATGAAAGATTTAGACCGAGCAGAACCTAAAATAGTGCCACCATAATGGGCAATTTGATAAACCGCTTTTTCAGGAAGTCTGCGCATTTTGTTCTTGACCAGACCCTCATATCCATCTCGAATTCCAAAAACTTCAAGACCTTGTTTTTCAGCAGATAAAACAAGAGCCCTAAGGGCGGCATTCATTCCTGGGCTATCTCCGCCAGAGCATAGTACGCCTATTCTTTTCATGATTTTTTAGCCTTTTTACTGCCTTGGTAAAGCTCATATTTCACCAGTTTACAATCGATGTCTCCATTTTTCAAGGATACCCTTTTGGAGGTTCGTAGTCCTACAGCTTTCAAAGCTTCAGGATTTCCTGAAAACACCCACGCTTCATAACCAGGGAAGTTCTTTTTTAAGGTGTCTCCGATGTTGGTATACATTTCATCGTCTTCAAACTCAATTCGTTTGTTATAGGGCGGATTCATGACCAATACACCCCTTGGGGTTTCGGCTTTAAGGCTGAAGAAATTATTCGGAAAAATGGGAACCTCATCGTTGAGTTTGGCTTCCTTCACATTGGCTCTTGCCGCTTCTACAAAGGCTCTTGATTTATCGAAACCAATGAAGTTTCCGGGAATGTCTTTGATTTTATTCATGGAGATTTCCTGGATTTTCTTCCAGAGTTCCTCGTCGTAATCAGGCCAACCTTGAAAAGCAAATTTTGAATTCAAGACTTGAGGCGGAATTTGGAAAGCATTCCAGGCGGCCTCAATCAACAGGGTACCAGAACCACACATGGGGTCAATGAAGCTACCAATCCCATTCCAGTTAACCATTTTTACAATTCCAGCTGCGAGCACCTCATTTAATGGGGCAGGATGGGTCAAAATCCTATATCCGCGTTTGTGCAAGGAGAATCCAGCAGCGTCCAAAGAGACCTCCACTTTTCCGTGCGATGCGTAAAGGTTAAAGGTATGATCGGGAGCGTCAAGGTTTATCTCAGGACGAAACCCTTTCTTTTCTTTCAGTCGGTCAAGGATGGCATCCTTCATTCTCTGCCTTGCATATTGGCTATGTGTAAACCCATCCCCATAGGTGGTGGCGTCAATTTTAAAACTTTGTCCTTCCTTGATCCACTCTTCCCAGGGCCAGTCTAACATTAACCTATACATGGCATCCGAGTCATTGGCCCTGCCTGACTTCCAGTTCCTCAATACTCTAAGGGCCGTTCTCAGGTTGAAGGTGAGTTTATATAGAAATCCAAGGTCGCCGGTAACCTCAACCACCCTTTTCCCAATTTTCATATCTGAACCACCCAAGCTCATGATTTCCCGGTGCAGGATATCTTCGAGTCCGGCCATGGTTTTCACGGCTATTTTCAATCGTTTTTCTTCCATTTGGCGAAGATACGTTTCTGATTGACTAGGCTTAAAATCCTCACTTATTTTCCTCCTTCAACTTAGGGATATGTGAGGGTCTCAGTTCTATTCTCTATTTTGGCCACCTCAATTTTCCATCCATGAGTTTAAGCCAAATAGACTGGATCATCATCATTGCCTTTTTTGCTCTTTCCTTGAGCATTAGCATTTTCATGCGAAAGAAAGGCTCAGGCTCTATGGCCGATTTTTTCCTTGGTGGAAGGAAAATGCCCTGGCTTTTGGCGGGGGTAAGTATGGTAGCAACCACTTTTGCCGCGGATACACCCCTAGCCGTTACCGAACTGGTGGCTAAACACGGTATTTCAGGAAACTGGTTGTGGTGGTCATTTCTGGCCGGCGGAATGCTCACCACCTTTTTCTTTGCACACCTCTGGCATAAGGCCGGGGTACTCACTGAGGTAGAATTGGTAGAGCTCAGGTATTCAGGAAAGCCCGCTGCCTTGTTGAGAGGGTTTAAGGCAATTTATTTAGGGCTGTTCATGAATGTACTCATCATGGGCTGGGTGAATCTAGCCTTGGTGGCCATTCTGGAAATCTTTTTCGGAATTCAAGCTCAAGAAAGCTTGAAATACGTGCTAGCTGCCATGCTAATTGCTGCTGCCTATTCATCCATTTCTGGAATTTGGGGAATTGCAGTAACCGATGCCGTTCAATTTGTAGTGGCCATGACGGGAACCATCATTCTAGCTGTTTTGGTCTTAAGAGACCCTGCTATTGGAGGTGTTTCAGGGCTTCAAGAATCCCTTCCTGCATCTAGTTTTCAATTCTTCCCAAGCTTAGAAGAGCAAGGCCTTGGAAAAACCTTAAGTCTTAGCATAGGTTCCTTCCTAGCTTATATGACCATGCAATGGTGGGCTTCCTGGTACCCAGGGGCTGAACCCGGAGGTGGAGGGTATGTGGCTCAACGCTTTATGAGTACCAAGAATTCAAATCACGCCGCCTACGCTAGCCTGTTTTTTCAGGTGGCTCATTATTGTTTACGGCCTTGGCCTTGGATTCTAGTTGCGCTGGCCAGCTTGGTACTTTACCCAGACTTGGCAGACCCTAAACACGGGTATATTTTAGCCATGCGTGATTTTCTTCCATCAGGACTAAAAGGACTTTTACTCACCGCCTTTTTTGCCGCCTATATGAGCACCATTTCTACTCAATTAAACTGGGGAGCCTCATATTTGGTAAACGATGGGTACAAACGATTCATTCGGCCGGATGCCAGTGAAAAAGACTTGGTAAAGGCCTCCCGGATCATCACCCTCTTACTCATGCTAGTGGCGGCTGTTATCACCAGTTTTATGGATTCCATTTCAGGGGTATGGACCTTTTTGATTGAATGCGGAGCCGGATTGGGGCTGGTTTTAATTTTGAGATGGTATTACTGGAGAATCAATGCTTGGTCAGAAATATCTGCCAGCTTGGCCCCTTTCCTGGGCTATGCCATTGCCCATTTCGGATTCGATTGGGTTTTTCCAAATTCATTCTTTTTCACCCTTGGTTTTACCACCCTTACTTGGGTATTGGTAACCATGAATACCAAACCCACCAATTCTGATACCCTTCGAAGGTTTTATGAAAAGGTGAAGCCTCAAGGCTTCTGGGACCCCATCAGGAAAACCCTTGCTGATCCCCCGCCCTCAAGGTCTTTAATCTGGCATGTATTGGCTTGGATTTCAGGAATTATTTTCACCTACTCCTTGCTCTTCCTTACGGGATATTTCTTCTTTGGAAATGCTCAAGAAATACTTTTATGCGCAGGCATATCCCTAGTTTCTTTGATCATCATGGTCTGGATCATTCGTACCAAAAAACTATGGCATTAATTTCTTCCCGCTCTAGCGGCGAAATAAATACCTTTGCCGCCTGAACATGGACAAAAATCAAAAGACATCATGGTATAGGGAATGGTTTGACACCCCCTTTTATCACATTCTGTACAAACACAGGGATGAGGGTGAAGCGAAGGTTTTCTTAGAGAACTTAACTCATTACCTAGCGCTTCCTAAATCATCGAAACTTTTAGACATCCCTTGTGGAAAAGGAAGGCATGCCCATATTTTGCATGAGCTTGGATACGATGTAACCGGCTTAGACCTTTCTGCCAATAACATCAAAATGGCAAGGGCCACCGCAGATCAAGGATGTGATTTTCACCGCCACGATATGCGGGAAATTTTCAAAGAAGATGCCTTTAACGGAATTCTCAACCTCTTTACAAGCATTGGTTATTTTGACAGCGATGCCGAAAACCAAAAAGTCATAAAGGCATTTGCCAGTCAGCTTAAAGCAGGTGGCGTATTGGTCATTGATTTTTTGAATGTAAAAAAGGCCATCAAAGAGCTCACCCATGAGGAGCTTCGGGAGGAAGAAGGAATTTCTTTCTGCATTAGCCGTAAGGTAGAAAATGGCTTCATTCAAAAACAAATTAAATTCAGCTTTGAAAACCAAGAGCATACATACCAAGAAAAGGTTAGAGCTCTTGACCTAAGCGACCTCTCTTCATGGATTTTACAGGCCGGTTTGCACCTGGTAGATGTATTTGGCGACTATGATTTGGGCGCCTTTGATGCCGTCAATTCTGACCGACTTATTCTAATCGCCAAAAAGCCATGACCCAGTTTTTGCTCTTATTTGGCTCAGTGATAGGAGGTGCCCTTTTGGGGATTATCATGCATAAACGCACCCAGCAATCCATCAAATACCTCTTGGCTTTCTCCGGGGCCTATTTGTTCGGAATTTCAGTGGTTCACCTTTTTCCTGAAGTTTTTCTTCATGTAGGAAGTCAAGCTGGCTTATGGATTCTCATTGGCTTTTTTGCACAAATTTTATTGGAGTTCTTTTCAAAAGGACTTGAGCATGGACATATGCACCACCATGGCCCCAACAAGCAAACCATACCCATGGTCATTGCCTTGTGGATTCACGCCTTTCTAGAAGGAATGCCCATTGGTGGCCATGCGCATATTCACCAAGGAATTATGGGCCTTGACCCCTTAATGGCAGGAGTAATCATGCATAAAATTCCCATCGGAATGATTGTAATGATCTTTTTGCTTGATTTAAAAACTACAAACTTCTATCGGTGGTTGGGCATAATAACCTTTGCCTTAGCCGCCCCCCTAGGAAGCCTTTTAGCCAACCAAGTTGCCCTGTTCACCGATTTAAGCGGTCCGCTCATGGCTTTTGTTTTGGGAATGTTTTTGCACATCTCAACCACCATTTTATTTGAAAATGCCGATAGCCATAACTTCAATAGAAACAAATTGGCGGTGGTGATTATTGGAGCTAGTTTGGCCTGGCTTACCGCTGCCTAATCCCCTGAATTCTTTCCAAAAATCTTAAGTCATCTCGGCCTTGGGTTGTATATTTGCGGCCGAATAAAAACCCATAAAACTTAAACATCATGGCAGTATTAGTAGGAAAACCTGCTCCGGCCTTTAAAGCTTCAGCGGTTCTTAACGGTGAGGAAATTGTAAGCGATTTTAGCCTAGACCAATACCTTGGAAAGAAATACGTTGTGCTTTTCTTCTACCCAAAAGATTTCACCTTCGTTTGTCCAACCGAATTGCACGCTTTTCAAGCTAAACTTGATGAGTTCAAAAAGCGCGATGTAGAAGTTGTAGCCGTTAGTACTGACACTGAGCAAAGCCACTGGGGATGGTTGCAAATGGATAAAAACCAGGGAGGTATTAAAGGCATTACCTACCCAGTAGTTGCCGATACCAACAAAACCATTTCTCATAATTACGATGTTTTGGTAGGAGACTACTTCTACAATGAAAACGACGAGCTTGAAGCTTCTGGTGAAATGATTGCCTACCGCGGATTGTTCTTAATTGACAAAGAAGGTTTGGTACGTCACCAATTGGTAAACGATCTACCTCTTGGTCGTAATGTAGAGGAGGCTCTGCGTATGGTTGACGCCCTTCAATTCTTCCAAAACAACGGAGAAGTTTGCCCAGCCAACTGGTCTGAAGGTAAATCAGGAATGAAAGCTGATCACGATGGAGTTGCAGAATACCTTTCTGCCAACTAAGCATCTTTGATGGTATAGTTAAGAGCCATCTCCTTTTTGGGGGTGGCTTTTTTTATTCCAATCACTTACCTTTAGAAAATGCCAGTAAAACCCCTTTTTATTTTTCTTTCCCTCCTTTCTTTTCAAGCCCTAAGCCAGGAGAATGAATGGGTAAAAATTGCTAAAATCCCTAAAGACTCAACCATACCAGACTCTTTCTACTTTGAACCCTTTTTTGAAAACGAGGAGATGATTCTTGGGGAATGCACAAAGGGTCTTGGTTTTGGCTTTTACAATCCAGATTCAAGCCTAAGCCTTTTTTCGGGTCCGGATGATAATTGGCTGCGGTATCCTGATGCCAGTCTTGAAATTTGGGAGCCTCAAACCGATTACCGCATTGCACTAATCTCCATTCATAGAAGCTACGGAAGAGGGTATGAGCATTCTGCTTGGTCAGGGTCAAGTACAGAGTTTTTCATCATAGACCTTGAAAAAAGGGATTTATTGACGCGAATGGAAATTGAAAGCGTTTACGAAGAATGGACTTTTCAATACGATACCACAGATACCGACTCAGTAGATTATGACGGTCCTAGCTCTCAGACTTACACCTATCATGCCTGCGAATTAAACATTCATCTTGAAAAAAACCTACTCGGAATCTTCCCTGCTCGTTTAGAAAATAGGCCAGAATTTGAAGAGGAAATACCCGAAGATTACAGTTTTGAATCTTGCCGATGGAATTTCCCCTTGGGCGTTTATTCGTATGACCCAGAACAAGGCATGGTTCTAATCCGGGAAATGCCCTAATCAATCTTTCTTCTGTAAATTGCCAGAAATTCAATACCCCAATCTATGATGATCCGAATGGCGCTTTTCACCCTACTTGCTTTTCAGGTTATTTCCTGCCAAAGCCCTTCTCAAAACAATAATTCCATTGAATCTTGGCGAGCTGTATTGTTGTTAAACGAAGAGAATTATGTGGCCCTTCCCTTTACAATGAAGGTATCGGGTCCTCAAGAATCTGCTACCCTTACCATTCAAAATGCGGAGGAAGAAATAAAACTTGGTCCGGTGAACCTAAATCAAGATAGTCTGATTATTGACCTCCCGGTTTTTGAATCAAGCATGCATTTGAAAAAGGAAAATGAACAATGGGTGGGCGAATGGATTAAATACCAATCGAGAGCCATACCCTTAACCATTTACACCCAAGAGTCACAAAGGTTTACCGCTAAGGAAGAGCCCAAAATCAATCTTTCAGGTTCTTGGCAATTGGAATTTTCTCCAGGAACCGAAGATTTCTATCCGGCCATAGGTGAATTCAAACAAGACGAGTATGGTCATTTAACCGGAACCATCCTTACCGAAACCGGTGATTATAGGTATTTAGAAGGACAGGTTACCGGAAATGATTTTGCCCTATCAACCTTTGACGGGGCACATGCCTTTTACTTTGAGGGCTCCCTCAAGGGGGAAAAACTAGAGGCCACCTTTTACAGCGGGTCGCATTGGTCAGAACCATTTTCTGGAAAAAGAACCGATACACCTGAACTAAAGTCGGCAGGTGAGCTTAGCTATGTGCACGATAGCTTACCCCTTGAATTTCGGTTTCCCATGCCATCCGGCGACAGCCTTTTTTACGCACAGGAAGCTTTCAAAGGCCAACCAGTGCTGATTCAGATTCTAGGAACTTGGTGTCCGAATTGCATGGACGAAACCCGGGTTCTTATTCAAATGCAAAAAGAATTTCCCGATTTGAAAATATTGGGTCTCGCCTTTGAAAGAAGCCTTGACACAAGTATTGCCTATTCAAACATTCGAAAAATGAAGTCAGACCTTCAGGTATCTTACCCCATAGCTTTGGCAGGTACCTGGAGTAAGAAGGAGGCAGGCAAGGCTTTACCTTTTCTAAGTTCGGTAGTTTCCTACCCAACCCTTATTTTTATAGATAGAAATGGAGAGGTAAGCCATGTACATACAGGCTTTTCTGGTCCAGGAACTGGCAAACATTTTGATAAAACTAAAGAGGAATTACGAAATGAACTTCTAAAAATTTACCCCAAGGGGAAATAGCGAATAAATTTCATCACTCAGAAAAAACTTATCATGAAAACACATCGATTTGAAACCTTATCAGAAACCTTAAACGCCCTTCAACAGGACGGATATAAGGCCGATTTTCAAGCAGGAGAAACTGACATTGCCGTGGTTGGAAGCCAAAAGAAATTCTTACCCACTGATTTAACCTGCGTTAAAACCTATCGATTTGACGGAATGACCAACCCTTCAGATGAATCAGAAATATTAGTTTTGGAGGCCAAAGATGGAACCAAAGGCACCTTGATTACAAGCTATGGTTCAGCAGAAGGACAAAATCCTGAATTGATTAAAAAAATACCATCGGCAAAAAGCTAAGAATGAAAAAAAAGACCGTTTTCAATGAACCTATAGACAAGGTTCTCATCCACCCGCTTGAACGTTTTTTTCAACTTGAATCGGCTTCGGGAATTCTTCTCGGAATCACTACGCTCTTGGCTCTATTTATGGCCAACTCTCCTTGGGGCGAAATGTACCATGACCTTTGGCAAATCAAACTAGGAGTTGAAGCTAAAGACTTTCACCTAACCAAGCCCCTAATTCTATGGATCAATGATGGGCTTATGGCCATTTTCTTTTTCCTCATTGGGCTGGAAATTAAAAAGGAAATACTGGTTGGCGAGCTGAACTCAATGCAAAAAGCCTCCCTTCCTATCTTTGCCGCCATTGGGGGTATGGCCATTCCCATTTTAATCTTCGTTTTCGGAAATCAAGACCCTAGTGTGGCCGATGGATGGGCCATTCCTATGGCTACCGATATTGCCTTTTCTCTGGCCATATTAAGTCTTTTGGGGTCCAGGGTTCCTCTGGGTTTAAAAATTTTCCTAACTGCCTTTGCCATTGTGGACGACCTAGGCGCTGTATTGACCATTGGTCTATTCTATTCTGAAAATATTTCTTGGGACCTGATTCTCTATTCAGGGGTTCTCCTCCTATTATTGGTAGGGTTGGCCCGGTCAGGATTTTACAATAAGGTGATTACCTTTTCAATTGGTTCAATCATTTGGGTCATGTTCTTAAAATCAGGAATTCACCCAACCGTAGCCGGACTACTTATTGCCTTAACTGTGCCACTTCGCAAAAATCTCGGAACCTTTAAATACCGAGAGAAAATTCAAGAAATCTCAGAAAAATTCATCGCCTCAAGAGATGTGAAGGTGAATAAAAACAAGAGGCTGTTAACCGATGAGCAAATTCATCTTATTGATGATCTTGAGTCATGGACCGGCAGGGTTCAGTCTCCTTTACAGCATTTAGAACATAAGCTCCACTCTTGGGTGGCATACCTCATCTTACCCACCTTTGCCTTTGCCAATGCAGGGGTTGAAATTGGTGGAGAGGTACCCATTGATTATAATTTGGCCTTGATTATTGCTCTTGCCTTAATCTTCGGAAACCTAATTGGAGTAACCGGATTGTCATGGCTAGCCCTGAAATTCAAATGGGCCAATTTGCCAGAATCTGTAAGCTTTAAACAGGTGATTGGCGTTTCCTTCTTGGCTGGAGTAGGGTTTACCATGTCAATGTTCATCACAAATTTGGCTTACACCGATTTGGAAATGGTTCGTTCAGCCAAAATGGGAATTTTAGCCGGATCCATTTTGGCAGGAATTATTGGGTACATTTACCTGAATTCCGTCTTGCCCAAAGAGGAAAAGGTCAAATAATTTAATTTTTTGGAAGCAAAGCTTACATCCATCCACCTCTGGCTGAGGAATAATATCTGGAGATGGCGGTTTGCTTGGTTCTGTAGATTGGCCCTTGCCGCGGGATTCATTCCTTCGGGTATGGTAAAAATTCTCGGTGAGCGTTTTACCAGCCTTCCGATAATTCACCCCATGGGGTTTTATTTAGAAGCCCTGCATACCACGGGCTACTACTATACCTGTATAGGAATTGCTCAAGTTACTGCCGCCTTGCTTCTTTTAATTCCCAGGTTTAGTCTTTTAGGGGCTATTTTGTATTTCCCAATCATCTTAAACATTACCCTTCTATCGCTTTCCTTAAGATTTGACGGTTCTCTTGTCAGCAGTCCGTTAATGACCCTAGCCTGTTTGTATTTAATTCTTTGGGATTTCCATCGATGGAAGGGGATTTTGGGTTTCAATAAACTTGATTCCACCCACTCTCCTCCAGAAAGGAAAAACCTCAACAGAAAATTTCCATGGTTGTTTTTTGGAGGCTCAGGAGCCTTTGTAATTGGGCTAGGATCCTTGTTGGTTTTCGGGTATTCCATCATGCCAAAAAACACAAAATCCGAATGTTTAAAACAATGTGAATCCAAAGAAAACCCTGAGGCTTGCCTTGAATTCTGCCAATGCGTTTTTGAAGACTCCAAGCCACTTTCAGATTGTATAGACCTTTACCATAAGAATTGATACGCCTGAAAATTTACCCCAAAAAAAAGACCGCCAATTCAGGCAGCCTTTTCGGTAATTAACAAACCAAAGCCCTTAGTGGGTAACCATGGGCTCAGTGTCTTTGGCCAGGCTGATGAAGCCCTCTACCATGTTTTCATTTGGAACTCTACGGGTTAGCTTTTTCTCAGCATTTACTTCGGTAAGCTTCGCAGCCAAATTGCCAGCATTCCGGGTACGGAGTTCTTTTACCGTGTCAACCCCCGCTGCCTTAAGAAGCTCGGCAAATTCACCGCCCACGCCTTTGATGCGCATCATATCGCCCATGTTCACCCAATCAAGAATTCTTGACTCAGAGATTCCACTAGCTTCAGCAATTTGCTTTCTTCCTGATTTGGAAGCGCCTTGTTTCAATAAACCTTCAACCGTTTTAATTCCGGCTGCTTCAAGCTTAGAGGCCATAGCAGGCCCTATGCTTTCAATTTCTGTAATCTTGTACGACATAGATTAAAAATTAGAATTACACATTTATTTAGCACCAAGAACCCCCAAGATTCCCCGGGTTAGCTCTCTAAAAATGGTTCGGCCAATTTGCCTTACCATGGTATTTTTGCTCATTTCACTCAATACACTTTCAGGCTCCGTCTTTTTCCTTTGCCTTCCAGCTTTTTTCAAATGCTTTTTAAGCTTTTCTTCCTCTCCCCTTTTTTTCTCGGCCTGCTCAATTTTTTCCTTTAGGATTTCCTCGGCCGATTCAGTATCAATTTCCCGATTGTATTTCTTTGCCAGGTCAGAGTTTTTCACCAATTCATTCAATTCCGACTTACTGATTACATCCATCCTTGACAAGGGAGGCCTCATTAGGGTATGGGCCAAAGGAGTGGGCCTTCCCTTTTCATTTAACACGGATATAAAGGCTTCCCCTACCCCCAATTCAGTAAGGCCTTGAGCTGGATTATAAAATTCTGAAATCGGGAAATTTTCAGCCGAGCGTTTGATCTGCCTCCGATCTTTGGCCGTAAAAGCCCTCAAGGCATGTTGAATTTTTAAACCGCATTGGCCTAAAATATCCTCAGGTATATCTTCCGGATTCTGGGTAATGAAGAAAATCCCAACCCCCTTTGATCTGATTAATTTTATGATTACTTCGATTTGATCCAGCAAAGGCCCCGAGGCATTCTGAAAAATCAAATGGGCCTCGTCAATGAAAAAGGCTAGTTTTGGTTTTTCTGGATCACCCTCCTCAGGTAACTTCGCGTAAAGCTCTGTTAACAAACATAGCATGAAGGTAGAGAACAAGCGGGGCTTAGACTGCATGTCCATCAACCGAATCACAGACAATACCCCTTTCCCATCTCGATCCCTTCGAATGAAGTCTTGAATCTCAAAAGATGGCTCCCCAAAAAAGGCTTCTCCTCCCTCCTGTTCAAGGGCAATGATTCTTCTTAGAATGGCATTTATGGATGCCGGAGAAATGAACCCGTATTCCTTCCCAATCTCTGCTTTTCCCTCATCATTGGCATACCGAAGCAGCCCCTTCAAGTCTTCCAGATTAATCAAAGGCATCCTATGATCATCGGAGTACTTGAACAAAACGGCAAGTACAGACTCTTGGGTATCGTTTAGGTCTAGAATTTTGGCAAGAAGTACCGGACCAAATTCAGAAACGGTTGCCTTCATGGCCACTCCTTTCTCACCGCTAAAGCTCATAGGTTCAACCGGGAATCCGGTTGGATTGTAATCAATTTGAGCCGCTAGGCAACGATGAACCACATGCTTGTTCGAGGAGCCCGGCTTGGCCAAACCACTCAGGTCTCCCTTTATGTCCATCAATACACATGGAACCCCTTGAAGGCTTAGCTGTTCAGCAAAAACCTGAAGAGACTTTGTTTTACCCGTACCCGTTGCCCCGGCAATCACTCCATGCCTATTCACCGTATTCAAGGGCATTCTTACTTGAAGGCCTTGAACCGGTTGGTTTTGATAAACAGCCGCACCAAAACAAATGCTCGGACCCTCAAAATCATACCCGGCTTGAATATGTTCTTGAAAGCTCATGGTCTTTGTTTCAACCAAAGTTTCGATCTTAAAATAGTCCTTTTAGGGCCTTTCCAGCCATTCCTGAGATCCCATCTCCTCCGCCAAAAAGGGAGGTCAAGGGCGAGGCGTCATCCTTAGGGGTTTCCTCATTTTTCTTAGTGATTAAGCTCAAAAGACTCGGAATAATGATTTTCACAATGGACCCGGCTTTTGAAGAGTCCAGGCCAAGCTTATCCATTAACCCATCCATTATGCCGGTGGTCAAGCTGGCTTGAAGACCATCTGCTGATTTAGAATTGGAGTCATTGCTGAAGAGGTTCATTACCGTGTCTAAATTACCCCCCATGAGTTTAGAACCCACAGTTTTTGTGGTCTCAGTTTTTACCACATCCATTACCGAACCGAGCATGGAATCTGAAATTCCAGTTTTTTCCTGAATTTCGCCTCCAACTTGAGACTTGAGGCCTGAAATGATTTGATCAAACATAGTGTTGTTATTTCTTGCCAAACTATTCAATGTTAATTACCTAGAGCCTTACTTTCATTAGTTTCGATTTGGATTTTTATCAGTTTTGCAAACCCTAAAAAATGAGCATGTACAGAGCCAAAACCGTAGATGACTATTTAGCACACCATATTAACTACCAAAAAGAACTTGACCTTTTGAGGTCTGTAATTCTAGAGTTTCCGTTTGAAGAAAACATAAAATGGGGAGCGCCTACTTACTCTTACCAGGGAAAGAACTTAATCGGTTTAGGGGCTTTTAAATCCTATGTTGGTCTCTGGTTTTTTCAGGGGGGGTTGCTCTTAGATGACCATAAGGTTTTAGTCAATGCCCAAGAAGGTAAGACCAAGGCCCTGAGGCAATGGAGGTTTTCAGAACTCCCAGAAATTGACCCTCAACTCTTACGTTTGTACATTCAAGAAACCCTAGACAACGCTAAGGCGGGAAGAGAAATCAAAGCTGAGAAAAAGCCCTTGATCCTTCCGGAAGAGCTCCAAGAAAACTTAGACAATAACCCCAACTTGAAGTCTGCCTTTGAAAAACTCAGCTTTGGAAAGAAAAGGGAGTACGCTGAACATATTGGGGCTGCCAAAAGAGCCGAAACCCGCAAAAGACGAATGGAAAAGGCCTTTTCCATGATTCTGGAAGGGAAGGGATTGAACGATAAATACCGCTAGTATTTTTTATATTTGAGCCGCCATCTAGCTATTGAGACCCGACTCTTTTTTATGAATTTTGTTGCCATTGATTTTGAAACTGCTAATGCCTCCCGTACTTCGGCCTGTGAAATAGGTGTAACCGTTGTTCAGGAAGGCACCATTATAGATACCTACAGCCATTTGATTCGGCCCAAGGAAAACTATTTTAATTTTTTCAATACTAAGATTCACGGCATAAATGCCAAAATGGTTTCCAAAGAACCTGAGTTTCCTGAGGTTTGGCAGAAAATTCAAAGTGATTTTCAAGACTCGGTCTTGGTAGCACACAATGCCAATTTTGACATGGCTGTGCTAAAGTCTTGCCTTAAACTCTACAAATTAGAGGTTCCTAAATCACCCTATATATGCACGGTTCAAATTGCTAGAAAGGTTTGGCCAGAACTTGACCGGTTTCGCCTAAATAGAATGGCTGAGTTTCTTGGTTTAGACTTTAAGCACCATAAAGCCGAAGATGACGCTAGGGTATGTGCTGAAATCCTTTTGGCAGCTATGCGGAAGAAAAACGCTGAATCGGTTGTTCACCTCCTTCAAGAAATCAAACTCCCTCCTAAAAACTTGGTTCAACTTGATAATTTAGGACCAACGGGACCGGCCAGGAAAATGGGCCTTCCCAAACCCAATAAAAAGGCTGATAAAACCGGGTACTTCCATAAAAAGGAAGTTGTCTTTACAAGGGCCTTGAAAAGCATGCCTAGACCCAAAGCCTATAAACTAGTTGCCCAATTGGGCGCTTTACCATCCTCTGAAATAAGTCCAGCTACCAAACTTCTTGTGGTTGGAGGACCAGATTTTAGAGAAAACAATACCAAGCCGGTTACCACCAAGCTCAAAAAAGCCCTTAAAGGCATTAGTCAAGGGCAGACCATTGAAATTATCTCGGAACAAGAATTCCTAGATAAAATTCCTCTCGACCTCAAACAAAAGGTATTGAAGAGGTAGTTAAAGTTCATCACAAAATTTAATGACTCTTCTCAGCATCAAGAATTTATAGGCTTTTGAATGCCTTTTGAGCCTATCTTTGCCCCTCATTATTCGCCTATGAAAGCTTGGATTGTTGACGACGACCCTATATATGTATTTGGTTTTAAGAAGCTGCTTGAAAAAGTAGATTTTGCTCAAGAGATTGAACATTTTGAGAATGGAGAAAAAGCCCTAACCGAACTTTGTGAAAATCATAAACAGGAATTAAGTTTACCCGATGTGATTTTTTTAGACATCAATATGCCGGTTATGGATGGCTGGGAATTCTTGAATTTCCTGAAACAATACGAGCTTCCTTCCAGCCTTAACATCCTCCTTAATTCATCTTCTGTTGACCCCAACGACCTGAAAAAGGCAAAGGAATACGAGATCGTTCAAAAATATCTTACCAAACCCTCCTCAGTAGACACCCTTCGAAAACTAAAATCTGAGTTGGCGGCTTGACCCCCTAAAGCTTTTCCTTATTTTCACCCGAAATTTATCTTTTTATGAAAATCTCGGGACTTATCCTTTCGGCTTTAGCCTTATCCTTATCGGCTACAGCCCAATACCAATTTACAGACCTAATAGACATTGAACGGTCTGAAATCAAAAACCAAGAACGAACCGGTACTTGCTGGAGCTTTGCCACTTCTTCCTTTCTAGAGTCTGAAATCATGCGCATACACGGCGAAATGGTTGACCTCTCTGAAATGTATAATGTGCGTAAAATCTACGAAGACAAGGCCTGGAATTACGTTATGCGCCAAGGAAAAGCCAATTTCTCTCAAGGCGCCCTTGCTCATGATGTTCTAAGATGTGTTGATATGCACGGACTCGTTCCTCAATCGGCGTACGCTGGTTTGCCACCTACCGATGACATGCTTAACCACAGTGAATTGGTGGCCAGCGCCAAAGGCTTCCTTGACGGAGTATTAAAGTCAGGAAGTCCAAGCATTCATTGGAAATCTGCCCTAAATGGTATTCTTGATGTTTATATGGAAGAGGACCTTGAATCTTTCACCTTTGAAGGAAAAGATTATACCCCAGAATCTTTCGCCAAGAAAATGAAAATTAACCCGGAAGACTACCGTCATTTCACAAGCTTTACCCACCACCCTTTTCAGGATGAGTTCATTTTAGAAATTCCTGACAATTACTCAAACGGATCTTTTGAAAACTTACCCCTAGATGAGTTTATGAAAGTAGTTGACAAGGCCCTGAAGAAAGGTTTTACCATTGCATGGGATGGAGATGTTTCCGAAAAAGGCTTTTCCTCTAAAAACGGAATTGCCATCCTGCCCGCCAATCCTGATCGTGAAGATTTATTTGAAACCCCAGGGGAAGAATTGGAAGTTAGCCAGGCATCGCGCCAAGCAAATTTTGAAGATTTCACAACCACCGACGATCACCTAATGCATGTGGTAGGAATGGCCAAAGACCAAGACGGTACGGTGTATTACATCATTAAGAATTCTTGGGGCGATAGAGGCCCGTATTCAGGATACCTTTATATGTCTGCCGCTTATTTCAAAATGAAAACGGTAGCCATCACCTTGCATAAAGACGCCCTTTAAAACACATATCGTATGCTTAGACCTGCACCCTTGGGTTCAAAAGCCTGAACACCAATTAGGTTTACCCCAGGTTTCAGGTCTAAGGCTACGGTAAACGGAAGATCTGGAAAAGGATACTCCAATCCGGCAACCAAATCAACCCCAATCACGGTTCTGGGTCCGCCCCCTGTAAAATACCCTGACCGCCCTACGCCGTCTCCGGTCCAGTAACCCAAGTGGGCACCATAACCAACATACCAATAAAGGTTGGGAGCGGAGGCAAAGGCCTGGTGATGCTCCATTAAAACAATGGCCAAAAACCCATGGTTGAAATTGCTGACAATTCCTTCTACGGCCTTGGTTTCACTTACAAAACTCTTGTACGAAATGCCCTTTGCAAAGCCAAACCTACCGCCTAAACTGGCATCGTACATTTGAGCCTGGAGACTTGAAAAGGAAGAAACTAGAAATAATAAGACCAAAAACCGTTTCATAGAAGGGGATTTTAAGGTTTGAATTCAGCTATTTTTGAGCTCCCGAAAATACGATATACATTGCTTCCCCATGAATAAATCTGTACATTACCTCTTTCTACTATTATATGTAGTTCTAGGAATTCTTCAATCCATTCTTTCAGAACCCATTGAAGATGAGGCCTATTACTGGGTCTATGCCCAAAACCTTGATTTCGGGTATTTTGATCATCCCCCCATGGTGGCATTTTTCATTCATCTAGGCCAAGTTCTCTTTGAATCCAACCTAGGCTTACGAATATTGTTCCTAGCCTCCTTCATAGGCTCCATTCATATCTGGTACACCCTGATTAAACCAAAATCAGAATTAGTATTTCATAGCTTGATTAGCAGCATTGTTGTTTTCCATGTATTTGGAATTTTTGCCGTTCCAGACCTCCCCCTCCTCCTTTTCACCTCCTTATTTTTATGGCAGTTAAAAGAAATTGAACATAGACCATCAAACCTGAAATACGGAATTCTCGGTCTCCTTCTAGCCCTGGTTTTTTATTCCAAATACCACGGAATTCTACTGCCTCTTTTCATGGTATTGGCCCAGCCCAAACTCTTTAAATCAGCCGGAATTTATATAATGACCGGGGTTTGTATTCTTTTTTTCTTACCCCATATCTATTGGCAAGTTTCAAATGATTTCCCCACCCTGAAATTCCATCTTTTCAACCGGGTAAGCTCAGGGTTTTCTCTAAATCAACCCCTTGAATACCTGGGGCAGGTGCTTATGATTTTTGGTCCCTTTGCCGGAATACTCTTGCTCATCTTCGGATTAAGAAAAAAGCCAGAAAATGCTTTCGAAAAGTATTTGAAATACTTGGTTTTTGGTGGAATTCTCTTCTTTTTATTGATGAGCTTTCGCGGAAGAACCGAAGGAAACTGGATCATCTTCTTCTTTCCTGCTTTGGTGGTTTTGGGGTATCCTCTTTTGGAAACCTACCTTTTGAAAAGGAAATCCTTATGGATTGGCCTATTTATAAGCTTTGCCCTACTCGGGGTTGTGATTCGAGGTCATGCCATGTTTAATTTATTCCCAGGAATGAAGGTTTCGCCCAGAATGCATGAAATGAAATCTTTCGCCTTCATTGCAGACTCCATCAGCCAAGGACATCCCATGGTATTCATGAACTCATATCAAAAACCCTCCTTGGTGAAATACCATACCCAAGCCAAGGCCAGCTCCTACATCAACCATTACGGAAGGCCTAGCCAATATCAAATCTGGAATCTTACCGATTCCTTTGCAGGCGATACCGTGGTTCTCTTCGGAAAACATATTGGAGACGCTCAAAAAGTTCCGGGCATGGACAAGAATTTATACGCCAAGATCATCCCAGACTTTCGGGCCTATGAATCTTTGAATTTTGAGCTTGGAGAAATTCGGGAATCTCAAGGGTCAAAAGATAGCCTCGAGCTTGTCTTGAATTTCAACCAAGCCCTTGATTCATCCGATCTAAAACGCCTTCAGATATTCGTGAAGGACTTTAGTTCAAGCGATTACGGAGAATCATTCCAGCTATTTCCGGTTCAAAACCAAACCAAGCACTTCCTAATTAAACTTCCTAAATCTGACCATGAATCTGATTATGGACTTGCCTTAAACCCAAGAGATTTACCCCCTGGCAGATTTCAAGCAAAGCTTAAATTTTAAGATCATCCGGTAATTTAAAACTCAATTTTTCAAGGGGCTTAAAACAGGAAACTTTTGAGCGTGAAGGTGGTTTCCGTACTTTCGCAGCCCTAAAATGAATCCATGAGCTTTACCTCAGAAATAGCCCGTCGCCGTACCTTCGGAATTGTATCTCACCCAGATGCCGGAAAAACAACTTTGACCGAAAAACTCCTTCTTTTTGGAGGGGCCATTCAAGAAGCTGGGGCTGTAAAAAGCAATAAAATTAAAAAGGCCGCTACTTCTGACTTCATGGAAATTGAAAAACAAAGGGGGATTTCTGTGGCTACCTCCGTAATGGCCTTTGAATACAAAGACAAGAAAATCAACATTCTTGATACCCCGGGTCACAAAGATTTTGCGGAAGACACCTATCGTACCTTAACCGCGGTTGACTCGGCCATTGTGGTAATTGATGTAGCAAAAGGGGTTGAGGCTCAAACTGAAAAGCTGGTGGAAGTTTGTAGAATGCGTGATACCCCTATGATGGTATTCATCAACAAGCTTGACCGGGTAGGAAAAGACGCCTTTGACCTCCTTGACGAAATTGAGCAAAAACTTCATATGAAGGTTACGCCCCTTAGCTGGCCCATTGGTATGGGACCTGATTTTAAAGGAGTGTACAATATGTTTGAGCATAAGCTGAACATTTTCCGTGCAAACGAAAAAGACAAGGAGAACTTCATTGAAATCAAAGATTTAGACGATCCTGAGTTGAATGAAATTGTTGGGGATGATTATGCCGATACCTTGAGAGAGGAGGTTGAACTCTTGCGGGGGGTATATCCAGATTTCGACAATCAAGATTACCTGGACGGGAAAGTTTCACCCGTGTTTTTTGGATCGGCAGTGAACAATTTTGGGGTGAACGAGCTATTGGATTGCTTCATTGAAATTGCTCCCCCGCCCCTACCAAAACCTACCGAAACCCGGATGGTAGAACCTTCTGAAAAAACCTTTTCAGGATTTGTTTTTAAAATCCATGCCAATATGGATCCAAACCACCGCTCACGTTTGGCCTTTGTGAAAGTGGTTTCCGGAATCTTTGAACGGAACAAAAACTACCTCCATGTAAGGCATGGGAAAGATTTGAAGTTCTCTTCTCCAACCGCATTTATGGCGGATAAAAAGGATATCATTGACGAGGCTTTTCCAGGAGATATTGTAGGGATACCTGACAATAAAAACTTTAAAATCGGGGACACCCTTACCGAAGGAGAAGAACTCAAGTTCACAGGCATTCCAACCTTCTCGCCCGAACAGTTTAAGTTCATTGAAAACGCTGACCCAATGAAGGCCAAGCAATTGAACAAGGGGGTTGATCAACTCATGGATGAAGGGGTTGCTCAATTGTTTACCCTTGAAAGCAATGGACGAAAAATCATTGGAACCGTAGGGGCACTTCAGTTTGAGGTAATTCAACACCGCCTCCTTCACGAGTACGGAGCCAAATGTAGGTACGAGGCTGTTCCTGTTCATAAGGCCTGCTGGATTACCGGTCCTGAAAAAGAAATTGAAAAATTCAAGAAAGAACGGCACCGTAACATGGCTACCGATAAATCTGGCAACCCGGTGTTTTTAGCCGATTCGGCCTTTGCCTTACAGCTCATGCAGGATAAGTACCCCGAAATTAAATTCCATTTTAAATCGGAGATTTAAGCTTTATTTCTCAAGATTTCGTTGATTTCATATAAATTTCAGGGCTTAAACCCATGATATGAAATTTCAAATTCTACTCTTCATCCTCGGATTTTTACCCTTCCTGGGGATGAGCTCTGAACGTGATTCCACCCTCCTCCTCTCCATTGACGGAGTGGTAAACGAAACCCTAAACGTTCTTACCGGACCAAAAGGTGAAGATCGGGACTGGGAATGGTTTCAAACCCTCTTTACCGATGATGCTCGCATTGTGGTTACCATTGACCAAGCCAATAAGCCCCGTTCACAGGCCAGCCTTGACCTTGACCGATTCATAAAACAAGCGGGGCCCGTGTATAAAATGAGGGGATTTCAGGAATATGAACTGAAAAAAACGGTGCTTGAATACAATGGCATTGCCACGGTTTTTCAAAGTTTTGCCGCCATTCAAGGCCAAGATACCAGCTACGGAATCAATACCTACCACTTGATTCGGTTTGGAGATGAGTGGAAAATCAACCAAATCCTTTTCGCCAACAATGCCAACGGAGTTGAGCTCGATGCGGAATGGATGCCTAATGCTGACTACCAATCTGAAATCAAGGCCTATCGAGACACCCTAAATGCCTTTTATGGAAATCCAGAAGAAAGTCCTTTGGGCAAAAAAGGAACCGAAAATTTTGACGGCCTTCCCTATTTCCCCGTAAGGGAATCGTATGCGGTTCAAGCCCGATTGGAACTAACCCCGAATACGGAATGGTTTGAAATGCCCACCACTACCGATCGAAAACCCGTTTACCGTCAATACGCCATTGCCCATTTTGAATTGGATGGAATGAAATTTCAACTCCCGGTGTACCAGAGCAAGCGACTCATGGCCAAACCCGGGTATGAAGACTACCTCTTTGTTCCGTTTACTGATCATACCAACGGATTCACCACCTATGGAGGGGGCCGGTATTTAGACGTACGCATGGATGAAAACCCAGAGATTCTGGTTTTAGATTTCAATAAAGCCTACAATCCATACTGCGCCTACAGCGAACGGTATTCTTGTCCGTTGGTGCCTATTGAAAACAAAATCAATTACCCGATTTTGGCAGGGGTGAAATATGCTGACCATCATTAAGAACTAGGATATGCTATTTGGAACACTTGTAGGTGCTATCATTGTGTTGGCTGCACTGATTTTCATGTGGAAACCACCCAAGAAGATCAATGGGCTTTATGGGTACCGTACCCCAAGCAGTATGAAAAATCAGAAAACATGGGACATTGCAAATTCATATGCCCCAAAGGCCATGTTGGTGGCAGGCTTAATCACACTCGCCACTGGGCTAGTGCTTGACCTTACGGCCAAGGAAGAAACCGCTGTTTTATGGACCTGTGTGGTGATGACCATTGCCTTGATTGGTTCAATTGTGGCAACTGAACGGCATTTAAAGAAAAGGCTTTAACGGGTTTTGCTTCATCCACCACAAATCAAAATGGTGTGGCGGGTATATCCCTCTCAAGTGATTTTCAACGATTCATTTTTGGAATCCAAGACCTAAGGATAATCGAAAACGACTGCTGCCAATAATTTCAGCTTGGCATTCAATAAATTATTTCCTTACGGGAATGGAATACGCATAGGATAGCCCAAACCCGGTTTCCCATACAAGGCCTAAAGATTTATTAGACCTAAGCCCAAGATTGCCGTAGACACTTAAACCATATGCACTTGCCCGAATGGAAGGATAATGGATTCGTCTATTGCCCTTATTCGCCGACTCGTGCAAATACGCATAGCCCATGGTTACACTAAAGTCACTAGGCGAATTGGGTAAAGCAAATGTAAGTCCAGTGTACATTATGGGCAGTATTTCTTTTATTTCCTCTGAAAACCCATTCGGGGCATCATGAAAAGAACCAATGGCAGCTTGAAATGCACTTAATTCATCTGGATTCCGACCTGAAACTAAGGTACCCGTAGAATCATACAAACCTGGCGAGGGAAGCAATAGTTTACTCAATTGAAGGGTGGTTTCTACATGGAGGGTATACTTTTCTGAGGTATAAAGTTCTGAGATCCCAGTGAAATTCACTTGCAGTCTTGAATGTATAAACCCACTAATTTCTTGAGTAAAACGAACCTTTGGGCCTAAGTCTTTAAAACATACCCCATATCTAAATTTCTGCATGAACCAACTTGACCGATTTCCTTTTCCGGTCATCCCCAAGGAGAAAATCATTGAGCTCCCGTTAATTGGCTCAGTTGAACCTTCCTGATTTTGACCTAGCGTTAAATAACGAAGAAGGCCTAAATCTAGCCCAATATGCACCTTGGATGTAATGGGCAATGCAGCAGAAAGTCTGGAGAATTGATCTTTTAAATCTATGGTGTTCCATGTTTTACCGTCGTAATAACGAATGTCTTTTAAGGTATAAAGCGAGTGAGAAAAGCCAAGGTTTACACGTTTTGTAGGAATCACAAATCCGCCACTTGATTGCGTTTGGTCAAATTTGAAAAGGGAGTGACCAAGTGTAAGTCTAGCCTTATTTGAAACTCCTAGTAGGGCTGGATTGCCAAATATGCCTCCAATTGAATTTGAGTAATCTAGGTTGATGCCTCCCTTTAAGGTTCCAATCTCTCCTTGGGGATTCTCTAGGCTAGGAAATGACGAAGTTATGGTTCGGATATATTCTGGGTTTTGGGCAATGGTAACGGAAGATAAAAGCAGAATAAAGCTGGTTAATCCGGTGAGAAACTTCAGAGGCATAGCGGTAAAATTTAAGAATTACTAAAGGCAGAAACCTGAGTCACCGGCCCTTAAAACCGCCTCCAATATAGAAATTAAATTTCTACACCGATATTCATGAAACCCTGCCCTCTGGTTTACCGGGGGCCGGTAAGCTCCATTCCTTGCATTGTAGTAGTTGGCGGTCTCTGGATCTTGTTCTTTCCCGTTGAAGCGGCCGTGCCTGCCGGCAGGTAATGGGAGTTGTAGTCTCCTGAGTCGCATTCGTATGCGGGGAGGTTCTCCCTAACCAAAAGCAGGCAGGTATTAAAAAGGTGAGCGAATGAAAGAGATGCTTTCATTGGATAAACATACGGATTTCAAAAAATCACCATGGCGGGAAAACTGTCAGCATTTTGATGGAAGACGTTTCTTTTTTGCCGAACTTAGAATTGGGGAGGGCGCTGGTGCGCCCCAACGGTTTACCCCTCCTAAATCAGCCAATCCTCTGTAATCCTTAGGAAAGTCGGCACGGATTGTGACCCGGTAATTGGTTGATTGGGGCTGCTGATCCATTAAACTAAACGTCAGAGGAGGCGACCTTACGGCTCAAAAAATAAAATTGCTTGATCCTCCGTTCCTAAGGCATGAAAAAACTGTTTTGGCTTCTGCTGGTTCCAATTGCTTTAGTGTTACGCCCGGTTCCTAAACCCAAGGACTCGAACCAAGTTTGGGTAGCAGATACCCTGTTAAGGGCAGGTGGAAGTAAAACCTATGACCTTCATTTAAACCTGAAGGAAAATTCCGATTTCTTTTACCTGAACAGAGTTCTTGAAAAATCACCAGAATTATTAGACCAAGTTCAAAACCACTTTGGAAAACCAGTACGATTAGCCTATATAAAGCATTGGACTCCCCTAGACCCTTTTTCAAAGCACCATCATGTTAGTTGCTTAATTCTTGCAAGGGATACCCTTTGGCAGGAAAAGTGATAAGGTTTCAGGGGTTTAGTGAAGCATCCGCACTGCCTGCTTGCCGTTTGAGGGTATAACAAATCATTTAACATGCTCATTATACTGTGCCTAAGCACCTTTCCGTCTGAGACGGACTTGGAGTGCGAGAAACCACGGAAACCTCAACCCCGTTTAATTAAAAAAGCAATTTCCTCAAAAAGTACCCAATAAAAAAGGTTCGGGCAGATTTGAAATAGGAACAAAAAAACGTTGGTGTTCTTGCCTTTTGGACTCGACAGGGACCGAAATAATGGCATCCATTATTCCACAATAAGCTGGTTAGAGCCAACCAAATCCCCATCATTCAGCCAAACAATTTGATATAAACCTACGCCCAAGTGACTGAAATTTATTTCCATTTGATTTTGGTTGAAGCCCTGCTGAGAAACCATTCGCCCCAGTTGGTCATATACAAAGACCTCATCAGCTTTGACCGGATTCAACAGCTTGAATCGTCCATTTCCTGGGTTTGGATAGAACGTAATTCTTCTGGAAAACTCCGTATTTATTTCAGCTTCTCCCAAACTATAACCTCCATGTTTATTCAAGTGGATCACCCGCAGGTCTAGATCGGCATCGTCAAAGCCATTGCCAATATTCGAATACATTTTCGCAAACAAGACAAAAGAGCTGTCTTCCAGCTGAATGACCTTGTCAAACTCTATATAATCGTATCGCTTGTGTTGGTAGTTGTACTTTGGGTCTTCCGAAAATATTTTTTGCCATTTGATAGCCCCATCCTTACCCAAGACCACCACGGTTGCTTTGGTGTTTTGATTAATGGTAACATAATTCGTTTTCCAACTCATGGTTAATATCAAATCATCATTTTTTCCAATGTGCATTTTCACATTATCCAAGTTTTGGGTACTTCCTAAATGAGCTTTTAAACTTCCTGTGCCATACGGAATGTTCCACACTTGTTTGTATTTCCCTTCATGGTCCAAGACCAATACATGAAAATGATTTCGGCCGTAGAATCCATAATAGAGATTTGTTGTGCCTAAGGCCATTTGTACATGCCGGAAATTGTATTGAATCCAACTTGGATGTGGAACTGGAAGGTTTGATAAACTATGAGTAACGGTATCAATAATTTGCCCATTTGAATTATGCTTGAAGATTAAAGCATGAAAATCTTGGTTCCCTAGCTTTAGAGCACCGAAGTGATATCCATAGTTTAACCGTTTATCCAAGGTGAACTCAAGGAAACCGATTGTCTGGCCGTCATACATGCTACTACCCCCATAGACATACTGATTTTGAACCTGTTGAGCTTGGCTGAGCGTCGAGTCCAGTTGATAGACTTCTAAAAACCAATCACTTTGATTGGTGTCGGCTCTTCGCAAAACATACGATAGCAATGCGCCATCAACAGTATCCATTTTTTCAGGGAATAGGTCTGGCGGTAGTGGCGATGGATAACTGTTTTCAATCATCAATTGATTTTGGTTGATCGTTACTAAGTCTGGGAAATAACCAGACGCACACAACCAAATAGAATCTGAGATTTGCACAAATTCATAAAGCGACCATATGTTGCTAAGAAGACTTCTGTCTATCGTTTTCGTCTTTAGTTCAATTAAACCAAGCCCTCGCCAACCAGATAGGTTACTTCCACCGCCGATAGACACAAAAAGTAACGTATCACCAACAGAGTTTACCCGAAAAGCCTCTTCTTGTTGAACATTGGAATTCAAGTAGATGGTGTCAAGGATTTGACCGCTGCCTGGAAGGCAACCAAACATAAGTAAGTTTAATACAAGTAGGAAAACGATTCTTCTCATGGTTTGACAGTTTTTCCGGTAGCAAATTCATTCTCACCGATTACTTTTACTACATACAGCCCTGAAGGAATTTCAAGAAAAAAGGTGGAGAATTCCTCACCTGAATTATCCACGTTTATAGAGCTAACCAATTGGCCGTTGAGATTATAAATTTGAATTTTTAAAGCTTGATCTTGAAAATTATGTAAGACAACATCCCCATTCATTGTTGAACTATTAGTAACCCTTATGCCGTGTACCTATTTCAGGTTTTTTCATAAGCCATTTGCTTAGCACCAAAGTAATCCAATGAACTTACAAGAGCAAATGGCGGGTAAGATTGGTCAATGGGGCAGATCTAGTATAAACCTAAAACTTGGTGCGATGAAAATCATTTGGGGCACCAGAAAAGGGTTTACCGGAAACGCAAACTTGCAAAGCCCTTAGATAATTTAGTCTTTCTAGAAGCTTGAAAAACTAAATGGCTTCAACACAGCCTAGTCAATATCTATGAAACCCTACCAACCGACCTGCACATCCTCTTCCCTCAAAACTTCACCGAAGAAATCTAAAGGGGCAAGGCTAGACCCACAACCAATATCAACTATACATTCAACCAAAAAACAATCGGAAACAACCTGGCGTTTCATTTATTCATCGTAATATTGCAATATAGAAATCAAACGATATGGGACTTACAAAAACAGAAGGTTATTCAAGCACTCAAATTGAGCTGGCTAGCCTATTCAAAGCCCTGGCCCACCCGGCCCGAATCGCCATTATTGAGCAAATCATCAAAACGGAGTCTTGCATTTGCAATGACCTGGTTCAAGAGCTCCCCCTTTCTCAAGCCACCATCTCACAACACCTCAAGGCCTTGAAACAGGTTGGAATCATTCAAGGAAGCATCTCAGGAACCTCCATGTGCTATTGCATCAATTCTGAAACCTGGGCCAAAATTCAAGGGGTTGGAAATACCTTCTTGTCTTCGTACTCCTGTGCCGATAATTGTTGTTAAACCTTAAACCAAATACCATGTCTTACCCTAAAATGCATGTTAGCCTTTACGTTTCAAACCTGGCCGCTACGGTTCAGTTTTACAATTCCTTCTTTGGCGTTCAGGCCAATAAAATCAAAAAAGGCTATGCCAAATACGAACTTGCTGAGCCAGCCCTCATCATTTCGTTCATTGAAAACCCGGATCGGGTAAAGGCCAATTTCGGTCACCTCGGCTTTCAGGTTGAAACCAAAGAAATCATGATGCAGCGCCTGGAAAAGGTCAAAGCGGCCGGCATGCCAATCAAAGAAGAAATGGGTACCGCCTGTTGCTATGCCATTCAAGACAAGTTCTGGGCAGCTGACCCTGACGGATATCAATGGGAAGTGTATTATTTCCACGCTGACGCGGAATTCAATGACCCTAATTATTTTCAAGAGGGATCAGAGGCCTGTTGCCTTCCGGCGGAAGCCCAAACCGTAAAACCAGAGAAAGAGAAAGTTCAACTTGCCGATTTAGAGGCGAATTCTTGTGCACCAGGAAGTGGATGTTGCTAATCTCAATTTAAAGTACGCAAGCGAGGCCCTGGGCACCTTCATTCTTATTTTGTTTGGGGCCGGAGCTTGCATTTTGGCCGAAACTGGTTTTGGAATCAACCACCTTGGAGTATCCATCACCTTTGGCCTTACCGTTTTTGCCATGGTCTGGGCCTTCGGAAAAGTTTCTGGAGCCCACATCAACCCAGCTGTCAGCCTTGCCTTTTACCTTCAAAGGAAAATTCCTACCCGAGAGTTTCTAGGGTATGTTAGCTTTCAAACCCTAGGTGCCATTCTGGCTGGATTGGTGCTTTTTTTCACCTTCCCTGAAAGTGAGGGCTTAGGAGGCACTTACCCCTCTGGGGCTCCTATGGAGTCTTTCTGGACCGAAGTTTGGCTTTCCTTCCTGCTTATGGTTGTTATTCTTTGGGCCATTTCCATTCATAAAAACATCATTTTTATTGCATTATGGATTGGAGCCATTGTTGGATTGGACGCCTATTTTGGCGGACCCATTAGCGGGGCCAGCATGAATCCAGCCCGTTCCATTGGTCCGGCATTGGTAAGCTTAAACCTAGATCATATTTGGATTTACATTTTAGCTCCTTGCCTAGGCACAACAGCCGCGGTAGGGGCCTTTCAACTCATTAAACGAATCAAATGAAAAATGTATTGGTGCTTTGCACCGGAAACAGCTGCAGATCTCAAATGGCTGAGGGGTATTTAACTTCCCTTGGCGGGGATAAAGTCAAGGCCTATAGCGCCGGAATTGAAACCCATGGGGTTAACCCAAGAGCCATTCAAATCATGAAAGAAGATGGGATAGATATCTCAAACCATACTTCCAACCATATCGATGAGTATCTTGATGTTGACTTCCACCTCATTCTAACCGTTTGCGATCATGCGGCCGAATCTTGCCCCATTTTCCCAAGCCATGCAGAAAAAATTCATCACTCCTTTTCTGATCCAGCTAAAGCCACAGGCTCTGAGGAAGAAATCATGAGTTCTTTCCGAAACACTCGGAACGAAATCAAGACTTTTATTCAAAATCTCTTAACTGAAAAGCTTTAGGCTGAATTATTCTGTATTTTTCGGCCATGAGGAAATTTTCATTCATTCTTATCCTTTGCCTTTCCACCGTCCTGGCAAAGGCCCAGGTGCCTGAAGATGGGTATACCCCAGCAGGGCCAAGCAACCAAAATTTCATTATGGGGTCAAAGTTCACCCTTTATGATGTTGAAAATAATTTTGTTCCGGGGGTGGCTGGGGTGTTTTCTTATGTGCTTTATGAAAAGGGAGAGAATCAAAGTTTTTCTGTAGGCACCAATCTTGGTTTGGCAGCCTCATTTAGCAATATAGGAAGCCTTGTTCATATAGATGCTCCTGTATTGCTTCAGGCTAATTTTGGGGCAGGTTCTACCAAATTTTCACACATTCCGGTAGGTGTGGTCGTCTCAGCGGGTTTAGGAAATAATTTCTTACACTTTTTTAGCCACAACGAATTCAGCTATGGGCCGATGATTGACCTTGGGGTTCGGCTGGAGGTTTTCCAAAAGATTTACCAAATTTCTGGTTCTTATATGCAGAACCTAAATCAAGACCGGCTTTATATGGGGCCCTCAATTGTGAACATCGGTTTCGGAGCCATATTTTAAAGGGTGGTTTTACCCTCGTTCATTTCGGTAAAAACCTCATCTATCGGCTCCCAAAGCTCAATTTTACGTCCTTCTGGATCTAAAATGTGCACAAACTTCCCATAAGAGTAAGATTCAATTTCATCGCAAACCACAATCCCTTTTGCTTTGCAGTCTTCTACCAAGGCTTCAATGTTCTCTACCCGGTAATTGATCATAAACTCATTCTCTGAGGGCTGAAAATATTCGGTATCCTTATCAAAGGGACCCCATTGAGCATAAGCCTTTTGTTCAGGGTTACCGCCTTCTCTATACTCAAAAAGGCTTCCATATTCATTCTCAACCATACCAAGGTTTTCTGCATACCATTTGCTAATGACCTTGGGATCTTTAGACTTGAAGAAAATTCCGCCTATGCCCTTTACTTTTCCTTTTTTCATGCAATCAAATTTTTAATGATCAACCTAGTAGCTTAGGTATTCCCAGTTTTCAATCTCTTTCATTTCCAGAATTTCATTTTCATGGGATGGATGCCAGAGAATATCTTGGGTTTCTTTTTCGGTTAAACCGGATAGCTTGAACTGGTCTTCCCGAAGGAAGAATAAATTAAAGCCCAAATCATTTCCGCCCACCAAAACATAGCCTTTTTCTTTGCCTAGTTTCCGCATGGCCTCAACGGATGCCCCGTGGTATAGAGGATGTTTTCCGGGATAAAAATAATTCGGATCATACCGAACCACCTTGTTTTCAGCTTTGAATTCAACATGAGCCTCAATGACCACCACCCTCGGAGAAACCACGTCCAAGGCCTTCCAAACCCAGAAATCATTCCCGTCAAGGTCAATAGACAATAAATCAATCTCCCCGGAGAAGCCTTGTTCCGAAATCAAAGCATTGATGTTTTCGGCATTGATGAAGGCCTGCTTAAACTTGGGTTTATACCAATAAGGATGAGGGTGTTTTTGAAAAAATCGTTTTCCCCGGTCAAGAGCCTTTTGGTTCCCATCCAAAAAAAGCCCTGACCAGCCGTGGTGAAAAATCAAATTGGCCGAATTGGAATTGATTCCGTCATCTGAACCAAATTCAATAAACTCCTTCCGCCCCATCCCGATCAAGGAAAAGAGAAATAAGAGTTTACCATCTTCTTCAAACTGCGAGAACACCCGAAAACCGGTATCCTTAAAATCTGGAATCTTTTTTTCCGCAGCCAAGCTTTGATATTGATGAAACAAGCTTCGTTGTTGAATGCCTAGCTCTGGCAAAAGTTTATGCCGAACGTAAGGATAGTAGAGGTGTTTTTTAAGCCATGACTTAATCATAATCAGGCCTTTTTAGCTTTTTCCCAATAGGTGTCCATTTCTTCAAGGCTCATTTCCGAAAGTGATTTCCCATCGGCTTTAGCCCCGGCTTCAAGAAACTGAAAACGCTGGATGAACTTTTTATTGGTGCGTTCAAGGGCCGCCTCGGGGTCAATGTTTTTAAACCTTGCAAAATTGATCAATGAAAAAAGCAGGTCTCCAAATTCGCCCTCAACCTCAGCCTGATTTCCACCCTCCGTTGCTGCTTTAAACTCGTTCATTTCTTCCTCTACCTTCCCCCAAACTTGTCCGGCCTCCTCCCAATCAAAACCTACTCCACGGGCTTTTTCTTGAATTCTACTGGCCTTAACCATGGCGGGCAAAGACTTAGGAACTCCGCCCAGAACGGATTTATTCTTCCCTTCTTTGAGCTTGAGTTTTTCCCAATTTTGCTTTACCTCTTCTTCATTGGCCACCTCTGTATCTCCGTAAATATGGGGGTGACGGTGGATGAGCTTTTCACATTGGGCATTCAAAGCGTCGGCAATGTCAAAAGCTCCCTTTTCAGAACCAATTTTTGCGTAAAACACCATATGAAGCATGATGTCTCCTATTTCCTTTTTGATTTCCTCTAAATCATTGTCTAGAATGGCATCTCCAAGTTCATAGGTTTCTTCAATGGTGAGATATCTAAGCGATTCAAGGGTTTGCTTTTTATCCCAAGGACATTTTTCCCTGAGTTCATCCATGATTTCAAGCAAACGCCCAAAGGCCTGTTTCTTTTCTTCCAGGCTATTCATCTAGGTAAGCTTCTCATATTCTTCACGTACAAATCCGGCCAATTCGGCAATGTACTCTGCAGAGAAATCAAATTTAATTCCGGCCGCCTCATAAATTTCAGGAATGGTTCGGGTATACCCTAGTTTCAGGGCTTCCTTGAACATATGCAGTCCGTGTTTTGGCTTACGCATAACATTTCTCCAAACCGCAATGGCCCCTAATTGAGCCATTCCATATTCAATGTAGTAGAAAGGCACTTCAAAGAGATGAAGTTGAGCCTGCCATGCATTTCTTCTAAACTGATCAAGTCCAAACCAGTTCACCTCAGATGAGGCAAGCTCTTGGTTGATTTCAATCCATATATCTTGGCGTTCCTCAATGGTATGTTCGGGGTTGGCATACAGCCAATGTTGAAACTTATCAATGGTTGCAATCCAGGGAAGCAGGTAAAGAATTCGTTCAAGATGTTCTTTCTTGGCCCGGTTCAGGCTTTGGAAATCCCCATAGAATGAGTCCCAGTAATCCATGCTAATTAGCTCCATGCTCATAGAAGCAAGTTCAGCTACCTCTGAGGGCAAAGATTTGAAACCGGTAAGGGGAAGATCATGGTTTAAGAAAGAATGAACGGCATGTCCGGCCTCATGAATCATGGTAATCATGTCATCTTGAGAACCTGCCGCATTCATGAATATAAAGGGCACTCCTGTTTCGTAGAGCGGATAATTGTAACCACCAGGGGCCTTTCCTTTTCGGGACTCAAGGTCTAGGTGGTTCATTTCGTTCATTTTCTTGAGGCAATCTCCAAAAAACGGATCTACTTGGTTCAAACAATGAATTGATTTCTCAAGAAGGTCTTTTCCATTTTTGAAGGGTTTCAGGGGTTTTCTCCCCTGCTCGTCCACCTGTAAATCCCAGGGCCTTAGCTCATTTAAGCCAAGATTTTCCTTTCGAATTTGGTTCATTTCATCAACCAAGGGAGTAATGTGCTGGGCAATGGCATCGTGAAAGTCAAAGCAATCTTGAACTGAATAATCAAACCGTCCCATGGCTTTGAACTTATAGTCTCTATAATTATCAAAACCGGCGTTCCATGCCAAGCGGGTTCTTCTTGAAATCAGGTCATTAAAAAGGGCATCCACCACAGATTTTTCCTGCAGCCTTCTTTCCTGTATTTTCAGGTAGGTATCCCTTCTGACATCCCGGTCAGTGTCTCTTAGTTTCAAGGCAGCTTGAGGAATGGTGAGCTCTTCATCCCCATCTTTTATAGACATTTTGCCCATGATACCGCTGTACTGTTGAGCTAGGGTATTCAGCTCAGTTTCAATGGGTATATTCTTTTCACGGTAGAGTTTCACCTCTTCACGAATGGCTCTGAACATGATGGAATACCCCTCCATATTGCTCAAGGCTTCAGCATCAGGATGCTCTAAAAGCTTTTTATGCAGGGCATGCCATCTTGGCTGCATATGGGGCAGAATGTTTTCAATATGATCTTGATAAGCCTCTTGGTGCGATTTATTTTGGGTATCGCAAGTCATCCGCACATATTTCCACCCTAGATCCTCTTCCAATACCGCTTCCAATTCAGAAGCATCTGAAAGCCATTTAAGAAAAGCCTTTCGGTCTTTAATGTCTCTTTCCTCAAGTTGATCAAACCAGGGCTTTATATCGGCCCAGGTTTTCGGACTAAAATCTACAGGGAGAAAAGTCCTTTCGGTTGTTTCTATGGCGGTATCTAGACTCATTCAGCTGGTTTTTCTTGGTTTTCTTCCTCTTCCTCCTCAGGGTTTCCGTTTACAAGTTCGAATTTCAAAAGTAAATTATACCATTGAACTAATTTTTTTATGTCGGAAGTATATACTCGGTCTTCATCGTATTCTGGCAATACGGCCCGGAGGAAATCTTGAAGTTCTTGGGCAGAAGATTTATGACTCGGAGCTTCATTCCCATCCAAATGGGTAAACATAGCGGCAAAAACTTCCCGCAAAGGCTTCTCTTCAGAATAGGTGTACATGGAAATGTCTTGAAGGGCAGAAACCTGGGCCGTTGACGGAATGGGAAACTTTCTTCCGTCTACCAAAGATTCCACAACAATACCTCCTCTACCTTGGGCTGCTAATTTATGAAGCCCGGGCTTTCCGGCTACTGCTAAAACACCTTGTAATTTCATTCTATTTATCTTTTGTCTTTTGTTTATTTTCTAAAAACTCCAAGAGATCTTCGTCTCTTAATTTCATCAAATTCAAATACGCCTCAGCCTGTTCCGCCAATTCATGCTCTGGGTATGATTCCATCAATTGGTTGAATCGTTCAGTGGCCAGGGCATTGTTCTTGATTTTATCTTGGTAAATAAACCCTTCAACAAAAAGAGCTACCGGGGCCTTTTTATGCGATGGGTAATTTGTGTATACCTCCTTAAAATAACGAACGGCTTCCTCGTATTCTTTTAATCCCTCAGAAACCTCCCCCGCCTTAAACCAGGAAAGGGGTGCTTGTTTATGCTTTGGATGGTCCTGTGCAAAGGCCACATAATGGTCAACCAAATTCATGGCAATGCCTGACTGTTCTTCAATAGGCTCTGCCTTTATTTGAGACTCAAGCTTTTGAATGCTGTCTAATTTGGTTTCTACTGGGTCTTGGCAAGAGACCTGAAACAATACCAAAGCGGTAAGGGCAAATGTTAAGATTCCGCGGTTCATCTTCTTTTCAATTTAGCGGTGGGAAACTTCATAGGGTAATCGGTTTTCACCTTCCCTTTGGCTATATTCATAAGCTTACCCTTAATCAGGGTTTTGCGTATCGGTGCCAAATAATCGGTGAACAACACCCCTTCAATATGGTCATATTCATGCTGAATGACCCGAGCAGCCAGGCCTTTAAAAGCCTCTTCGTGTTCATCAAAATTCTCATCTTGATACCTCAACTTTATTTCGGGCTGCCGATCTACGTCTTCACGCACATCTGGAATGCTTAGGCAGCCTTCATTAAAAGCCCATTCTTCTCCTTCTTCATCAAGAATCTCAGGGTTTATAAAAACCTTTTTAAAACCTTCCAAACTGGGGTCTTCCTCAGCAAACGGACTAGCATCTACAACAAACAAACGTATTGACTTCCCAATTTGAGGAGCGGCCAATCCAACCCCCGAGGCACCGTACATGGTTTCAAACATATTATGAATCAAAGGCTCAAGCCCTGGATAATCTGGGTTAATGTTCTTGGCCTTCTTTCGTAAAACCGGATCTCCGTAGGCTACTATGGGTAAAATCATTATCTCTTTCTATCTAAAAATCCTTGTAAAATAAGCGCAGCAGACATTTCATCAATTAGAGCTTTGTTGCCCTTGGTTTTCTTCCCCATTTGATGAAGAGCCCCAAGAGCCATGGTAGAGGTAAAGCGCTCATCGGCTAGTTCAACAGGAATGTTCGGATACCTCTTGGTAAAGGTATCTACGAATTTCTGAGCAAAAACGGTACCATCGGTATCCTTCCCGTCAAGGCCCTTTGGCATACCAACAATGATCCGCTCTGGAATATCTAAGCTCAACTCAGATTTCAAAAAACTCCAAACCTCCTTGGCTTCAACGGTTCTGAGCGGACTAGCAATCATTTGCAATCCGTCAGTTGTTGCTACTCCAATTCGCTTTTTACCTATATCAAACGCCATTATTCTCTGCACCCGCCAAAGATAATAGGATAATAGAGACTATCTTATAAGACCACCCCCTTTCCTGAAGAATTCCTGTGAAAAAGTTTACGGCTTCAAAGACCTAGATATTGGTCATTCGGTATGAGGCTTCATCCACAATCCTTTTATATTTGCCCCCATGGAAAAATTTGAAGGCATCATCAACCAAGCTTGGGAAAACCGCCAGCTTCTCAAAAACGATCAAACACAAGCCACTGTAAAGGCGGTAATTGAAGCCCTTGACAAAGGGAAACTTCGCTGTGCTGTGAAACAAGGAGATCATTGGACCGTAAACGACTGGGTTAAAAAGGCAGTAATCATGTACTTCCCCATTCGGAAAATGGAAACCTTGGAGGTAGGCCCCTTTGAATTTCACGATAAGATTCCCTTGAAAAAAGATTATGCCAGTCAGCAGGTGCGGGTGGTACCTCATGCCATTGCTCGGTACGGATCATACTTGGCCAGAGGGGTGGTTATGATGCCATCTTATGTAAATATAGGAGCCTATGTAGACGAAGGCACCATGGTTGATACCTGGGCAACGGTAGGAAGTTGCGCCCAGATTGGACGAAATGTTCACCTCAGCGGAGGGGTAGGAATTGGAGGGGTTCTAGAGCCCATTCAAGCCGCACCAGTTGTGATTGAAGACGATTGCTTCATCGGATCTCGATCCATCATTGTGGAAGGCGTGAGGGTTGAAAAAGAGGCCGTGCTCGGAGCCAATGTTGTGCTTACCGGCTCTACCCACATCATTGACGTGAGCGGAGATGAACCCAAAACCTATAAAGGGCATGTTCCGGCAAGATCTGTTGTGATTCCTGGTACTTACCCCAAAAAATTCCCGGCCGGTGAATACCAAGTGCCCTGCGCCTTGATCATTGGAAAACGAAAAGAAAGCACCGATAAGAAAACCTCTCTAAACCAAGCCCTGAGAGAGCATAATGTAGCCGTGTAATGCTGCGTATAGGATTTGATGCAAAAAGGGCCTTTCACAATGCCAGTGGTTTAGGCAATTATAGCCGCGACTTAATTCAGGCATGCCTCGACCTGTCTGATGATTGGGAAATTCACGCCTTTAACCCAAAATCAAATCCGAAGTTTCAGCTTGATGGTAAAATTAAAGTTCACGAGCCACAGGGCCTGAAGGCTACCTTTCATCCACTTTGGAGAAAAAGCCTTCTCGGAAAACTGTCTGGTAAACTGGGTCTTGACATTTACCATGGCCTTAGCAATGAGCTTCCTTCATCCTGGACAAAAAACCGCCCAAAACGGGTGGTAACCATACACGATGTTCTCTTTGACCACATCCCAGATCAATACAATCCCATAGACCGATTAACCTATCGTTCTAAAACCAAATCAGCCATTGCCTTAGCAGATGCCATCATTTCGGTAAGCAAAGCCACGGCCCGTGATTTGCATTTTAAGTACCAGGCAGACCTTGATAAAATTCACATCATTCCCCCTCCCATTCATCCAAGTTTTTTTCAAAAGGTTTCGGAGGAAAAATCTAAATCGGTGGCTGAGAAATACCAGCTCCCCAAAACCTTCCTCCTAACCGTTGGAACCCCAGAGCCTCGGAAAAACCAAAAATTCCTGGCCCAGGTTGCCGAAATTCTTGAAATGCCTCTGGTTATGGTGGGTAAGAAAACAAAGTATGGGCTTACCATTCAAGAGTATTTCAAAGATGTAGTTTACCTAAGGTCGGTTCCCTTGCAAGACCTTCCAGCCCTGTACACCATGGCTCATGCCTTTGTTTATGCTTCAAAATTTGAAGGCTTCGGAATGCCCCTTGCAGAAGCCATGGCTTGCGGAACTCCGGTTTTTTGCCCTGACCTTCCTCTCTTCCGGGAAGTTTGTGAGTCTCATGCTGGGTTTTATGAAGAAGGAAGCCATGATGAGATTATAAACCATTTAAGAATACCATTACCCGACGACCAAAGCCTTGAAAAAGGAAGAATCTTCGCCAAGAGATACAGCCGTGAAGAAGTTTTTGCAAAGCTAAAAGCCCTTTATCAGGACTTGGCTGAATGAAATTGTACTTTTGCCGCGTGGAAAAATTAACGGCACTTATTCCTACGGGAAACGAGGCTCATAATATTGAAGCTGTTTTGAAATCGGTGGCTTTCGCCGATGAGGTTTTGGTGGTTGACTCTTTCAGCACCGATGATACCTTGAAATTGGCTGAGCCCTTGGCAGATCGCATCATTCAACGCGAATATGAACATTCAGCATCCCAGAAAAACTGGGCCATTCCCCAAGCAAAACACGAATGGATTTTATTGGTGGATGCCGATGAAAGGGTAAGTGAAGAGCTTGCCAAGGAAATTCAAGAAATCTTAAAGAACCCTGGCCAGGAAGTGGCTTATTGGATTTACCGAGACAACCATTTCATGGGGAAAAGATTGAAATATAGTGGATGGCAAAACGATAAGGTGATTCGGCTTTTCAGAAAATCAAAATGCCGGTATGAAAACAAGCATGTTCACGCTGAGGTGATTGCCGATGGCAAGGTGGGCTTTCTTAAAAACCACCTCGACCACAATACTTACTTAAGCCTTGACCATTACCTAAACAAAATCAATCGTTACGCCAATCTTCAAGCCAAAGACTACGATAAAAAAACCGGAAAAATCACGGCTTACCACCTCGTTTTCAAGCCGTTTTCAAGGTTTTTAAAACATTATATTTTGCAGTTGGGCTTCCTAGATGGGGTACCTGGTTTCACCGTATCTACCATGCAAGCCTTTGCAGTTAGAACCCGTTATATCAAGCTTTGGATTCTACGAATGGAAAGAAATAAAGCATGAAAGAAGAAGTTCAAAAGGCTTTGGAAATCATCCAAAACGGAGGAATCATCCTTTATCCTACAGATACAGTTTGGGGGCTGGGTTGCGATGCCCAAAACCAGGATGCCGTTGAAAAAATATACCGGCTTAAAAAAAGGGCCGAGGGCAAAAGCTTTGTGGTTTTAGCCAGTTCAGAAAACATGGTTTCAAAATTCATTCACCCCGTACCAGATATAGGCTGGGACATGTTTGAAATGTCTGAAACACCACTCACCTTAGTGCTTGACCATGCTCAAAACCTGGCCAAAGGGGTGAAAGCGGATGACGGTTCAGTAGCCATTCGAATCATTCGAAAAGGCTTTGCAAACCAGTTAATCCACAAACTTGGGGTACCCATTGTTTCTACCTCCGCCAACCTTTCTGGAGATACGAGTCCGGCCAATTTTGCTGAAATCTCTGAAGCCATTAAGACAGGTGTAGATTACATAACGCCCCAAGAATACGATCAAGGAAACGGAAAACCCTCTAGCATCATTCGGCTTTGGGAGGACGCCCGTGTTAAAATCATTCGAAAATGAGCCGTTGGGCCAAGTATATTGACTCTGATCCCTTTAAAATCATTGGGGAAACTGCTGACAAGCTTCAATTGGAAACTTTCGTGATTGGGGGCTTCGTGCGCGATAAAATCCTAAACCGAGGAGAAGCTAAAGACATTGATTTCGTTTGCAAGGGATCAGGTATTGAACTTGCTCAAGCCGTTGCCAAGGCCCTTCCAGGGAAACCGAAAGTACAGGTCTTTAAAAATTTCGGCACCGCTATGATCAAGCACAATGAGCTTGAACTTGAATTTGTTGGAGCCCGAAAAGAATCCTACCGAGCCAATTCAAGGAAACCCTTGGTGGAAGACGGAAGCCTGGAAGACGACCAAAAACGTCGTGATTTTACCATCAACGCCCTTGCCATTTCATTGAATGAAAAGAATTGGGGTGAACTGATTGATCCCTTCGGTGGCTTAGAAGACCTTGAAAACAAAATCTTACGCACCCCACTGAACCCAGATCAAACCTATTTTGATGACCCCTTGCGGATGATGCGAGCCGTCCGCTTTGCAAGTCAACTGAATTTTAGCATTGAAGAAGAGTCGTTCAAAGCCTTGAGCCGAAATGCCGAACGACTTAAAATTATATCGAAAGAGCGAATCAGCGATGAATTGAATAAAATCATCCTTTCCAAAATACCTTCCAAAGGATTTAAGATTCTCTTCAATACCCAATTGCTCCATCAATTCTTTCCGCAAATGGTGGCCCTTCACGGGGTTGAAACCCGAAATGGAAAATCGCATAAAGATAATTTCTACCATACCCTTGAGGTGCTGGATAATATCTCGAAAGAAACCGATAACCTTTGGTTGAGATGGGCCGCCATTCTTCATGATATTGCCAAGCCTCCCACCAAAAAATTTGAACCAGGCATTGGCTGGACCTTCCACGGGCACGAGTTTCTTGGCTCTAAAATGACCACCAAAATTTTTAGGCAGCTCAAGCTTCCCATGAACGAGAAAATGAAATACGTTCAGAAACTGGTTAAGCTTCACCTCCGCCCCATTGCCCTGGTAAAAGAAGAGGTTACAGATTCTGCCATTAGAAGGTTGTTGTTTGAAGCTGGCGACAATATTGGTGACCTCATGACCCTTTGCAATGCCGACATTACCTCAAAGAACGAAATGCGTAAAAAGAGGTATCGAGATAATTTTAAAAAGGTTCAGGAGAAAATAAAATCCGTTGAGGAAAGAGATCATGTGAAGAACTTCCAACCACCGGTTGATGGAGAATTGATCATGAAAACCTTCCGCATAAAACCAGGCCGCGAAATCGGAATCTTGAAAAACGCAATCAAAGAAGCCATCCTTGAAGGGGAAATTCCCAATGAATTTGAACCCGCATACCAATATATGATTGAAAAGGCTAAAGATTTAAACCTTAGCCCTGTTAATACCAATAAGTCAAATTAAAGTCCTCTTATGGAAATCTACAGATACCGTGTCATCCTTGACAACGACAAAAACGTATTCCGAGACATCGAAATTCACAGAGACGCCACCTTGGAAGAATTTCACAATGCCATTGTAAATGCTTTCGGCTTTGATGGTATGCAGATGGCCTCTTTTTACCAGAGCAATGACGACTGGGCTCAAGGGCAGGAATACAGCCTCTTTGATATGTTTGACGAGGAGGAAAAAAATCTTGACACCGGTAGAATGTCAGCCTTTAAGCTCTCGGAAGTCTGCTCAAATGCCGGAGACAAGATGCTCTACATTTATGATTTCTTCAATATGTGGACCTTCTACGTTGAGCTTGTTAAAACTTTAGAGCCTGACCCAGGGCATGAATACCCCCGCTTGGTTCTTGTACTTGGCTCAATGCCCGACTCTAAAGAAGAGATTCAATTTCAGTCGGATCATGATAATGGATTAGGAGAAGGAGCCGAATACGAGGAAGAAGATGAAGAAGATGGCGGATTTGATGAAGATGACGATTGGAATTAATACATTTCAATCCTCAAATCATTAAATAGCTATGAGTGAACACGTAATCCGGGTGGATGGGCTATCCAAAAAGTATAAGTCAATACAAGCCCTCAACCAGGTAAGCTTCTCGGTTCCAAAAGGTTCTGTTTACGGAATTCTCGGACCCAATGGATCTGGAAAAACAACAACCCTCGGAATTTTACTGGGGGTCATCAAACAAGACCAAGGGGCATACTCTTGGGGAGATTACGATTCACCCCATCAAGCTCGACAAAACATCGGGGCCATTTTAGAAACCCCTAATTTCTACCCTTATTTAAATGCGGTGGATAATCTCAAAATCACCGCCTCCATAAAAGGCTGTGGGAATACCCGAATTCCTGAGGTTTTGAAGCAAGTAAACCTCTGGCAAAGGAAAAAGTCTGCCTTCAAAACCTATTCCCTAGGTATGAAGCAAAGACTGGCCATTGCCGCCGCACTTTTGGCCAACCCGAAGGTTTTGGTTTTGGATGAACCTACCAACGGATTAGACCCAAGAGGGATTGCCGAGGTTCGGGAGTTAATCTTAAGGATTGCCCAAGACGGAATCACCGTCATCATTGCCTCGCATATGTTGGATGAAATTGAAAAGGTTTGTACCGATGTTTTGGTGCTTCAAAAAGGAGAAAAATTATTCGAGGGCCAAGTATCTGAAGTTTTAAATCAAGGCTCTCAGTTCAAACTCGGATACCACGATTTAGACCTTTTAGAAAAATCCCTTTCCGAAATAAATGGAGTCTTAAACCTTACCAGGGCTGGCACCAGAATTCAAATCCACCTTGAAGGCATGGGCCCAGAAGACCTGAATAAGCAACTTGCTGAAAAAGGAATCTGGTTGAGTTACCTAGTTCAAGAAAACCAAAGCTTAGAATCTTATTTCCTTCAACTTACTAAATCTGGGCAGTCATGAAATACTTGAAAATTGAATGGCTTAAGCTCAAATCATACAATACCTTCTGGATTCTCCTTGGGCTTTATGTGGTAACCCAAACCTTGGTATTCTACGGAATGGACTCCTTCAAATTCACCTTTTCAGGAGAAGAAGACGGAATGGGAATGGACTTCAAATACTTAAGGATCTTTAGCTTCCCAAATATTTGGCATTACTTCTCTTATATGGCCGGATTCTTCAAAATCATATTGGCGGTTTTGTTGATTCTATTAATGAACAATGAATTTGAGTACAAAACCTACCGTCAACACATCATTGACGGATTAAGCAGAACTGAAAACTTCATGCTTAAGGTTGGCACCATGTTAACCATTTCGGCTTTTGCCACTTTAATTCTATTTGCCGAGGTCTTGATTTTCGGAAAAGAAAGCGAAGGAATTTCCTTCTTTCAACAATCTGATTTTGCCCTGGCTTTTTTCTTGGAGGTACTTGGGTTCTTGAGTTTCGCCTTTTTCCTAACTCATTTCATTAAACGTACCGCCTATGTGGTTGTGGTTCTTTTGATTTACATGATTGCCATTGAGCCCATGTTGGGTTATAAAATCTCCGAAATCAAAGACCACCTACCCTTGCAGGTTTTCCGGTCTATGATCTCCATTCCCTTTACCCAACAGTTCGGGGCCTCGGTTCAAGAATCGGTTCCAGTTTGGCATATGGTTAAATCTTTGACCTATTCTACCATCTTGGTTTTGATTGCCTACGTTTATAATCTCAGAAGAGATCAATAATGCAGACTTGGAAGGAAAGATGGCATGAAATCATTTTCGAAGCCGACACCCCGGCTGGAAAATTGTTTGACGTAGTCTTATTATGGGCCATTTTATTGAGCATCATTGCGGTATCCCTTGAATCTGTTTCTGAAATTAAAGCCGATTATGGGGGAATCTTATATGCTTTCGAGTGGTTTGTTACCATCCTTTTCACCATTGAATATGTACTGAGGCTTTTAACCATTAAAAAGCCTGTTTCCTACGCAAAAAGCTTTTTCGGGATTATCGACTTGATCTCAATTCTCCCTACCTATCTAAGCCTAATCATTACCGGGGCGCAATTCTTAATGGTTTTTAGAGTACTACGTCTTTTGAGAATTTTTAGGGTTTTGAAATTGGTAAGGTATACATCAGCTGGAGCCAATTTAATCATCGCCTTAAAGGCCAGCCGAGAAAAAATCATCGTTTTCTTAGGGGCCGTTCTAACCTTGGTCATCATTTTAGGCACCATGATGTATATGATTGAGGGTGAACAGTCTGGCTTCCGAAACATTCCCCTTTCTATTTATTGGGCCATTGTAACCCTTACCACCGTTGGTTATGGAGACATCACCCCCATTACGGTTTGGGGTCAGTTTCTGGCTTCTGCCATTATGATCATTGGTTACGGAGTCATTGCCGTGCCTACCGGGATTGTCTCAGCGGAAATGACTCAAATGAAAATCAGACGAACCAATACCCAAGCTTGCCCCTCTTGTGGAAAGGATGGCCATGCTGATGATGCCAAATTTTGCAGATTTTGCGGCCATAGCCTGGAACGAAATGACCTATGAAAAAGGGATTTCTTTTGGTGATTGGTGGGCCAACGGCTAGCGGTAAAACTCGTTTGAGCATAGATTTGGCCAAGCATTTTAAGGCCCCCATACTTTCGGCAGATTCCAGACAGTTTTACAAAGAAATCCCCATCGGAACAGCGGCTCCAAGCCTGGAAGAACAAGAGGGGGTTCCGCATTATTTCATCGGTGACCGCTCGGTGGCGGATGACCTTTCAGTGGGTGACTATGTACGAGAGGCTAAATCTTTGCTTAAGGATTTATTCGCTCAACATGATTTGATAGTTCTTGTGGGCGGTTCAGGCCTTTACATCAAGGCCCTATGTGAAGGCTTGGATGAGTTTCCTGAAGTAGATCAAAAGGTTCGGGAAATGGTAAGATTGGCTTTCGCCGAAAAAGGCATAGACTACCTTTACGAGGAATTGAAAAAGAATGACCCGGAAGCCTTTCAATTCATTGATGCCCAAAACCCACAGAGGATGATGCGGGCTTTAGAAGTGTCAATTTCTTCTGGAAAACCTTATTCTTCCTTTCGTACCGGAACCAAAAAAGAAAGGGATTTCAATTACGCTTATATGGCTACCTCCCTTAAGCGGGATGAGCTTTATGCTAGAATCAACCAAAGAGTAGACCTCATGGTTGATTTAGGAATGGAAGAAGAAGCCAGAAATGTATTTGCTTTCAGAGAAAAAAACGCCCTTAAAACGGTCGGTTTCAAAGAGTGGTTTTCCTACTTTGATGGGAATCTAAGCAGAGAGGAAGCCATTGAGGAAATCAAAAAAAACACCCGAAGGTTTGCCAAAAGACAAATCACTTGGTTTAAAAAAATGGAGGGTATTCAATGGTTTGACCCGAATGATAGGGATGCCATAAGATCTTGGGCGGAGGATTCATTCAAAAAAGCAAGCAAAGCTTAAAACCCTGATTCATGATACCTCATGAGGTTCTGAACAGGGACCTTTAAAATTTCTTTTACCTCTATGCCCCGTTCCTCGGCAACCTCTTGAAAAACATCCTTAAAATGGTATGCTATAGACCCTACCATGGATAAAGGATACTTCTCTTCTTGCTCAAGAGGCTTTATGAAGGCATCAAAATAAGTTTGAAAGGCGATGTATAAATTCTTTTCAACCCAGTCTCTTCCCCTGAAATCAGAATAAAACGGAGAAAAAGAGGCCAGGACCCTATTGGGTTTGGGAGAAGCATAAATTTTCTCAATCAGGGCATCCTTATCGAGATCAAAAACCATTTTAAACTTTCTGGATAGTCCTTCAGGGAGTTTATCTTTCAAAAAATCATTCACCAAAACCTTCCCGAGATAAGCCCCAGAACCCTCATCTCCAAACAAATACCCATACGAAGGTAATCCCTTGAGAATTTCTCTACCATCGTAGAAGCAGGCATTGGCCCCGGTTCCTAAAATACCGGCAATTCCTTTTTCATGCCCCAAACCGGCTCGGGCTGCTCCTAAAACATCATGTCGAATTCGAATCTTGGCGCTTGGAAAAACCACAGAAAGGGCTGATTTCACAATGGAAGAGCGTTCAATGCTAGAACAGCCTGCCCCGTAAAACCACACCTCCCGCACCGAGGTAAACTCAAATTCACCCCTCAAGCTATTCTGAATGTCTTTAATGATTTCGGGGGCCCCAATGTAAACCGGATTATACCCCAAGCTTTTCATCTCAAGATACCTTCCCTTTGACTTTCTCAGCACCCAATCCGTTTTTGAGGAGCCAGAATCAGCAACCAACAGCATATCAATGTTTTATTTTATAGCATTTTCCTTCCTTGGCAATAAAGGATTCTTCAAATTCAGTTTGCGCCTCCTTTTTGAGCGGTTTAAGATCGTCATACCGAGCAGAAAAATGCCCAATCAAAAGCATTTTGGCTTCTGCTTTTTTCGCAAATGCCCCTGCCTCCTTTGCCGTAGTATGAAGGGTTGCTATGGCCCTTTTTTTATCTTCATGAAGAAAGGTAGCCTCGTGGTAAAGCATGTCTGTACCTTTAATTTCATCCGCCAAATCACTAATGCATCGGGTGTCTGTAATAAAGGTATACGACCTGGGTTTAGGTGGATCCAGGGTCCATTCTGAATTCTTTAAAAAACGTCCATCTTCAAGCTGAACATCCTCCCCGTCCTTTAGTTTATGAAGGGCATGAATGGGCACTTCTTCCATTTCAATTTTGCTCTTGTCAATTTTTCTGGGGAGGTTTTTTTCTTGAAAATGAAAACCATAACAGGGCGTGGAGTGGTTTAGAGGCATGGCCTTGATTTTTATAAAATCAGAATCAAAGATTTCGCCCCCTTCTTCTGGAATTGACCGAAAATCAATCTCAAAATCAATATTCCCTCCGCCAGCGGAAAACACTGTTTTTAGAATGTGCTCAAGGGCAGGCGGAGCGTAAATTATAAGCGATTCCTTTCTTCCCAGAAGTTGAAAAGTAGAAATCAGGCCAAAGAGCCCAAAGAAATGATCGCCATGAAGGTGAGAAATTAAAACCCATTTAATTCTAGAAAACTTCAGGTGAGACTTCCGAATTTGTTGTTGGGCGCATTCACCACAATCTATTAGAAAATAGCTGTTTCTATGATTTAAAACCTGGCTGGTAGGATGTCGATCACTGGTTGGAATGGCTGAACTATTCCCCAGTATGGTTACCTCAAATGGAATCATTCAATAAGGAGTTTACCTCGAATCACTTCTTCATTCACTCTCAACTGGTAGAGGTAAAGGCCCTTGGGCATATGGCTTAGATCAAAACTCCTTTCATTCTCAATTTCCGCTTTCAAATGGGTTTTTCCTTGAAGATCAATGATTGAAAACTCAGCACTTTGGTCGGGGAGCTTAAGGTTTAAAACTTCTTTGGCAGGAATGGGATAAATTTCGAATCCTTCAAAAACTTCTTCCAGACCAATGGTTCCTACTTTAATACCATAATTATCAAGGGTATCCCTTTGCGGGGGAATGCTTTGTCCGGAAACATTGGCGTAGACATCAATCACCACCTTAAAATTATAGGTTCCAGAACCTGTAACCTGATTGGAATAAAGCCGAATGCAACCATGATCTCCTCCAGGAATTTGGCAGGTTGGCGTATTGCAATCGTACATAAAGCTGCCTGGAAAATCATAAACATCTACAATCACAAAGGAGTCAATTTGGGCATAAATACCCTGAATGGTTGTATCATCCGTTGCCAAAACCTGAATGACCTCGCTATAGGTTGTTGAGTTGGCATCGGGCATGAATTCCATGCCGTTTTCTGAGTATGACCCAGGGGGCAAGAATATACCTTCTTGGGTGATGGATTGGTCAGGCACGCATTGCGCAAACCCTAGGTAGGCAGAGAAGGTGAAAAGAAAGATTAATAGGTTTTTCATGGGGCAAGTTTTATTCCCGATGAAGATAAAAAAAACTGAGTCGGAAATCAGGCAGTTCCTGCTAAAAGATATAATACCGCCATTCGGATGGCCACCCCGTTTTCAACTTGATTCAGAATAATGGAATGGTCAGAGTCCGCAACCTCGGAGGTAATTTCTACTCCCCTATTGATCGGGCCCGGATGCATGATGGTGATTTCCTTACTCAACCCGTTCAAAATGGGCATGGTGAGTCCATATTGCATGGTATACTCTCTCAAGGATGGAAAGAATTTTTGCTCTTGACGTTCGAGTTGAATTCTGAGCATATTGGCAATATCGCACCATTCTAGGGCGGCTCTTAAATCAGTTTCTACTTCCACTCCAAGGCTTTCAATGAATCGAGGCATGAGGGTAATTGGCCCGCAGACCTTTACTTCTGCTCCCAACTTTTTAAGGCAGTGGATGTTTGAAAGGGCCACCCGGCTGTGCAGTATATCCCCCACAATCACAATCTTCTTACCTGCTACTTCTCCAAACTTTTCGCGGATGGAATAAGCATCGAGCAGGGCTTGGGTTGGATGTTCATGGGCTCCATCTCCTGCATTTACAATGGTGGCATCAATATGTTTTGAAAGGTAGGCTGCAGCCCCAGGTTTGGGATGGCGCATCACCACCATATCCACCTTCATGGCTAAAATATTGTTTACGGTGTCTACCAGGGTCTCCCCTTTTGAAACCGAAGAACTGGAGGCGGAGAAATTAACCACATCCGCCGAAAGGCGTTTCTCAGCCAATTCAAAGCTTAGTCTTGTACGGGTTGAGTTCTCAAAAAACAAATTGGCAATGGTCACATCTCTTAGAGAAGGCACCTTTTTAATGGGCCGGTTGATTACCTCTTTGAAATTATCAGCAGTTTCGAAAATAAGGTCAATGTCCGATTTCGGAAGATCGGCAATGCCTAAAAGATGTTTTGCTTGTAAACTGCTCATACCTCTTTAGAACCCATAAGTAATACACTATGATTATCTTCTTGCCAATCTACGCTCACCCGTTCAGAAGCCACAGAATCCACTTTATGTCCTACGTAATTGGGTTGAATGGGCAGGTGTCTGCTGAGTCGGCGGTCAATCAAGACACAAAGTTCAACAGAGCTTGGTCTTCCAAAAGACTGAAGGGCATCCAAGGCAGATCGAATGCTTCTTCCGGTAAATAATACATCGTCAATAAGCACCACCTTTTTACCTTCAACCAAGAAATTCATTTGAGTTTGACTGGGTTTTAGCAGGCCTTCTCTCCGTCTAAAATCATCTCGAAAAAAAGTAATGTCTAATTGCCCATACTTGAGATTATCCATGTGATAATTCTCTTTCAGCACTTGAACCAATTGATTTCCAAAGGCTGTTCCTCGTGGCTGAAGGGCCACCAAAACAGTATCCTCAAAATTTCTATGGTTTTCAATCAATTCGCAACACAACCTATTTAAGGTTATGGATATGGCTCGGTGATTAAGAAGTAGTTTTGGCTCCATTCAGGAAACAAATATAAGGCAGTGGTTCATTCTGCCTACTCTGAATTGAAAATTATTCTTGTTTGGGAAAAGAATTAAAGTTGAGGCCCTGAATAATTTCCAATAACCTGAGCATTGGCACCCAGGGAAATTTTATTTTCTACGGTTAGGGTATTGTTGTTTCCTATGAACTCTATGGTTCCCTCCAGAATTAGTT
>CAKZPI010000027.1 GCA_937139155.1 uncultured Flavobacteriales bacterium
TGTCAAACTCACTCATTTTTGGTTTCGAAAGTAGGAAAGTTTACCTTTCTCCCCACATTTTGGACGTGACCCCAAAAGTGGGTATTGGATTATTAACAACGTTTACTCCAATTGGTTGGGCGTATGGTATCACTGATTTTGCTGTTGGTGTAGCAACAGGTTCATCTATTACGGATAGGATTGGATCAGGAATTGATTCTTATTCAGGTGGAGCAGGATTCTAAATTGCAAGCAATGAATTTTTCTTCGATTACATTTACTACAGGATTACCAAAGCATATTTTAAATGGGATGGTAGAAAAGGTATTACCTCAATAGTTGCAATTGCAATGGTTCAAATGGTAATATTGATGATAGTAGTAGCATTTCTATCACTAACACTTTGTACTACAGAGGAAATTTCGAATGGTCTTACTTATTACAAGTATGCATTAGTTTTACCATATTTATTATTTAGTTTCTTGGCTTTTAGAAAGTATGGAGATAAGTACAATCAATATAAAAAGTATTGGAAAGATGAACCTAATTACCCCAAAACGTTTTTGCCCGGTTTAGGTAAAGATGCTGAATATCAGTCATCTAGTCACCAGTCACTAGTCACTAGTCACCCCTGAGTTGATGGTTGAGGGTTTATAGTTGATAGAGTTGTTGAGGCGTTGAGGCGTTTAGTCGTTGAGGCGTTTAGTTGTTGAGATGTTTAGGTGTAAAGATGTTGAATATCAGACATCTAGTCACCAGTCACTAGTCACTAGTCACTCCTGGTGAGACGCTTAGGCGAAGAATTTCAGGCAGGTTCAAGATCCCTATTACCTATTACCTAGTTCCTATTACCCCAAACGACCATTGGTAGGTTTAAGTGTAAAGATGCTGAATATCAGGCGACTAGTCACTAGTCACTCCTGTTGAGACGCTTAGGCGAAGAATTTCAGGCAGGCTCATGATTCCTATTCCCTATTCCCTATTTCCTATTCCCTATTCCCTATTCCCGCTCAACTGACGGAAAGCTTGATATTATTAGCAAACTCCTAAAACCAAAAAAAGGCGAGGGGAAAGCCCTCGCCTTTTCGCACTTGAAAAAGTGGGTGGTTATGGATTAATACAGTCCATGCATCTCAAACCTTCATCCGTCATTTTCCAACGGTGGTTCACCATGTCGTGATCCCACATATTGTGCACATTGTCTATGTCGTAAATGATTTTCACCATTTCATCGTGCAAAACAACTTCATGCCCAACCGGGATTAACAGGTCTAATTCAACCTCTTGAAACCTCCATTTATCCTTGGCATCCAGGGTAAAATAATCGTTGAAGGTTAAGAGCGAGTCAGTTTGTGTAAAGGTGTAATTCAGGGTCTTAGCATTTGCTCTTGCCGCCAGTCTGCTTCTGCCACGTGCCTTATGTTTTACCCTTAGCATGGGATAATTTCCAAAGCCTTTTTTCACATCAAGTTCTACTTGATTCGACACAAGGAGGTTTTCGTATTCTTCATAAAAAAGTTCATACTCTTCCTCGTCGAATAAAGACTCATCCAGGTCAAGAAATAGGGTGGAAGCGGAGTCAGATTGAATTTCTATTTCTTGGGTATAGCTTGCATACGACCTGAAGTCACTGGCCAAGGCAATAAGGTTTCCTGCCAGTATGAGCAGGGATATAAACCAGATACTTCCAAGTCCGATGCTCAAGGCTCTTGGCATGGATTGAGTTTTGAAAATCAACTGCAGGCCAAAATAGATTAAGTGCAAGATGGGTACCAAGGCAAATCCGGCCAAACCGATGAAAATCCAGGTGATTTGTCGTTCATTTAAGAAAAAGGATTGGGCCAAAACTTCTAGGTCTGCAGCTGCCATGGGGTGGGCATCGTAAAAGGGAAGAAAGGCAAATCCAAACCCAAAGAATGAGCTCAACAAAGAGAGGGTGATTACCACGCCCAGAATGATCAATGCGGCCCCAATGATCTTAAATATGAATTTAAAGATGAAGGTGATGATTTGCCAGATTCCGTCAAAAACCTTTTCAATTCCGTGTTTGATTTCTTCCCGGTTTTCTTTGTTTCCAAATTTTTGGGCGGAGTCAGAAACCTTTGATTTCACAGATTGAAATTCTTCGTTGATGACCTTTCCAATATTGGATGCATTTACTGGCTCTCCGCGCATTTGAAGCTTTTCAGCGGCGGTTTTGGCTTCCGGAATCACAATCCATAACAAAATGTAAAGGATTAAGCCGGTTCCAAATCCGAAGAAAAGGATTAAAAAGGCTAGGCGGAAAATCAAGGGGTCAACCCCGAAATAGGCCGCCAATCCTCCACAAACACCCCCAATTACTGAATCGTCAGGGTTTCGGAAAATTCTTTTGCCTCCCTTATTGGTACTCTGGCTTGATCCGCTTGAATTCATCGGTTCTTCCGCCTCGTCAAGGTAGGCCTCAGGTTCACCCATGATGGCAATTACTTCTTCAACTTCTTTTAGGCCAATTACTTCTTTGGTTTTGCTAAGCTTCTCTTGAAACAATTCGGCAAATCGAGCTTCTATATCGGCTATGATTTCGTCTCTTCCCTCTGAGCCTTCAAAGTATTTTCGAATGGTGTTTATGTATGCGTTCAATTTGGCAAAGGCATCTTCATCCATGTGAAATACAATTCCGGCCAAATTGCAGTTTACTGTCTTGTTCATTGTTCTTATTTTTTGGTGGTTAGTTTTACTGCGTTTACCAATTGATCCCAGGTGGCATCAAGTTCAATTAAGAATTTTTCGCCCATTTCAGTAAGCTTGTAATACTTTCTGGGCGGACCCGAGGGGCTTTCTTCCCAGCGATAAGCAAGGAGCCCCGCATTTTTCAACCGGGTGAGAAGGGGGTAAAGGGTTCCTTCTACCACTATGAGTTTTGCCTCCTTCAGGTTTTCTATGATTCCGGAGGCATAGGCGTCTCCGTTTTTAAGCATGGCTAAGATGCAGTACTCTAATACCCCTTTCCGCATCTGGGCCTTTGTGTTTTCTATGTTCATACTTGATTGAATTTATTTTGATTTCCCTTTCGGGGATTCGTCCTACCCCTATTTCAAATCCCGTCAAGGGAAACCATATAGTACTTTGCTTTGGCAAATGTAACAGTTTAAAAAGGTACTTTGCAATACATAGTACTATAAAAATATTTTACCTAAGATGATAGGTGCTGATTTTCAAATGTTTACTAGGTGAAAAAAATCAGGTCGGCGATTCCGGTAATGCCGAAAATCAAGGATGCAAGGCCATTTGTTGTGAAGAAGGCCAGGTTAACTCTTGAAAGGTCATTGGGTTTTACCAAGGTATGTTGGTAGATCAGCAATGCAGAGAAAATGCCAAGTCCAATTAAGTAGAAGGTGTTCATTTCAAGAACATAACCTCCATAAGCCAATGCCGCAATGGTAACGAAGTGAAGGAATTCAGAGATTCTCAAGGCCCTAGACTTTCCAAATCTTGCCGGAACGGAGTGTAATCCTTGCTCCTTATCAAACTCTTGGTCTTGAAGGGCATAAATGATATCAAAGCCTGAAACCCAGGTCAAAACGCCAAGACTGATGAAAAGGGGTTTGAAGCTCCATTCGCCAGTAACGGCAATCCATGCGGCAAAGGGGGCAATGGCCAAGCCAAGGCCAAGCACCAAATGACACCAAGAGGTAAACCGTTTTGTATAAGAGTAGAAGAGAAGGATGAACAAAACAATGGGTGCTAAAAGGAAGCAAAGTGGATTAATGAACCAGGTGGTAATCCAGAAAACAGCAAGGTTTACAATGACAAAGGCAAGAGCAGAAGAGGGCATTATAACTCCACTCGGAATCTCTCGAACGGTTGCGGTTCTAGGATTGGCCTTGTCTATATCACGGTCAAGGTACCTATTGAATCCCATGGCTGCATTTCGGGCGGTAACCATGCAGATGAGAACGGCCCCAAGCGTAAACCAAGCAAAATCAAATTCTGTACGGTAAATGGCGGCGGTAAAACCAAAAAGGGCAAAAGGAAGGGCGAAAATGGTGTGGGAAAACTTCACCATTGAGAAATACTTGCCAATCTGCTTCATATCCATCTGTATTGCTGCGACAAAGAAAAGGTTTTTTCAACGTTTACCCTTTTGATTTTAGTCCGTGACTGGGAATTTTTTCGGATTGAATAAGCAGGGGTTTCAAGCCCATAACCAAAAGGAACTGAACCAAGCCGGTGGTAGCCATTGATCCAGATATGCTTACATCTAGCCAGGCCGAAACATAATACCCTGAAACTACCATGGTGGTTGAAAATCCTAGGGCCAAGAGAATCATGTTTTTAATGGTTTTGGCAAAGAGGTATGCCGTTGCCGGCGGAATGACTACTAAGGCCACCACTAAGATGGCTCCTACACTTTCAAAGGAGACCACGGTGGTCAGTGAAACGGCTCCCATCAATGCATAATGCCAAACAGCCACAGATATACCAAGGGTTGCAGCATAGGAGGGATCAAAACTGGTTAGGGTTAGGGCTCGAAATCCGCGGAAAATTAAGACGGAAAGTCCTGTGAATAGTCCTAGGCCAATCCAGGTTTGCCGCGGACCCATGTCTAAACCCCCAAGCATCCAACGATCTAGGGGAACATAGGCAATTTCACCATAGAGCACACAATCTTGGTCAAGGTCAACGGTTTGACCGTATTTAGAAACCAGAATAACCCCAATGGCAAATAAGAAGGTATAGGAGATTCCGATGGCAGCATCTGATTGAACCCTGGCTTTCTTTTGAACCCACTCAATACAAAGGGTTACAAATACCCCCGCCAAACAGGCCCCGGTAAGCATCCAAAGGCTATCTCTTCCGCCTGATATTAAGTAAGCCAAAACAATGCCCGGTAGCACAGCATGGGCAATGGCATCTCCCACCATGGCCATTTCACGGGTAACCAAAAAGCTTCCTACCAAGGCGCAGGCCCAGGCAATGAAAACAGCGGTTAAAATAATTTCTAAATCAATCATGTTTTCCTGGAATTTGCCTTTGGTGGGGGTCGTATTCAGGGTGATTGAGCACCTTACTAAGCTCCTTTTCCAATTCAGGGGTAATCAAATGTTCCATGGCCTCTGCATCTTCATGAACATGGTCGGCTTCCATGCCCACATATTGGGTGAGATAAAGTTCCCATAATCTATGGTTCCTAACCACTTTACCCGCCTTTTGTCTGCCTAAGCTGCTAAGGCTATAGGTTCCATCTTCTTCCAGCAAAAGGTTTTTCCGAACCAGGGCTTTAAGGGCTCCTACAAGTTGGTCTCGTTGAAAAGCACGCATAGATAGAAGGTCTTTTAGGCTATATCCCGTTGAGGCAGTTTCTGAGTTTTCTTCTAGGTGAAAGAGGGCCTTTAGAATGTTTTCGGATTGAATTTTTTTCTGGTTTGCCTTTTGGCGAAAATACCGTGGAACCACCCCGCGCTTTGGTGAGAATACCAGGGAGACAAGCACAATGGCTGAAGCCGTAAGTACTACCCACGGACCCGTTGGCATGGAAGGCGATTCATAGGAAATCCAAGCTCCTACAAACCCACTTATGATTCCAATACCCGAAGAAAGGAAGATTAAGTTACCTAGTTTATTGGTCCATGCCCGTGCAGCCACGGCCGGGGTGATTAAAAGGGCTGCCATGAGCACTACGCCTAAGGCTTGAACCCCAAGGCAAATGGTTAATACGGTAATGGAAGAAAGCCAAAACTGAATGAGTTTAACCCGAAACCCACCTGCGGCAATGAAGTCTTTGTCAAAACAAAGGGCTTTGAAGGCTCGAAATCCCAGGAATAAACTAAGCAAAATAAAGGATCCGAACATGGCAATGTTCAGCAAATCAGCTTTCTGTATGGAGGCGGCATTTCCGAAAAGGAAGGCGTCTAGTCCGGCTTGATTGGCATTTTCACTAGACTGAATTAGGGTGAGAAATACAATGCCCAATCCGAAGAAACCAGAAAGCACAATGGCAATGGCCGTGTCTGATTTGGTTTTGCTTTTGGATTGGATTAAGTCGATGACCAAAAGGGCAATCCATCCGCTGATAAAGGCACCAACCAGCAAGGCGAGAGGGTCTTTATTGCCTTTCAAAATAAATGCTAGGCAAATTCCGGGAAGAAGGGCATGTGAAACGGCATCTCCAATAAGGGATCTTTTTTGAAGGAAATTAAAAGTTCCAACCGAAGACCCCAGCACTGCCAAGCCTACGGTTCCGAGTACCACCCATTGAACGGAGGGATTTTGAAAAAGGGCTTCGAAAAAGGACATCTAAGATGATTTTTTAAACTCTGAAGAACCTTTTTCACGAACCGGAAACTCTTTTTCAGCAACCAGTTCAGCCATCTTACTCAATAGGGTTAGCTTACCCCCATAGGTACTGGCCAAATTCTTTTCGGTGAATACTTCTTGGGTTGGACCCGAGGCCACGAGTCTTGCGTTGATGAAGACCAAATGGCTGAAATATTCTCTACAAGTTTGAAGGTCATGATGAACCACTACCATGGTTTTTCCCTGAGATTTCAAATCGCGGATGATTTTGATCAAGGCTTCCTCGGTGGCAGCATCTACACCGGCAAAGGGCTCGTCTAAAATGTAAAGCTCTGCCTCCTGTGCCAAGGCCCTGGCCAAGAACACCCTTTGTTGTTGTCCGCCTGATAATTGGGCAATTTGCCTTTCGGCGAAAGCCAACATACCAACTTTCTCAAGTGCTGATTTGGCCTTCTCATAATCCATGGGCTTAAACCGCCTGAACAAGCCGGTATGGGTATACCTGCCCATTTTAACCACGTCAATTACCCTTGCAGGGAAGTCCCAGTCAACCGATTGACGTTGAGGTACGTAGGCTATTTTCTTCCGTTGGGTCTTTAGGTTTTGATTGAAAATTCGCACATAGCCTGAACTTGCCGGAACCAAACCCATAATGGATTTCAAAAGGGTTGATTTCCCCGCGCCATTGGGTCCCATGATTCCGATAATTTCACCAGCAGGAATTTTGAAGTCAATATTCCAAAGCACCGGTTTTCTATGGTAGGAGACCGTTAAATTATGGGCTTCTAGGGCAATTTCTTTCATTCCAAACCTGAATAAATGGTTTCTACATTTTCTCGAACCATGCCTAGGTAATTTCCGGCAGGACCCTCTTTTTGGCCCAAGGCATCGCTGTAAAGTTTTCCTCCTATTTTCAAATCATAACCTGAGGCAACGGCCCCTTCTACAACGGCCTTCAATGACTTCTCATTTACAGAGCTTTCCACAAATACCGCCCGAACCTTATTTTCTATGCAGAAATCAACCAGATTGGTGAGGTCACGTAAGCCATATTCTGCAGCCGTAGAAATTCCTTGAAGGCCTTTTACTTCAACTCCATACCTTTTTCCGAAATACCCAAAGGCATCGTGGGAGGTGATTAGAATTCGGTTTTCCTTGGGCAGGTTTTCCATTTTTTCAACCACCCATTCATCCAGGTCTAAAATTTTCTTTGTGTAGGACTCTGAATTTAGAAGGATTTCCTTTTCCTTTCCGGGGAAATGAGCCGATAAGTCTTCACTGAGGCCTTGAATTCCTTGGGCCCAAAGGCTTAGATCCAACCAAATATGAGGATCTACCAATTCACCATCAGGAATGATTAAAGCCGCTGAGTCCAGGTAATGGCCTAGGGCATAAACGGGTTTTGATTTTCCGGTTTTCTCTAAGATTTCGGTCATTTTACCCTCTAGGTGCAAACCATTGTAAACAATGATGTCGGCTGATTGCATAGCCATTACATCGGCTTGGGAAGCCTTGTACAAATGGGGGTCAACCCCAGGGCCCATTAAATGGTTTACTTGGGCATGACCTTGAACCAGGTTTTCAACGGCATCGGCAATGATTCCGGTGGTGCATAGAATTTTTATTTCCTTATTTGCATTGGATTCTTCGGGTTGGCAAGCGCCTAAAAGACCAAGAATCAAAGTGGAAAAGAGAAGGATAAAACCATTAATTTTCATCCCACAAAGATAAAATTTATATGAACATAAAAATATTTTTAGATTCATCTAAATTGAGTTTTGGAAACCCAGAAACTAGATTAATTTTGATAAAAACAATTTCTGCTTGAAAAAGGTAAAGAGAATCATAGGGCGCAAGGAAAGAGTAAGGTTTCCTGAGCTTGGGATGGAACGGGTGGTTGCAAAGGTAGATACCGGGGCTTACCGTTCATCCATTCATTGTAGTTTGATCAAGGTGGTACTTCGCGGAGGGGAGCGGGTTTTACGGGTTCGTTTTCTTGACCCAAATCATGCAGACTATAAAAAGGAGGGTGTATATTTTCCTGAATTTAAGCGGGTGCGAGTAAAAAGCTCAAATGGAAGCATTCAAGAGCGGTTCTTGGTAAAAACCACCTTGGTTTTGGGAAAAAGGAAATTTAAGACAGAATTTACCTTGACGAATCGGTCTTCCATGAAATCTCCAGTACTTTTGGGCCGAAAGGCGATAAACAATCGGTTTTTGGTGGATGTATCAAAAACCTTTGAATTAGATAAAATCTCAGAATGAAAATTATTGTACTCAGCCGAAATGGCGAACTATATTCAACTCGAAGACTCCTTGAAGCCATTGAAAAACGCGGGCATGAAGCAGTTTTAATGGACCATTTGAAATGCAATTTGGTAATGGAACAAAACCGTCCTCATGTATTTTATCAAGGAAAAGAGGTGATGGATGTGGATGGAGTAATACCAAGAATTGGGGCTTCGGTTACCTTTTATGGGTCTGCCGTTGTGCGTCAGTTTGAAATGATGAATGCGATAACATTGGTTGAATCTCAGGCCATAACCCGGTCTAGAGATAAACTTAGATCCTTGCAATTGCTTTCAAGAGCGGGCTTAGGATTGCCAAAAACTGTTTTCACCAATTACAGCAAAGACACCGAGTCTGTAATTAATGGGGTAGGCGGGGCTCCGGTAATTATTAAGCTTTTAGAGGGAACCCAGGGGTTGGGTGTGGTTTTGGCCGACAATCATAAATCAGCATCTTCTGTAATTGAGGCCTTCAACGGATTGAAAGCAAGGGTGATTGTTCAAGAGTTCATCAAAGAAGCTGGAGGGGCTGATATTCGTGCTTTTGTGGTTGGCGGCCGGGTGGTTGCAGCCATGAAAAGACAAGCCAAAGAAGGAGAGTTTCGCTCAAACCTTCATAGAGGAGGAAGTTCTTCGGTGATTAAATTATCGAAAGAGGAAAGATCAGCAGCCATCAAAGCGGCTAAGTCATTAGGATTAGATGTGGCCGGGGTTGACATGCTTCAATCCGCTCGCGGACCGCTTATTTTAGAGGTGAATTCATCACCTGGATTGGAAGGAATTGAGAAGGCTACAGGAAAAGATGTGGCGGGTTTGGTTGTGGAATATTTGGAAAAGAAATACCAGACCGGACGTAAGCATAAAATCAATTCTAAGGCTTAATTCATTTCCATTTTTGATTTCCCTTTCGGGGATAAAGAGCCAGTTTCAATAGATAGTACGGGTACCAGAATTGGTGAATTACCAAGGCTGAGAAACTAGAATCTTTGCTTGAGATGCGTTCCGATATAAGTTTAATCAATAGAGGAATGCTTAGGCTTGGCTCAAGAAAGGTGAGGAAGAATAGGGGGTAGAATGAAAACTGGCTAAGCAATAAAAAGCCCCCTGAAATCCACTGACTCCTGCTTAGCCTCCCTTTCATTTTTTGAATCCACCGATTTCTTTGAGAAAGTAATTCTTCCCAGTTTTTGGGAGCTGGGGTTTCTACCCTTAGCTTTTCGTTGGCATTTGATTTTATGGATTTCCCTAAATGTTTCATGGCATTTAGAAGGAAAACATCGTCTCCAGAGGGGATTTCCCAATCTTGGCGGATGCTGGCAGATTCTTGGTAGGCCCGTTTTGAGAAGAGCAAATTGGCTCCGTTGCATAACTCAGGTTTTCCGGCCCCAGCCAAACCTTGTCCAAGATGCTGCAAGAAATCGAATTCAAGGGCGGCCCATTTTTGAAAAGGAGTTTCCGCATTCATTCCAACCGGTAAAATATTCAGGTCAGCCCATTCCATTTTCCGGAGAGATTCAAAATAGGAACTCGGCAAAACTATGTCGGCGTCTAGGCTTAAAACGAAGGCATTTTTTGCCTGATTGATTCCGGCATGTAGTGCTGATTTCTTTCCTGAAAACCCTTCAGGAACTTTGAGAATTTCAAATGGAAAATTGGCCTGGTCTCGAATGATTTCCTCCCCATTGTCATGGGAATGATCGTTGATGAATATGATTTGGTTCCCCGGAAGGTAAGATTCGTTAATGCTATGAATGAGCCGGGGAAGGTTTTGGGCTTCGTTTTTAAAGGGGATGATAATTGAAAGCCTATGGCTATGTAGGTTGGGCTTGAGTTTCCGGTTCTTTTTTAAATCCAACCAAAGCGCGAAAGATAATCCGGCCATATACAGGCAGGAAAATCCCCAAAAGAGTATGCCGTAAGGCCCGAGGTCAAAAATCACAGGTACTTGGAGTTCCAGGTGTTTTCAGAAAAATTCTTGTTCAGGGCAAAACTGTAGAATAGGGTTAGTCCGCCAACCGCAATGAACAAATAGAAGAACAGGTAGGCCCGGGTTAGGGGCACCAATTCAGCTTGGGTAGAAATCCAATGGCCGGGAAGGATAAGGCTTAGAATTAAAACCAATGAGGCAATGCTAAGAAGCAAATTTGTGAATGAGCGATAAGGCCAGTTCAAGATTTTCCTCCAAGGGCTTAGGTCATTGCCCCAAGCGTGGATTAGGTAGTAAAAACCATTACCTAGGTTGGCAAAAAGCAAGGGATCAGAATCTTTGTTAATGCGTCTAAATTTATCACCCGGAGCCAAGATGTAGAAATCAGGATTTTCCATTCCCAGTGAGGATTTAGTTTCTCTCCATTTCACCAAGGCTTCTCTTGGAATTTCGTCTTTGAAATACTTACTGCTTAAGAATCGAAGTCGGTAGTCTTTGGCTACTTTTTCAATTTCTCTTAGGTGATAAACACGGTCTGGATTAAGGTTTTCAGGGTGGTTTAAGGAAACAGGTTGATCAGAGCCACCCGAGAGGATAAAACGAAGGGAGTCTCGGTCTTGATTAAAAATAGAATTCAGGAGGGATTGAATTGCATCATTCCCTACCTGATTTCGTTTTAATTCTTTTTGAATTTGAGGCTCCATGAATTAGGTATTATTCAGTAGACACATTTCCTGAGTTCAAATCTCGATCAAAGAGATAGAGACCGCCTTTATCATTTCCAATCAAATTGAGTTGATCGAGTAAGTTTCTAGCCATGGATTCCTCTTCAATTTGTTCAGAGACGTACCATTGCATGAAATTATGGGTGGTATAGTCTTTTTCGCTGAGGCAGGTTCCAACCACTTCATTGATTGAATCAGTCACCTTCATCTCGTGATCGAGTAGGTGCTGAAAAATGCTTTGAAGGCTTTCGAAAGATTTTGGAGGTTCAGGAAGGGCTGGGATAACCGCTTGACCACCACGTTCATTCACAAATCGAATCAATTTAAGCATATGTTGTCTTTCCTCCTCGCTTTGGCCATAGAGAAAATTGGCGGTTCCGTTTAAGCCTTCGGTTTCAGCCCATGAAGCCATGGCCAGGTAAAATTGAGAAGATTCATATTCAACCTTTATTTGCTCGTTTAGGGCCTGTTCTACTTTTTTACTTTTCATAGATAATTAGGGTTTTGAAGATCTTGAACTTCCTTATGTCTTTTGCAAGTTACCAAATGATCATTTACCATACCTGCGGCTTGCATGAAGGCGTAGCAAATGGTAGATCCTACAAATGAGAATCCTTCTTTTTTAAGGGCCTTACTCATTGCGTCGCTTTCCTTGCTAGTAGCTTGGAAATCTGAGTCTTTCGTGAGGTGGTTTACCTTCATTTCACCCTCGGTAAATTGCCAGATATAGGAAGAAAAAGAACCGTGTTTTTCTTGTAATTTTAGGAAGGCTGCAGCGTTTTTTCGGGCCGCAGCTATCTTTAGTTTATTACGTATGATTTTGGGGTTTTGTTGCAATTGGGCAAGCCGTTCATCGGTAAAGTTTACCACCTTTTCAGGTTGGAAATTTTCAAAGGCCTCTCTGAATCCTTCACGCTTATGAAGCACGGTTTTCCATGAAAGTCCTGCCTGGAAACCATCCAATAGAATATATTCAAACCAGAGTCGGTCGTCATAAACCGGCACGCCCCATTCAGTATCATGGTATGATTTCATTAGGGGGTCATCTCCATACCAATTGCAAGCCATGGTTTTTTAATTAAAGTAGGGGAAGGTAACGTTCTTCCAGAATATTTGCATGATGAACCGTATGCCCAGAAATGATCAATCCCATGGCTTCAACGGTAAATTCAAGTCCATTGGCATGCCCTCTTTCTTGCATTTGAATGGGGTCTAAACCTTTGAACAGGGTAATGCTGCTTTGGCGAACGGCTCTAAATTCTTCCATCAAAGCGAAGAAAGACCTTTTATTGGCTCGGGCCGATTTCACATAATCTTCATGTTCAAAGCCGGGGAGTTGGGTTTTATCACCACGGGCGAAGGCAATTGCGCGCATAGAAAGGATTCGTTCGGTATCATTTAGGTGTTGAACCACGTCTTTTATTGACCATTTTCCTTCTTCGTAAGCAAATTCACCTTGGTCTTCACGGATTTCATGAATCAAGGTTTCGAGACGTTTTCCGGAAGCCTTCAATGCTTCCAAAACGTTTTTATCTTCAAGTTGATCTACATATTTGGCGTAGAATTCAGGTACTATCATTGGGTATAAAATTTCTTCGGGCAAGGTAAAAACCCTAAGCTTCATAACCATATATTTTTAATAAACTATCTAGATTTGAAGCTTAGCACGGCGGGAATAATCCTACGAAATTAAAGATAAAATATACTAGATTGCTAGTCAGTTAAATGCTGGAAGGTATTATTTGATTCCAATCAATCAATTATTCAAAAAACCTCCTTAGTTTGGCTTTTTCAACTCTTATAATCATTGCAAATGGTCAGGCAAGAACCTGAGATTTATTTTCACCTCGGATTTGGAAGGACGGAAGCGAGCTATTTACGGCGAACTTTTTTCCCGCGCCTTCAGGGGGTTCGTTTTGTTCACCCGGGTGAATACACCAAGCTTCCTAAAATTGTAGGACGAGAAATGGTGCATAAATTTTTTGTGAGCAATAGCATGGATATAGGTCTTGAAGACCAGGTGAAGAAGTTTGCTCGGAAATTTCCTCAAACCCAGACCATTTTAACCTTTCGCCGTCACGATAAATGGCTGTATGACCTTTATGTGTACTTGGTAAACATGGGTTTAGGGATGAGCTTCAAAGAGTTTTACGATGCAGAGACCAACCAAGGATATTTAAAACATGTGGATTGTGATTACATGTCGAAAATCAAATTCTTGGAATCTGTTTTTGATCAAAAGCCTTTGGTTTTGTTTTTAGAGGATTTGGATCGCTACCCCTATGAGTTTTTCGATGCTTTTGCTCAGATCATGTTTGCCAGCTATCGAAAGTTTGACATTGAGCTTCAAGAGAAGGTGAATGCTAAAAACCCGAAGAAGAAAGAAAATAAGATTGAAATAAAGTCAATGGCAAACGCCAAGATTTTTGGTAGGGAAGGAGTTCCTTTGATGCAGTCTGGATTGAATCTCAACTTAGGTCATCGGCTTAAGTTGGCGGTGGCATCAGGTCTAGGACTAGGAATGCGAATGCTCCCTTCAAAAATGATATTGAACGGAGGAATGGTTGATGATAAAGATTTGGAGAGGATTCGGATTCGTCATGCTCAGGACTGGATAGCCGTTCACGAATATGCAAAGACGAATAATTATAAAAACATCCGAGGGGCTATTAACCCCTCGGTGCTTAGGCTGGGTAGGTATTAATATCTATCCCGACGTTGATTTCCGGAAAAATCTCTGCGAGGTCTTTCTTCACGCGGACGAGCTTCCTTAACTACAATGGTTCTACCTTGTAATTCAGATTGGTCTAGTTGTTCAATGGCACCACGAGCGTCGTCGTCGTTGTCCATTTCAACAAAGCCAAAACGCTTTGATTCACCGGTGTCCCGGTCCATGATAACTTTGGCGCTGCTAACAGCTCCGTACTGTCCGAATGCATCAGACAAGTCTTGGTCGGTGGTATCACCACTCAACTTTGCAATAAAAATATTCATAAAAAAAACTAAAAATTAAGCCCAAGCAGAAAGGAGAACAAAGGACGGGCCTCTGTGGCATCACTCGCCGATTAGGTTTTGCAAAGGTAACCTAAATAAGTTCGCTACGAGGAAATTAGCAAAAAATCTCAAATATTTTAAAGTTGACCCGCCAATATGTCTTTTACAAACAAGACTTTTTTTCTCCAATGGGCATCCCAAACTGTGTCTGAATCGTCAATGATTACCCCATTCGAAACCGAGTGAATTACCCGAATTCCGGATTCATCCACGGAAAGAACCAAGGCTGTATGGTCTGCTTTATAAGAATCGCCTACCCAGGTTCCGAAAAAAACCAGGTCGCCGGGCTGGGCTTGGTCAATGCCTTTTTGTACCCCCGCTAATTTAGATTGCGCTTGGGCATTGTGCGGAAGTTGAATGCCTACCTGCCGGTAAACGTATTGAGTGAACCCTGAACAATCAAAGCCTTGTGGACTATCTCCACCATATAAATAAGGACTACCTACTAAAGACTCGGCCATTGATATCAGAACCTCTCGAACAGAATCCCTTTCGTCTTCCTGGCTGGCATCTACATAGGTATATGAAGTATCGGTTAAAGGAAAGGCAACCGCTACGGGGGTTTCATCAATGAGGTAAAGTTGGTTTATTTCAACCAAGACCTTAGCCAGCCTAGGGGCATACCTAGGGTATTTATGCTCCCAGGTTTCAAGCATGGCCTCGGTAATGTTTCGCATATCATTTAAGATGATGGGGTAGGCCGAATGGGTGGTGTCTGGCCATCTTTTCAAAACAGCCGTAGCCCTTCGAATGTACCGGTATTCTTCGGTGGGTTTTTCAGCCAGAGGAATCTGAGCCAAATAAGATTTAATGGCCCAGGCATAAGGAAATACTTCATGCCGATACTCTCGGATGCAATCTTTGGCATATTCAGCGCAACGCTCAAATTTATGCTTCCGATAAAGCCTTTCAAGCTTTGAAATCTCTTTTTCTTGAGCGAAAGAAACTTGAAGCATTCCTAAGAGGATGGTGAATATGAGAACCTTGAGCCGCATGATGTAAGAACTTGGAGGAATTAGGAATTATTGCTTCTGGGCCTTCCCGAAATAATACATGATTCCGGCCCCAGCCAAGATAAATGGAATGGACAACCATTGCCCCATGTTCAAGCTCATTCCGGCCTCAAAATCAACCTGGTTGGCCTTGGTGAATTCAATGAGAAATCTTGCCAAGAACAATAAAACCAAGAAGAGCCCGAATCTAAATCCAGGGGCAACCTTGAGGTTTTTACGTTTCACAAACCATAAAATTCCGAAAATCAATAAATAGGAAAGAGCTTCGTAGAGCTGTCCGGGATGCCTAGGAACCATGTCAACCCGTTCAAAAACAAAGGCCCAGGGCAAATCAGTAGGACTCCCAATGATTTCAGAGTTCATCAAATTTCCGAACCGGATGCTGGCCCCAGCAAGTGGAATTACGACTGAAATTTCATCCAATAAAAACTTCAAACCGATCTTATGCCTACGCGAAAAGAGAATGAGGGCGGTTAAAATTCCAATGGCACCCCCATGGCTTGCCAATCCGCGAAAGCCTGTGAATTCAAACTCAGGCTCAAACCGAAAGGGCAGAATCATTTCAAGGAGATGGTCTTTGTAATAATCAAACTCATAGAACAGGCAATGGCCAAGTCTGGCGCCTAAAACGATGCCAACAATTACATATATGGTAAGCTTGTCTAGCTTTTCTAAAGGAAGGTTTTCAGCCTGAAAAGTCTTTTTAAAGTAAAGGAAACAAAGGAAGATTCCGAAGGCAAAGAGTAGGCTGTACCAACGTAAAGCTATGAATCCTAAGTCAATAAGAATTGGGTCTGGGTTCCAATGGATGTAAAGCATGGGCTGAGTTTGTGCAAAGATAATTGGAATAATTTGTTTGGTGTAGGGGGAAGAAAGGATTTGGCAAAAGACCAAGTTTGAAGATTTCAGGAAAAATCAAAGATCCTAGAAGGCCTAAAAATTGAGGGAAGGAAAAAAAGGAAGATCGCTTAGGTGGTTTAAGTTACTGGTAATGAGGTGATAAAATTTTCTTAAGATTTTCATTTGGGAATAAAAGAAATCCATTAGTTTTGACCCATCGTAATAGTACAGTGATACAGTGGATGGATTGTTTGATCTTATGACTCAATTTAAATCTAAGCAGGAGCTAGATGCTTTCCTGGGTATCACTTTTACGGATAAGGAAAGAGAGCTCATCGAAGAGCGATGGCGAATTTTTTATGCTTTAAGTAAAGGGATGTCTCAGCGTGAAGTGGCCCGTGTGGTGAACTGTAGCGTGGTAACGGCAACCCGGGGGGCGAAGACCTACCGAATGCATGAAAAAGAAATCAACGCATACTTAGATGTACTCTTCCATGAAAATAAAACATCAAAGGGTTGACATACCCTTTCCAGTTCAGGCGTATCCATACCCTGATTTGATTGATAATGAGGCTTATTGCCTCTTTGAATCGAGCGAGATTGATGCCCAAAACCAACGGGTTTCTCTGCTCGGATTCGATCCGATCTTTGAAGTAGTTTCCGGGCGGGATCAGCTCAGCTTAAGGTTAACAAATAGGGCGTTTAGACCTCTTTTTTGTGATTTAGTGGCAATGTTTGATAAGAAAGAGGATACCAAGCTTTGCGACGATTCTGTAACCATTTTTTTTCCTCGAGAGGCGTTTCAGGAAGAAGAAGACCAAAGGTTTCGTCAAAACATACCCGCCCGGATTCTACCTCAAATTCTAAAACTTCTTCCCAATAATTCAGGATTTTGCGGACTCTACGGAGCCTTCGCTCATACCTTTGTATATCAATTTGAGGAGGTAAAAGAACATAAAACACCTGAAAGCCCAGACTTTCGATTTTTCCTGTTCTCAAAGATTCTTGTTTGCAACCACCTGACCCAAACTTGCTTTATAGATTCTCTTTTGCCTTCCGGCGAAAAGCTCGAGCCGAAATTCACCCATCCAAAAACCTATGAAATTCCAGAGTCTAAATCTGAGTTTACGGTAGGAGCTCCGGTAATTTCTCCTGAAGATGAGATTTTTAAATCCTTGATTCTTGAATCAAAAACCCTTTTTGAAAAAGGGGAGCTGATGGAGCTGGTTCTATCTAGAAAGCTTGAATCTAAATTTCACGGAGAACCTAGTTTGCTTTATCAGAAATACGCAGAAAACAATCCTTCTCCTTACCAGTTTTACATTGACTTTAAAGATGAGGTTTTACTTGGGGCGAGTCCGGAAATCATGGTTAAACTAGAAAAGGGGAAACTTGAGTTAAAGCCCATTTCAGGAACGGTACCTCGTACAGGCTCTCCTATTGAAGATCACGAAAGGCTTTTGGAGCTCTTGAATTCAACCAAAGAAAAGGCAGAACTAGATATGTTGATTGACCTGGGCAGAAATGACCTGTCTAAAGTATGTAAGCCCGGAATTCAAATTGATGAGTATAGAAAAGTAGAATCATACAAGCACCTTTTTCACACCGTTGCTCGCCTTTCCGGAGACCTTGAAGAGGGGAGGGATGGCTTAGACGCCCTAGGTGCATGCTTGAATGCCGGCACCTTAACGGGTGCTCCTAAATACGCGGCCTTGAATAAAATTGAAGAAATGGAGCCCCATTCAAGAGGGTATTATGGAGGATGCATTGGTTACCTGCTTCCAAATGGAGATGTAAACACAGCCATTACCATCCGATCATGTCACCTTAAAGATGGGCGCTTGAAGTATCTGGCCGGGGCCACCTTGTTGATGGATTCTGATCCGGAATCTGAACTTCGGGAAACTGAACATAAAATGGCCGCTTTTGTTGAAAGTCTTAAAGAATTCCAAGATGCCTAAGTATAAAAGAATTCTCCTCATTGATAATTACGATTCCTTCACCTATAATTTGGTGGATTATTTCAGGCAATTGGGAGCAGAGGTATTGGTGTACCGAAATCAAACTCCGGTTAAGGTTCTCAAAAAAATTGAATTTGATTTATTGGTTTTATCACCCGGTCCGGGAATACCAGGTAATGCGGGGAACCTCATGGAAATCATTGATTGCTTCCATTCTCTAAAGCCCATTTTTGGGGTATGTCTTGGAATGCAGGCCTTGGTTGAGTTTTTCGGCGGAAGCCTTAAATATTCAAATCCCATTCATGGAAAATCAGATCAAGCCTATCACCAAGGAATCGGGGTGTTTTCTGATTTAGAGAATCCGCTTGAGATTGGAAGATATCATAGCCTTTCGGCCGACTCCCTTCCCAAGTCATTGGAAATAAGCGCCCGAAATCGAGAGCAATTAATCATGGGGGTAAGGCATAAATACCTTCCCATAGAAGGGGTGCAGTTTCATCCGGAAAGCATTTTATCTGCTCGAAACAACCAAGGGTTTAAGCTCATTGAGAACGTGATGAACAAAAGGCTTTCTCTTGGGAATACCGCCTATTTTACGCTCATGAAAAAGCTCCAAAACGAAGTGCTTCTAGATGGTGAAGACTTTAAGGTTTTGGTTGACCTATTGAGTAAAAAAGAGCTCAACGAGGATCAGAAACTCATCCTTCTGGTATCCCTTTCCTTTCAATTAAAACAGCCGTATGCACTCAATGATTTTCTGAACGCTATTTTAGAAAAGTCAGAAGCGTATGGTTCTGCTAAAACCCATGCCTTGGATGTTTGTGGAACCGGAGGCTCTGGACTTCCTAGATTGAATACCAGTACCATAGCTAGTTTCTTGTTGGCAAATTACGGATTGCCCATTGCCAAGCACGGAAATAAAGCTGCCAGTGGAAGATATGGGTCGTTTGATCTCTTAGAAGACCTCGGCCTTGACCTTGATTCTTCCATGAGCCAGGTGAAGGAGAGTTTGAGCAATACGGGATTAGGATTCCTTTACGCGCCCAAGCTTCATCCAACCGTTGGACAATTTGCGGCTTCTAGAAATAGAATGGGGGTACCCACGCTTTTCAATGTTCTGGGTCCTTTGCTAAACCCGGTTAACCCGAAATTTCAACTCATAGGAACAGCCTTTGAAAAGTATATGGACTTGATTTTGGAAACAGCTGTACTTCAGGGTAAAGAAAAGGTTTTTGTGGTTCGAGGTGGGGAAGGGCTTGATGAGATTTCGGTTTCAGAGCCAACTCAAGTATTAGCCTTTGAAAATGGAAATAGAAGGAGGTTCAAAATAGAACCTGAAAACTTCGGAATTGAGCGTATTCCCTTTGAAAGGGTTGCCGTTCACAAACCGGAGGATAATTTTCTCTTGGCTCAGGAAATTATTCATGGCAATACGGAATCAGACCATGCAAAGCTTGTATTGGTAAATGCGGCTTTTGTTTACTCCCATTTCATAGAAAGCCTTCCGCTTCAAGCGGCCTATGAAAAAATGAAAACAGACTTAGAATCAGGAAAAGCGGTTCAGGTCTTGAATCAAATAATACCCAAAAAGAAAGAGAAGCATGTTGCTGGATGAAATCATAGCCCAACGAAGAGAGGATGTTGAAAAGCTTGAGATTCCAAGCCTTGATTCATTAACACCTTGCTCAAAGAATACCCTGGATACATTTAAATCCATGGCCAAAACCGGTGAACCTATATTCATAACGGAATTCAAACGGAGGTCGCCTTCTTTGGGTGAGATTGCCTATCACCCCTTGGTTGAACGGGTAAAGGATTACGCCTCAAAGGGGGCCAGTGCAATTTCAGTATTAACCGAGCCAAAGCATTTTGACGGAAGCTTGGACGACTTGAAAACAGCCTCTGAAGCCTTAGCAGATCTTCCCATTTTAATGAAAGACTTCTTGATTCACCCTGATCAAATTAATCTGGCAAGGAAGTATGGGGCCAGCATGGTGCTTATGATTGTTCGGATTTTGGATCAGAACCAAATTCAGGAATTCTTTGAAAGGGCTGAACTTTTAAACATGACCATTCTGGTTGAAATTCATGATGAAAACGACCTGGAGAAAATACGAGGATTCAAGCCAGAACTCATGGGAATAAACGCGAGGAACTTAGATGATTTAAGTCTTAGGCTCATGCGAATTCCTTTACTGGCAAAAAAAATAGACTGGCCTTGCCTGAAAATTGCTGAAAGCGGAATTACCGGTGCAGTAGAAGGTAGAATCTGTAGAGACTTCGTAGATGGATACCTAATTGGATCTGCCTTAATGCATGAAGATCGGGTGCCTGACTTGAAAAAATGGCTGGCCCTGGAAAGGAAGTATTTCTTCAAAGCTTGCGGACTCAAGGCAAACGAAATTCAGGGTCCGGACTTATTGGGTTATAATATTAGCCCGCTCTCAAAAAGACGTTTTGATGATTTTGGTGAAATCCGCTTTCGCGGGAAAGAGGTATTGGTGGTTAAGGGAAATCCGCTCAAGGAGGTGAAGACTGCCCTAAAAAAACATCCTTTTCAATGGGTTCAGGTGTATGTTGATGAATTTGAAACCTATGCCTCCGCTTTGAAAAACCAGAAGATTTTATTGGCCTTTAAGGATGCAGAGGAATTGAAGGGAGTAGATTTAGGTCGGGTGGATGGCTTGATAATGGACGGGGCTCATCCTGGAAAAGGGAAAGAAATTGACTTAAAGGAGGTAATGAAAATGGAATTGCCCTTCTTTTTGGCGGGAGGAATGCATTCAGGAAACCTAGAAAGACTGCGTGAAAATCGATGGTGTATGGGGGTAGATATGGCCTCGGGAATTGAGGAGGAAGGAAAAATCAGCCAAGAAAAAATCTTGGAGGTTGTGAAGAAATTAAAGAACAAAAAAGAAGAAGACTATGTTGGTAGTAATGGATAGAAATGCGGGAAGCAAAGAAATAAAAGAGGTAGTGAACTATTTGGTATCCATTGGATATCAGGCCGAAGAGCTGCCCGGAAAGAATAGGGTGGCCATTGGCGTTATGGGAAATGCTCGAGACATTGACCGGAAGGAAGTGGCTCGTTTTCCGGGGGTAAAGGAGCTCATTTCCGTAACCAAAAGATATAAGAAAGTAAGCCGAGAATTTTACCCAGACCAAAGCGTGGTTGAGGTAAACGGAGCCAGGTTTGGAGGGGAAGAACCGGTAATCATCGGAGGTCCCTGTGCGGTTGAATCTGAAGCTCAAATCTTGGCTTCTGCCGAGTTTATTGCCGAACAGGGAGGGAAAATTTTAAGGGGTGGAATACAGAAACCAAGAACCTCTCCTTATGATTTCCAAGGCATGGGCTTTCAAGGATTGTCGCTAATGCGGAAAGCAGCAGACAAATTCGGATTGGCCATTTGTGTTGAATTATTGGATGGAGAAGACCTTCCTGTTTTTGAAAAATCTGTAGACATCATTCAGGTGGGTGCACGGAACATGCAAAACTTCTCCTTGCTTAAAAAGCTTTCAAAAATTAAGCATCCCATACTTTTAAAACGAGGGAATTCAGCAACCGTAGAGGAGTTTCTGCTGGCGGCTGAATACCTACTTGATGGCGGAAATGACCAAATCATTTTATGCGAACGAGGCATTCGAACCTTTGAAACCAGCACTCGAAACACCTTGGATTTGAATTCAGTAGCTCTTATTCGCAAACGATCTCATCTGCCCATCATCGTTGACCCTTGCCATGCTGCCGGGGTTCATGACCTGGTAACTCCTCTCGCTTTGGCTTCCATATCAGCCGGAGCTCAAGGATTATTAATTGAAACCCACCCCAATCCCTTGCAGGCAAAATCAGACGCCCAACAACAATTGGATTTCCCGGCCTATGCCAATTTGGTAAATCAGGTTGGTTCGCTTTCTGAATTTATGCAACCAAAAGAAAATTTGGTGTGATGGAAAGCATAGAATATTTGAAGGAGGAATCTGGTTTTTTTGGGAAATATGGAGGGAAATACATTCCTGAAACCATTCGTCCCACCATGGATGAGCTAGCAGCAACCTTTGATGCCTTGAAGCATGATGCCGTTTTTGAAAGAAGGCTGAAGGAGGCCTATGCTGAATTTTCTGGAAGGCCCACTCCTTTTACCCCTTTGAAAAACCTTTCCAAAAACTTGGGGGCTAAAATATACATGAAGAACGAGGGGATGAACCTCACAGGGGCACATAAGATCAACCATTGCATCGGACAAATTCTATTGGCTCAGGAAATGGGCAAAACCAGGATCATAGCGGAAACCGGTGCAGGTCAGCACGGGTATGCAACGGCTACGGTGGCAGCAAGGTTTGGCATGAAATGCACCATTTACATGGGAAAGAAGGATTACGAAAGGCAGCGACCCAATGTATTTTGGATGGAGCTTTTAGGCGCTGAGGTTATTCCGGTAGAGTCTGGTGATGAATCTTTGAACGATGCAGTAATAGCGGCATTCAAAGATTTGATTTCAGATCCGGAACAGGCCTTTTACCTCTTAGGTTCAGCCGTTGGTCCGGACCCTTACCCTAGAATGAACGCCCATTTTCAGTCGGTGGTAGGAAAGGAAATACTAGAAACCTGTGAATCAAAATTTGGGAGAGAACCCGACCGAATTTATGCTTGCGTGGGAGGAGGAAGCAATGCCCTTGGCGCCTTTCTACCCTTTTTGAAACGGACTACTCGATTGATGGCCATTGAGGCTGGCGGAAAAGGGGAGGAGGCTGGAGAGCACGCCCGAAGGTTCACCCACGGAAAACCCGGAGTTTTTGAAGGATACCATGGGTATTTTCTTCAAGATGAGGATGGAAATATTTCTTCAACCCATTCCATTTCCGCCGGACTGGACTATTGTGGAGTATCCCCTTTACTGTCTGATTTATACGACTCAGGAAGAATTGAGTCTGGTTTTGCTACCGACGAAGAAACCTTGGAGGCCGTTAAACGATTGGCCAAAGAAGAGGGCTTAATCATAGCTTTAGAATCAGCCCATGCCTTGGCAGCTTTGCTTAAAGATTCAGATGGATTTCAAGAGGATGAGATCATCGTATTGAACGGTTCTGGGAGAGGAGAAAAGGACCTATTCATAAGCATGAAAGCCTTCCAACCGGAGGCCTTGGAGTCGTATGCGAAAACATTGATTAAGACATGAAAGAGATCATTGCTCATACCGTATTAGGATACCCCAACCAAGAAGAGTGTTTAAAGCAGCTTGAGTTTTGGAATGATATAGGCTTGCGTCATTGGGAACTGCAGGTTCCATTTTCGCATCCAACAGCTGATGGACCTCTGATTACGGAGGCCAATAAGGAAGGCTTAGAGAATTTCAAGAGCCTTGAGAGCCTCTTGAATTTTATCGAAAACATTGAGGCGAGATTCCCGGAGGTAAGAATTGAATACATGAGCTATGCTCAAAAACTATTTTTCCTTGCAGGGTCTGACCATGCCGGGCGAATAAAAGCCTTGAAAAACAAGCATTGGATAGTGCCAGATCTTCCTTTGGATGATGAATTGACCCAAGGCATTGGAGATAAACTCGGACTGAGATTCATCCCCGTAATTGGATTAAACACCTCTAAGGAAAGAATAAAGATCCTTCTTGGTCACCAACCTGACTGGCTGTATTTAATGAGCGGGTTTCAGACTACGGGGAAACAGTTTCAATTAAGTGAACGATTGATTGATAAGGTTGAAGAAATCCGAGGAATGGATTCGGTAAAAATCGGCTTAGGTTTTGGTATTCGTTCTTTGGAGGACGTAAACAAAGCCTTTGAGATTGCTGATTTCGCCATTCTTGGATCCATTTTCATGGAGAAAAGAAAAAGGGGAGAGTTTGAGTCCTTTACGCAAAATCTAGCGGGGTATTAGGCAGTAGGTACTTGGAAATAGGTACTAGGAAATAGGGGGAATGGGCCTGCCGGAAATACACCGACAAAACACCTCATCTGGGGTGACTAGTGACTAGTGACTAGTGACTGGGAAGCCTGATATTCAGTATCTTTACAATTAAACCAGCCAATCGCCGTTTGAGGTACTAGGAACCAGGTAATTGGAATTAGGTACCTTAAATTCAACGGCTAAACGACTCAACGACTCAACGACTCAACAAAAGGAGTGACTAGTGACTGGTGACTGGAATTTTGCTAGAAATATTCTGCTTTCCGTCAGTTGAGCGGGAATCGGGAATCGGCCCTAGACTCAGACCGGAGCGTCAGAGGAATCGACCTTAATAGGAAATAGGTACTAGGAAATAGGGAGAATGAACCTGCCTGAAATACACCGACAAAGCGCCTTAACTGGGGTGACTAGTGACTAGTGCCTGAAATTTTGCTAGAAATATTCTGCTTTCCGTCAGTTGAGCGGGAATGGGGAATCGGGAATCGGGAATGGGGAATCGGCCCTGGACTCAGACCGGAGCGTCAGAGGAATCGACCTTAATAGGTAATAGGAAATAGGAATCATGAGCCTGCCAGAAATTCTTCGCCTAAGCGTTTCAACAACTAAACACCTCAATGCCTCAACGACTCAACAAAAGGAGTGACTAGTGACTGGTGACTGGGAAGCCTGATATTCAGTATCTTTATAATTAAACCAGCCAACAGCGGTTTGAGGTACTAGGAACTAGGTAATTGGAATTAGGTACCTTAAATTCAACGACTCAACGACTCAACGACTCAACGACTCAACAAAAGGAGTGACTAGTGACTGGTGACTAGATTACTGATATTCAACCTTTTAGTACCTAAGCCAGCCAATGGTCGTTTGGGGTAATAGGGATCTTGAACCTGCCTGAAATTCTTCGCCTCAACGCCTCAACGCCTCAACGCCTCAACATCTTAACAACTAGGGCGCCAAAGCTTGTATATCCTGGGCTCGGTGAAACCTATAGAGGAAACCCAGGACAAATGAAGATGCCACTTGGAATAAGAATCAAAATTACCTTAGTTTAACCCCTCAAAACCCCGGGGTAAAAGTGAATGGGTTGCTTTTATTATCTGTTGTAAGCAATTAAATAAAAAATAAAATGATAAAAAAAACAACTATTACTCTAATTGGGATTCTATTTTTTCATTTAGGAAATGCCCAAAACGCATTGATTATTCCAGACACTTTATCTGGGGTAAACATCAATTTAACCCTACAAAATGGGACAAAACAATTTTTAAGTGGATCGTCAACCAACACAATGGGTGCAAACGGCAATATTCTGGGGCCAACATTAATACTTAATCAAGGTGATTTTGTGAATTTTAATGTTACAAACCAATTGGCAGATACAACTACTATTCATTGGCACGGTATGCACGTATCAGCAGAAAATGATGGGGGACCTCATACTACAATACCACAAAATACAACTTGGTCGCCAAGTTTCACAATTTTAGATAAAGCTGCAACTTATTGGTATCATCCACATTTGCATCACTTTACAGATAAACACGTTTCAAAAGGGATTGCTGGAATGATAATAGTAAAAGATAACGCAGAAGCGGCTCTTGCTCTACCAAGAACTTATGGTGTTGATGATTTCCCATTAGTAATTCAAACAAAAGATTTTGACAGTAGTAACCAAATCGTAGTACACTCAAATTCAGATGATATTGTAATGGTCAACGCAACAATAGACCCTTTCTTAGATGTGCCGTCTCAGGTAGTACGATGTAGAGTTTTAAATGGTTCATCACAAAGAGCTTTTAATCTTGGATTGAGTAATAATCAAACTTTTCATCAAATAGCTTCTGATGGTGGATTGTTGTCAGCACCTGTTCAATTAACAAGACTATTGTTAGCACCAGGAGAAAGAGCAGAATTACTTATAGATTTTTCAAGTATGAACGGACAAACGGCATTTTTAAAAAGTTATGCTTCTGAATTGCCAAATGGAATATACGGTGCGACAAATCCAGGTATGGGAGCTGGAATGACAATGACTGGTTATAATCCGAACCCATTGAATGGTGCTGACTTTGATGTTCTTCAATTTAACGTAGGAGTACAGACAGTTAATCCCATATCATCAATCCCATCTGGTTTGGTAACTGTTACTCCTATTCCTGAAATTAATTCAAATATTACAAGAACACTGACTTTTTCACCAGTTACAATGGGACCAAATCAGCTTAATGGTGAATTCTTGATAAATGGAGCTACAATGGATTTAAATGTCATTAACTACACAATACCACTTGATAATACTGAAATTTGGGAACTGACTAACCAATCAGGAATTTCACACCCGTTTCACATTCACGATGTACAGTTCTATATTTTAACAAGGAATGGAGTTGCTCCCGCAATTAATGAGCAAGGAAGAAAAGACGTGGTTTTGGTTAAACCAATGGAAACTGTACGATTCATAGCGAAATTTGAAACATTTTCAAATGATTCTGTACCCTATATGTACCATTGTCATATGCTGACTCACGAAGATGGTGGAATGATGGGACAATTTGTTGTTTCCAACCCTTTGTCAGTTGCAGACAACCTAATTAACGATTTAGGAATAAGTATTTTTCCGAACCCATCCATTGGAAAAATTACCATTAATTTTAGTGAACACCCATCAAGTATAATCGTATATGATGTATTGGGAAGAGAGCGAATGACAATCAAAGAATTTGATAATTCACAACTAACAATAGAAGAAATGCCTAAAGGGATTAATCTCATAATGTTCGAATATGGCAATGATCGATTTGTTAAAAAAATAATCGTGAATTAAAACTGCTTACAACAATATGTATAGTGCATAGCACCCTGCGGGATGCTACGACACCATACACGGAACGTTGTGCTTCATTCCCCACATTACCCCGTCCAAAAGTGCTCAATGAAAGCTATCACTTTTTACCAGGGCTAATTAATTTCTCCTG
>CAKZPI010000028.1 GCA_937139155.1 uncultured Flavobacteriales bacterium
GATAGTACCGACTTGATGATTAGACAGGTTCAAGTTAATCACACCTTTTTGGCTGAAATCAACCTTCTCGTTTTGATCTAGACGGCATACGCCTAAGGCGCATGCTGGCATTATGGGTTGGGTGTTTGGTTAAAGAGACGTTATCCGCCTGAGGCGGATAAGGGGTGAGGGTGGAATTATTTGATTAGGGCAGCGTACCGATATCGAGGGTTCAACTCCAAAGGTTTCGTCCGCCTCAGGCGGACGGTGTCTAAGCCAGATGGTTGACTGCTGGCCATTGTAAAATGGTAGGATACTTGGCGTTTTTCTACTTAGCCGGATTTCGCCTCAGACGGGGGAAAGGTTTGCTTTAAAAAAAGGTGGTTTGTTTGGAGGAGATTTACACATCCGACTTTTTCAGGCCATGGCATTGGAAGGTTTGAAATAACCACCCGAGGGTCTTTGGACCCACTCAAAAAGACTTACCGAATTAGACTTACCCGGCCTAAAATTTCATGGTTCTTATCAAGTAGGTCGGTAAGGCGGATCCTTACCGTATACACTCCCATGGGCATTTCCCGGTCAATATTGAAATAACGTCCATTCCATGCCTCATCCCGATCATTTGTTAGAAATACCCGCTTGCCCCAGCGATCGTAAATCACCATCTCAAAATCTTTGGTTTTTCCATGGATCTTGGCCTTAAACCTCTCATTCTCTACCGGACCGCCACCATTGGGGGTAAAGGCGTTTGGAACAAAAATTCTCAAGGCATTTAAAACCACAACCTCCTTCTCTAAGGTGACTTTACATCCGTTCAGGTCATAGGCTTCTAAGCTTACCTGGTAAGTTCCAGGACTTGCGTATTCATGAACAGGCATGGGGTCTTGGCTTTGGTTTCCATCTCCGAAATCCCATTGAAATTGGCTGAGCGGACCAAATGCAGGCTCAAAAACGAAGGCTCCATCACCTAATTGAAGGCTGTCTATATTTGAAATTATATAATTGTAATCGGCTATATTAAATTCCAGATTTAGGGTGTCTGAATTCCCGCAATTTCCATCGTGAACCTCCCATATTACTGTGTAGGTGCCTGTTTGGCTTGCGAAAATTAAACTGGTTCGAAGGCTATCGTTTGCAAAGCTTATCTCAGCATCTGGACTGGTCCAATGCCCAGGCGGGTTAGACCCGAAGGGGATTTGATACTCCAATCCACAGAGGCTGGTGTCTTCATGCGTATGAATCCATGGAAGCTCTAAAAAGGTAATTTGAACAGAGTCGGTAACCTGACAAGGCTGAAGGCTTGCCTGTGCGTACAGGGTGTAAGTGCCGGGTTGATTGGCTTCAATTTTCCATTGATTGCTAGAAACTTGATTAAGGTTTAATCCAGAGTTTGAACTTAAAGCCAGGTTATTGCCATTGGTTAAAATGGATACAAATCCCTTCATCCCGCAAAGGGTATCATCATGAACCCACTGAATACCAGGTTCAGGATTCCGAACCAAAACCGTGGTATCACGAACCGTACATTTTCCATTTCGTTCCTCGCGAATTAGGTAATAGGTACCCGGACCCGGTAAATGTATCCAAGTAGACTGAGCGTTGGCTTGATCTATACTAAAACCAGATCCCAACCATATGCCGTCTCCGAAAGCAATTCCTGCATTGATGAAGGTTGAGTCTTGGCAGAGGTAAATACTGTCTGGAACCTGTACAACTGGATTCTCTATCAAGAAAATCTCAACTGAATCTTTCCCCCTGCAAGGGCCGTTTGTTTCTTCAAAATAAAGAACATGTGACCCATAGCTTGAGGCTGAGAAACTGGTGGTTTTAGATCCGGGGTTGGTGAAATTGATGTTTCCTGAACTTGAAGTCCATTGCCCCGAAAACCCAGCCTGAACGCTCACAAGTCCGGAGTTCCCGCAAAGGGTATCTAAATCAGGCATGAGTATTTTTAAGGAATCGAAAACATGCACCCAAAGGGTATCTGTTTTTTCGCAATAAGGATTGAAAGAATGAAAAACAAAGCCGAACCTCCCGGTATCTGGGGTGCTTACAAAGGCATTGGTTTGGTTTGGGTTTTGAAGGCTTGCGCCGGATATGCTCTCCCAATAATAAGAGCTTGCATTGGTAATGCCCGTGAGGTTGAATTTTTGAACGCAAATGGAGTCGGGTCCTAGAGAGGATACTTGAATGGTATCGTAAACTTGTATAACTACCGAGTCTAGATCCGTACAATCTGCAATGGAGTCTATTAGGAAAAGGGTGTAGGAACCTGTGGTCGGAAAAAGAATTTGAGCTGAGTTTCCAGTAGGTGAAATCTGAGCTTTGGGCTGGATTTCCCAAATTAAATCACCTTTAGCGCCAAGGCTACTTACCGTAGTTTCATAGGCGCAAAGGGTATCAGGTGCTGAAATTTCAGCATGGGGGTAGGGGAAGAAACTCAATTGTACAGAATCCCTGGAGGTACATCCGTTTAAACTAGAAGCCATGTTAAGTGTATAAACCCCTGGATGATTTACAGAAACCATAGCATTTGGGTCGAGGCTATCACTAAGGGTCATCCCCGTGTCAGGAATCCAAAGGAAATTGTGGTTGGCTGAACCTTGAGCCTGGTAAACAAATCCGCAAATACTATCTGAGGAACCGGCATTAATTTCTGGGGACTTTTTAATGTAAACCCAAGCTGTATCATAGGTGACGCATTTCTCGTTTAAAACCTCTAGAATAATAGGGAAGTAGCCTGAGTCAGAGCTGTACACCAAGGTTTGAATTCGATTTGAGTCAGAGAAACTCAGGTTTGTATCGGTGCTGAACCATGTGATATTCCCAGCATTTGAAAGGTTTTGGGCCTCTACAAAAAAGTAGGGTGTGCATGCTGAATCGTCTACTAGAATGCTGCCAGTGGGTGAATCAATAAACCGAAGTTTCAAACTATCGAAATCCGTGCATTTTGAATTTTTCGATTCTAGGTAAATCATAAAATCTCCTGATCCAGGTGCTAAAAACTCCATATATCCACCTCCTAAATCTTGAAATTGCCCAGCAGGAACAGATGACCATGAATACGTATTCGAGGCTAAATAATTGCTTGGGTGAAGGATGTTTTTTCTTCCACAAATGCTGTCTTCACCTAAGATTTCTGTGGTAATTTCTTGACTAAAATGAAGGGGCAAAGAGTCTATTTCCTGGCAAGCACCAAGGCTAGACGTGTAGTATACCCAATAATCTCCCGGAAGTCCTGCCTTTATCAATGCTGAGTCGTTGGCCAGGTTGAGAACCGTAAGATTTGTATCCTTTGCCGTCCAGGTTCCGCCGTAGTTTCCGGATGCCCAAACTTCTGCTTGATTTCCGCAAACGGAGTCGGGGTAGATGAAACTTGGGTCAGGGTCGGGTGCAAAACTAATCTCAACCGTGTCAGCGTCTTCACAGGCTCCATTGAATGACCGAAGAATTAGGGAATAGGTTCCATAAGCATTGGCCTGAATTTCAACCGAGTTTGAATCTCTTTTGGTGAGGAATTGAACTCCATTTGGTCCGAACCAATAAGGACTACCCACGGGGGTTTCTCCCTTAATAAGGGTAGATAAGCCGCAAATGCTGGTGTCAGCTTGGGTCAGGGCAATGGCCTGTTCATAAAACCTGAATTCTACCGTATCCGATGAGGTGCATGCAGAATTCTCCAAATGCCAAACCAAAGAATATACACCTTGTTGATTGGCCCAAATTAGGCTTCTCGATGAATTGGTATCGGCCAAGCTTATTCCTGTTGGCACCTCCCAGTATCCAGAAAAGGCAGAACTATCTGCTTTGGTTTCTCCCACTAGGGAACAGAAAACTGAATCTTCTCCTGCGTAAGCAAGGGGCTCTTGGTAAAAAGTTAAGATCACTGAATCACGTACGCTGCAACCCGGATTTTGAACTTCAAGATATGCCCAAAAAGAACCTTCTTGGGTAGAGCTTACAATGCTTCCTGCTTGGTTGGATGAGGTGAAACTTAAGGGGCCCGGACTGCTCCAGTGAAAGGCTCCATTTACTCCAGATCCATTCACAATGTTTACCATTCCGCAGGTAGTATCGTCTTGACCTGCGTTGGCGGAGGGGGTGGGGTAGAATCCAAGCCAAATTGTATCAGAATCAGCGCATATCCCATTGGTTTCGGTCCAAACAACCTTGTATTTTCCATATTTCGTAGCCGTAACCGTTGTATTGGCTGAAGCCGGATTGGAAAAGACCAAATTTGAATCGGTTGACCATAGGCCTAAACCAACACTGGGTGAGGCGGAAAGGGAGGTAGTAAGGCCGCATAAATTGATCTCAGCTCCTGCATTTGCATTCGGTCGTTCAATAAACTCAATCCGCATGGAATCTACCTCCTGGCAAAGACCATAGGTTTCTTGAAAGTATATGGTATAAACGCCTGCCGAGCTTACGGATGCTTGAGTAGCTGAATCGGAAGGACTTGAAAAGATAATTGAATCGCCAGAAAAGAGGAATTGACTTTGAGGAATGGAAGGTTTGGCAGCAATCATGAACTGAAATCCGCAAACGGTGGTATCAGGAGGTAGGATTGGCTTAACCTCCTGAAAAAATCTCAGATTTATGGTGTCCAGACTCAGGCATTCTCCATTTTCAACCACCCAAACAGCAAAGGCAGTTCCAAAGGAATCAACCCGGGCGGGGGTAGAGGCCTTGGTTGAATCGGCAATTTGAAGTCCCGGACCAGGAATCCAATAGGCATTGGTTGAGTCGCCGGTTACTTGTCCTTGAAGGGAAACGATATTTCCACAGACGCTTGTGTCATTTCCCGCGAAAGCGAGGGGCATGAAATCAAATTCAAGAATGGCAGAATCAAGGCCCAGGCAGCTTACGTTGTTTTCCGAAAAGTACACCTTAAAAGCTCCTGGTATGCTGCTAGTAACTAGGGTTTGATCTTGATTTGGGGAGGTAAACCGGATATTGGTATCGGATGAAAACCATTGATAATCACCCGTGGTTAAGTCAGGAAAGGCCTGAATGCTAAGGCTGTTTCCGCAAAGACTTGTATCTCGTATTTCTGGGTTTGGTGTTTCAAGGAAGCTAAGGTAGAGGGTGTCTTGATCTTGGCAGAAACTGGTTTCATCCTTCCAGATTAATTCAAAGGTTCCGTATTGAGCGGCGTTTACCTGGGTATTTTCAAGCGAGGGGTCTACAAAACTTACGGAAGGATTTGAAGAGGACCAAAGCCCAGAAGATCCGGTTTGATTTGCTTGAAGGGTATAGGTCAATCCGCAGGTGGTATCATCCATTCCGGCGGAAGCCATAGGTTGAAAATAAAAATTTAGGTTCACCTGATCTGTATCTGAGCAAGCCCAACGCTGATTCACCCAAAATACCGTATAGCTTCCTTCTTGATTTGCAGTGACTATGGGGTGAGTGGTATCAAATTGACTAAAACTAATTTGAGGGTGGGGCAACCAAAAGCCTTGGGCATTCGGTGCCGGATCATTGGCCTGAAGCTCAAGACTAAGTCCGCAGGTATCAAGGTCAGGCCCCGCCATGGCCAAAATGGGTTCAAAAAAGGTTAGGTTGAAAACCAAGGTATCTCGGCAGTACTGGTTTGATTCGATGTAATAGACCGAAAAGGTTCCAAAATTTGAGGCGGTGATTTGAGTTTGGGTTAGGCTTGAAGCCGAAAAACTTAAACCTGGATCTCCAAGCCACTGCACTTGGCTGTTTCCAGTGGAAGGGTTTCCCTGAACCGAGGTTGTCAATCCGCAAATTGAATCTTGGAAACTTGCATTTGCTTGAGGTTGAAGGATTTTCTCAATGTAAACCGAATCGGTTGAAGGGCATCCGTATTTATCAAAAGCTCTTAAATAAACCCATCCCGTATTGGGTTGGGCAAAACTAGATAGGCTATCTGCATGTCTAAATCCAAGACTTGGAAACCACTGAAACCAAAGGCTATCGCTTGGATTCAAAACAAGTCCTTCTAGGAAGAGTGAATCTGTACTGCAATAGGCAAGGCTGTCGTCAAGAATAGAAATCTTGGGGTCAACCACCGTGATTTTCACTGAATCATACCGGGTGCAAAACCCGTTGTCTAGGGCCAAATAATAGGTGGTGGTGGTATCGGGCTTGACCCATGTAAGTGAATCATTGGGCGAGTCAAGGTTGGTGGTAGGCGACCAAGAATAGGAGTTTATTGGCAGGTTGGCATTTCCCTGAATTTGAATGGAGTCTCCAAGACAAATGGTGGTATCGTTTGAAATATCAATGGAGAAATCTTTTAAGGTGACCGTTTCACATGCCACTCCAAGGGCCGCACATTTTTGATCAATGCAAATGGTTAAGTCTTCATCGGGTTCAAGAATGGAGTCAATTAAAGGAGTTATGTTCAGGGTAAAGGTGGTGTCTCCTGCGGGGATAATGGTGCTGTCAGCAACTTGGGCATAGTCAATCCCGTTGGTTGCCGTACCCGAGATGAAATAGTAGAGGGTGTAATCCACCGAAGAAGTATCTGTAAGGTGGAAGGTGAAATCACTGGTATTGCAGCCTTCGTATAAATAAGGAGCCCCATTTGATATGGTTGGAGGGTCAATGGATGTACCAATACTGGAAAGAGAATTGGCTTCCAGCAAAATCGCTGAATCATAAGAGCCGTCGCCTACGTCCGCAATGACCATTTCAAGATGGTAGACCTCGCAAGGAGTAACGGGAGACATGGCCTGGAGGGGCGTGGTATAACCATCGTACTCAATGATGTTTTCATTTTCATTGTCTACGTAATAGGCGCAATTGGTGCATGGACCCGGATAGGTATTGTCGTCGCCGTTGTTGATGGTATTTATGGAAACTGGGGTAGTGGTGCCTGGTAAAACAGCTAGATTCTGAGTTCCACCAGGTATTCCCGGACCCGAAATCATAAAGGCAAAAGCATCGTTGAAATTAGAATTCACATACTCTCTATACTCTTCACTGGCGAAAATGAACTCAAAAACAACCGTGTCTGAGGTTGGAATAAAGTCCAGTTCAAAAACAATGGCATCTTCAGATTGTGCTCCTCCAATATTAGAAATATGAGGGTTCCCAGGGGTGCCTAAATCGGTAGATGCATAATTATTGAAGGGCAAAGGACTGGGTTGGTTTCCGTTTGGAACGGCTTCATCAATGTCTCCTGTACTTAGTATGATTCCGGTTTCTATACCAAGACCTTGACCGGTGGCATCGAAGGTACCTATGGCAAGGTTGCTGCCCGTTACGGTGGGATTATTGATTACAACCCCCTTCCCCGTAAGGGTATTGGCCAAGGCATTGGGGTTGTTGTTATAGGTTACGTTGATTTGTGCATAGGAAATCCATGACCATAGGGTCAAAACCAAGATTAGGTAAAATGGGTTTCGCTGAAGCATGAGCACGTGATAGGTGTCTGCAATTTCCTAAAAATTAAAGGATTATACAATTTTATCTTTTTAGGTGAAATTTGCTGATAATAAATCACTTACGTGGAAAATTAAGGCAAGAGGATTTTAAAAAATTGAACAACCGTTCAATAAAATCAATAATAGAAACCTTTGAACGACTCTTGGTAAATTCTTCGTGAAGAAGAACCGGTACCCCCCCAAATCAATCCAATGCTTATGGCTTGTCCTTTCAAAAGGGTTCCGCCATGGGTATTGTAATTCAAATTGTGAATTCGGGCTTGAATGCCAAAGAATTCTTCGGGTTTATAGTAATGAAGAAATTCAAGTCCGGCATTTAAATTCAATGAACCAATGGATACCGTTTCAAAGGGTTCATGTTCTTCAAAGCTTACGGCATCAATTCCGTCATAGCCTATGCCACCCATGAAGTTCAATTCTTGTTTATAGGTTTTAATCAGGTGAGCCCCCATGTCTAAACCAATCAATCCTCCAATATGTTCACGGGTTGTGAAAAGACTGTCTTGGTCAAAAACTTGATAGGGAAACCGGGCCCGACCAGCCCTTACCCGTAAATTCAGTTGGGCAAAAAAGCGCTGATAACTTACTCCTCCGGTTAGGCCCAAATTGGCTTTGGCTCCTATTTCTTCCATGCCTTCAATGGGCATCCAAGCGCCGCCAAGAAAATAGCCTCTGAACATTACATCATTTAGGCCCTGGTGGTAGAGTGAGTCTCTAAGGTCTTGCACCTTTGTATTTGGAAGTCCTTCTGAATGAATTTTTTCAAAGAGGGCATTGGTCCCATTAGCAAAGTCATAAACCACCAATTTTTCTAGGCTTGTAGCAGTTTCAGGCAATTGAATGGAAGCAGCCAGAGATTTGAGAAAAGACTGAAACTCTTTTCTTGGGGCTTCCGGAAGATAATGCGTGTAAAACCTATAATGCTTGCGGGTGTCATAAATTTGTTGACCGGGAAAATAATGGGTGGAATTGCCAATGGGCTGATGGTAAGTAGGTAAATAATGCGCAGGAAATGGGCTAGATTTTCCTTGGTGTAAATTGAGGAGATACCGGGTAATGGCTGACATCCCATTCTTATTGCAATAGTGATCAAAATAATTGAGCACCATATAGGCTGAATCAATTTCTCCTACTTGGAAATAATAGGGAATAAGCCTTAGACTATTGAGTTCAACATCCTCACAATTCGGAAGGGTTTCGGTCATTAGTGAGGATAAATCTTCAGGCTCTTGGGCCAGGAGATTTCCGGAAAGCAGAATGGACAGAAAAGAAAATACCAAGAAGCAGCGCATAGATTTACGGTTTTTCCGAAATCTAGCAAATTTTAGGCCATGCTATGCCAGACGTTCTGAACATCGTCGTCTTCCTCCATTTTTTCCAGAAGTTTATTCACTTCCTCCTCCTGATCTTCCGATAGTTTTTGGGTATTTTGAGGTATCCATTCAAATTCGGAAGAAAGGATTTCAATTCCTCGCTCTTCTAAACCAGACTGGATGGCACCGAAGGACTCAAAGGGACCATAGATCAAGATGTCTTCCCCATCTTCAAAAATTTCTTCCACTCCGGCGTCAATGAGTTCCAATTCCAGTTCTTCCAAATCATGTTCAGCCCGGGCAATTTTAAAATGACACTTTCGGTCGAACATAAAAACCACAGATCCACTGGTTCCTAGGTTCCCATTGTATTTATTGAACACCGCCCGAACATTGGCCACCGTACGCGTATTATTATCGGTTGCCGTTTCTACTAGAACCGCAATTCCGTGAGGAGCGTAGCCTTCAAAGATTACCTCCTTATAATTCGCCGTGTCTTTATCGGTTGCCCGTTTTATGGCCCGCTCAACATTGTCTTTGGGCATGTTGGCAGCCTTTGCATTTTGAATCACTGCTCTAAGACGGGCATTGGTTTCAGGGTCGGGACCGCCTTCTTTAACGGCCATTACGATGTCTTTACCAATTCGGGTGAACGTTTTGGCCATTTTAGCCCAACGCTTAAACTTCCGCTCTTTTCTAAATTCAAATGCTCTTCCCATGTTTCAAGTATATGAGGCAAAAATAAACTTGTTCAAGGTTTTTCACTTGAGTGGGAAGAATAAATTATTTGGTTTATAGAATAAACTAGTTTATATTTGAAAAAATTTAAATCATGAATCAGATTACAGAAAAGGAAAGTTTAGGGATCATTCAAGAAATGATACACCGGGCCAAGGAGTCTTATTTGCGTTTTAACTTTTACTTCCTCTTATGGGGGTGGTTGTTGATGTTTGCCGGGATGGGTGAGTACATATTAGACCGTCAAGTTCAATCTGAATACGCTTGGGTGGTTTGGCCAGCAGTAGGCATTATAGGCGGAATCATTGCAGGAGTTCACGGAGCGAAAAAGGGGAAGGAAGCAGGAGCCATGACCTTTATGGATCGGGTTTTTGGCTATGTATGGACCGGTTTTGTGATTACCTTAATTCTTCTAATTGTATTGTCCGTATCAAACCGCATGAACCCAGGTTCGTATATCATGTTGCTTACCGGATTGCCCACGTTTATTTCGGGTGGGGTGCTTCGGTTTAAACCTTTGATCATTGGTGGAGTTCTATTCTGGTTTTTCGGTTTTTTCTCCTTTTTCTATTTCGATGAATACCGTTCATTGATTTTCAGTTTATCCATCATAACCGGATATATTCTCCCAGGGTATATGCTTAAAAAGCACGAGGAAAATGCCCGAGTTTAAGTCGCTAGACCCCTTACTGCATAATGAATTAAGGCTGAAAATAGTTTCATTGCTAATTTCATTGGAAAAGGCCAGCTTCAATTTTTTATTGGAAAAAACAGAGGCCAGCAAGGGGAATCTATCGGTTCAATTGAAAAAGCTTCAAACCGCGGGCTATTTAAAGATGGAAAAGAGTTTTAAAGACAATTATCCGCATACCGAGGCCAAGCTGACCAAGAAAGGGGTACAATCCTTTGAGCGTTATGTAGAGGCCATAAACTCGTATCTTCAAAACGATAAGAAAGAGGATGGATGAATGCTTTTATTATATGCATAAGTGTCTTATTATCAAATGCTTTCTCGGAGGTGGTGGTTTCCTTGCAAGATGTTGGTGAAATTACTTTTCAGGCTGAGCCAGAATACAAAAAACTAGGACATCGGGAGGTTTATTTAGAGCCTCGTGATTCATCCAACCGATCGGTTAGTTTGATTCATTTAAAGGATGTTTTGGAGGAGTTTCCCGAGGGACCCGAATTAAGCTCCTATTTCAATGAGCTCATGCATGGAATCCTAGATGCATCCATTGACTCAAAACTAATTCGGTCAGACACCATGCAATACCATGGGCTCACGGGTTTTGAATTCATTTTTACCCGCGATTTTAATGGGTATGACGATGCCCGCCTCACCAAGCGAATGTTCTTGCATAAGGGATATTTACTCATCCTCAGTTACGAAGAATTAGAGGGTAGGGGGCATGAAAAAAAGATTCAAGCCTTTTTCAATTCTTTGGTAATTTATGATGACTGAAACCGTCACCTTTCCGCATTTTATTTCCGTGATAGGGTTTTAACTTTCTTTTAAATCGGGAACCCAGGTAGATCACCTTTATTGTTCACGTTCTTCTTACTACCAATAAAATAGACATCCTCCAGCCTCAGGCGGGCGGAGGGATGGTGGCACCTTGGTAATAGGCCTGATTCTAGTTAAACATACCTATTTGGTTGCAATCAACCTTCCCGTTTTGATCTAGACGGCATACGCCCAGGGCGCATGCTGGTATTATGGGGTGGGGCGTTTGGTTAAAGAGACGTTATCCGCCTGAGGCGGATAAAATGTATGGGTGGAATTATTCGGTTAGGGATTTGAGTCAATGCTTTGGATTTAACCTGAAAAGTTTCGTCCGTCCGGGGTGTGCAGTAGGATAGTACCGTCTTGATGATTAGACAGGTTCAAGTTAATCATACCTTTTTGGCTGCAATCAACCTTCCCGTTTTGATCTAGACGGCATACGCCCAGGGCGCATGCTGGCATCTTGTGGTGTGAGGCTTTGGGTTAAAGAGACGTTATCCGCCTGAGGCGGATAAGGGGGTAGGGTGAGATTTGCTCTGAAGGAAGATGTAGTCAAGGGGATTTTGTTTGACGAGTCACTTCCATTTTGTTTGTTTTTAAAAATTGTAGTAGGTTGCAAGTGAAAGTCTTATGTTCCAATCCCCCTGTGTTTAATTTCTTGAATTTTGGTGCCAACTAGAAACACCTTTATGCCAATTGCCTTAGGAAGCAAGAATACTTTCAGGGCAAAGTATTTATTCAACCGCTCCATTGATACCGGAATGGTACGGTATATAGCCGAGCAAAACCCCTTGATGCTTGGAAACCTGGTCTATTCAGCCCGAACCTTATTGGGTGTGGAAGTAGAGGATTCATTAGGGATTGCTCAAGGGCCTTCAAATAAACTGCAGGGCAATTTTATTCAAGGCCTTGAGGTCTTTCCAAACCCCAGTGCAGGCTTGATTCAAATTCAAGGAACGAAAGGCTTAGCTGAGGTTCAGGTCTATGATTTAACCGGTGCTTTGGTATATGCTGAAACTCAGGTTCAATCATCATTTGATATAGCTCACTTACCCTTGGGGGTTTACCTGGTTCGTATTCAAACCAATGAAACAATCTATGTTGGCAAGGTTCAACTTATTAAATAGGCTAGCCAAATCAATGAAGCACAAGGGAGCATTCTTCCTTGTGCTTTTCATTTTTTTAATTGGTTTTGGCAAGGCCCAGAATTTGGTGCCCAACTTTAGTTTTGAAGAAACGAGTTATTGTACCAAGGGCCATGATGGAGTAGAGTATTGGACTACCCCCCCTAGTCTTTCCCCTGACTATATGTCCACATGCCACAGTCAAGGGCAAAACGGGGTGCCAGTAAACCGTTGGGGTTATTCTTTCCCAAAGTCAGGACAGGCTTATTTCGGTTTTTTAGGAAATGATAAACATAATAATGCCCGGGAATACCTTGAAACAGAATTATTACACCCCTTATTTATTGGCGAGGAATACTGTTTTCGCCTTTGGTATAAGGTGCCGAGTGATTGCATGTATTTTTCAGATGGTCTAGGAGTCTTGTTTAGCAAGCGAATTCATGCGGTTGATACCCACCCCTACAAAGCCATCAACGATGCCCAAATTGAAAACCCAACTGGTCATTTCATGCGGGATACGATTTGGTCCAAATTTGAAGGGAGTTTCGTAGCCGATTCAGCCTATACCAATATGCACATTGGATTCTTTAAAGAATTTCATGAAGTGAATTTTGAGGTTTATGACTCGGCCCATTTTTTGCCCGATCCAATGTATTACATTGACGACGTTTACCTCTACCGCTGCTCTGACATTTATCAGGCCCGGACAAGGGCTGACCAAGAATTGTGCATGGAAGAAGCGGACCACCGCTGGGTTGAAATTGGTTTTGATTCGGTGCCTGTG
>CAKZPI010000029.1 GCA_937139155.1 uncultured Flavobacteriales bacterium
TAGCTAGATATTTAAGTCGGTAACTTCAGCACCTAACTTCGGCTAAGTCATATAGATACAGAACTTAACTCGAAAGGGCGAAAAACAAATTGACTATGCGGAAACTCTTGCCTGAAATTGACCGTCTCAACGCCTCCACAGGGGGTGACTAGTGACTAGTGACTAGTGACTGGATGTTCTGAAATTCAGCGTCTTGGCAGTTAAAAGGTTCGAGGATTCTATCAACCCTAAACCCTCAACTATAAACTCAGACCGGAGCGTCAGAGGAATCGAGCTTAACAGGAACTAGGAATTAGGTAATAGGTAATAGGAATCTTCAACCTGCCAGAAATTACGGCATCAACAACTAAACAAGTCAGTAGGAGTGACTGGTGACTGAATGTTTTGATATTCAGTGTCTTGGCAGTTAAAAGGTTTGAGGATTCTATCAACCCTAAACCCTCAACTATAAATTCAGACCGGAGCGTCAGAGGAATCGAGCTTAACAGGAACTAGGTAATAGGTAATTGGAATCTTCAACCTGCCAGAAATTCTTCGCCTAAGCGTCTCAACAACTAAACGACTCAACAATTTCCATCAACCATAAACCCTCAACCATAAACTCAGAAGTGACTGGATGTACTGAAATTGAGTGCATTAACACCTCAAGCACTAAACGTCTCAACGCCTCAACGACCTAAACTAAGCCGCCAAAGCCTGTATAACCTGGGTTCGGTGAAACCTATAGAGGAAAGCCAAGACAAATGAAAATTCCACCTAGAATAAGAATCAAAAAAATCTTAGTTTAACCCCTCATAACTTCGGGATAAAAGTGATAGGGTTGCTTTTATTATCTGTTGTGGGCAATGCCGAAAAAAATGAGAACACTAACGACAATACTGACAATAATCATTTTTACAAGCTGTAATCAACAATCTAAGAATGACGAGCAGACTAAAACTCCTGTAAAAAAGGAAGTCGATGCTAAAACCCAAACAATTCAGACTGAATTTGGTGGTAATTGGGTTAATAAAAAGTATGTTGACAAACTTTTAAAGACAAAATCACCCAAAGAATCTCAAGACATTGCACCTATGACAATGCTGATGTTACCTAAGCAAACTAATCAACTAGCCACTATTATTTGGGGATTTCATGAAGGCACAAGTGGGACGGTAAAAGAACTAAACGGAAAATTTGGAATACAATCGGGGACAGATGCTCAATTTGAACTGACCTTTAAGATTGAAAATAATCTATTGAAAACCGAAAAAGACGAGTTTGTTAGAATTCAAGAAAGCACAGACCCCAACAATGATGATATCGTGGAACAGCTGTTGTTTAAGGGCAAATACGAACTTGACGGACAAGAAGTTGAATTTACACATGACGGAAGAGTTTTAGGTCTTGATAGTATTACCTATTATACGGTACTGATTGACTATTATGATGCAGGAATGCAAGTTGACCAATTAAGATTAGGAAAAGACTTTGAAAATAGTAGTCTTTACGGATTCGAATTCGACCAGAACACATTGAAAATTTATCAACTTGACTGCGTAACGCGAGAAGATGATTATTGCGTTGTTGTTCAAAATGGACAAGAAATATTTAAAATGATAAGAAAATAAAAAGCACATGCCCACAACAATGGGTATAAAACATAGGGCGGACAGTGGTTTCCGCAAGTTTCGGGTTCTTATCAAGCTTTGTCTCGGTGGACAAGTTCGCAGCTCCGAAATGCCCTAAGTTTCATACCCGAGACCGTTAGGTGGAAAAGAAAAAAACATGAAAAATATAGCATCCATTTTAATTTTAATGACCTTCATTTTTAGCTGCTCGAAAACACCCGAATCGACGCTAAACTTAAATACCCCGGTTATTTCGAAGTTCTTTGATTCCCGCGAAATTAATGAGTTAGAGAAAATTGTGCGATTCACCGATAGTCTGGTAATTGCCTCAACAGGAATTGTGAATATTGATTCTGCTTATCATTTTTACTTGGACTCTATTTTTGAGGAACATTATGAGTTAGGGAATCCTGACGCACTTGGACTTAATCACTCATTAAAAGTGAACCTTTTGTCAATGATTGATTCAAATTTGATAGAAAAAATCTGGCTTAAACCGGCTCCTCCAAGCATGGTAATGACGAATGACACAGTGCTTTATGCTCCGGAAGGGTATCCATCATTAGACTTAAATAATCTAGGTTCCTATGCAAGGCTAATTGAAGAGTTGGGCAAAAGTGATTCAATTTTTCACCGTATAAACGACCATTTAACCAGTACAGGGGGGCTTGGTCCATTAGTTATTGGAAACTATCCATTACAATGGCATAATAAACATAATTTTAACGTAGCAGAGAATCGGCTTTGGGTTGCCATTTTTATACTGACATTAGAAGAATCAGTTGAAACCAAGGTAGCTAGATATTTAAGTCGGTAACTTCAGCACCTAACTTCGGCTAAGTCATATAGATACAGAACTTAACTCGAAAGGCCGAAGAACAAATTGACTATGCGAAGAATAGTTCCAAATATATATTCAAACAACATAGAGAAAAGTAAGCAATGCTATTCTGAATTCTTAGGAATGGAATTGGCTACGGATATAAATTGAATATTAACTTATGTGTCTAAAGAAAATTAAACAGCGCAAATATCAATTTTGGACAACGGTAAAAACGAAACTTTAGATAACTCGGGAGTATTTTTATCCATTGAAGTTTCAGATAGTGTGCAGTCGGTCGAGATTGGTGGATCGGGTGCCTAAACTAGATTTCAATAACTAATAAAATAACAATTAACTTACCAACCCTATAGTGATGAAAAATTTTCTAGTGCTTTTTACTATAACTTGTTTAAGCTTGTCCTGTTCAAAATCACATAAATCTGTTTCTGATCCTGGAGAGTTGGGGGCGTTAGTTTTCGAGATTATCGGACAAATTAATGAGTTGACCGAAGAAGAGTATCTTCAGTATTTCCTTGAACCAGAGGTGGTTTTTGAATTGAAGCATTACGTCAAATTTGACTCTTTACGCGAGATGAAATCTCTACAAGAAAAGAAAGATGAAAAGAATTGGAAAAATGAATTAGAAGATTACGTAATTGGCAGGAATGAAGCTTACCTTGATCAACGCAGGCGAATAAAATCATTTTCAGGTAGCCGAGGACTGATTTCAAGTGAAACACAATATGTTGGTTTCACAAAATACAAGGGAGACTATCCTAATAATGGATATAATTCATGTTCCTCGTGTAAAGACCCAGAAGATGGAAAGCATCGTGTTTATGGTTGGGTATATTTTAAAAATGAAAACACGGTTTTTTCAGTAATATACGAGGCCTACCCATATAAGGGGGAATATTACCTTCTGAGCTTAAGTCGACCCCATGATTATGGCGAAAACTAATTGATAATTTATTTTTTCAAAAGGTTACAAAAGACTTTATAGATACATTAATGTTTCCTCGTGCATTACATACTCCTGTATGAGCTGATAAACTATAAAAGTAAAACCATAACTAACCAAAATAAATTTATACGATTTAAAAAGGAGTGGTTTTCACATATGGTTATTAAATAAATTACCCTCTTTTAATAGGTAAAAGGTTTAATCCCAGTATTTTAGTTTTGCGTCTTTACCGCCTGTAACAAAGGTGTAAACAAGTGAGATAAACTCAATCGAGCTAACATTGCCCTTATGCTCATTTGTTAATTGAAAAACTTCTTCTCCTTTTCTGATACTCCAAATTCTTGCTGTTTGATCTTGGCTTGAAGAACCTAATTTTATATCATCTGCACTGAAACATAACGATTCAATATTTTTGAAATGGCCCTTAAGAATTGTTTTGTCAGTAAGTTCTGAGTTCATCAAAATAATATCTCCTTTATAGGTGCCTATTGCCAATAATGAATGATCATTGTTATATTTTATACAATCTCCAGTCTTCAACGGCAAACTTTTAATGATGCTCCAAGAATTAAGTGACCATACTTGAATTCCGTCGGAACATAAAAAATAAGCATCATTTGTTGTTGGGTTATATTCAAAATCATTAATTGTAGATTTTAAGTTAAGCTCCTTAATTAGTCTCCCCTTTAAACTGTAAACCATTACTCTTTGTTGAAATCCATTAATGGCTATTATTCTTTTATTGGTATTGTCAAACATGGCTTTATGTACGTAGTGATTTGTGCTGATGCGAAGTGTTTCCTTGCCAGTCTCTAGGTTCCAAACGATTATTTCTCCAGCCCTATCAGCGGACAACAGAAGCTTTGAGTCCGAAGTGAAAGCAAGAGTTTCCACCGAGCTTTTGTGACCATATAACTTGTGTTTTGTTTCAAACTTTAATGAACCCAAAATTGTGATAGGAAAATCCATCTCTTGATCGGGTATTGAAAGTGGGTGTGGTGTTTCAACGCCAACAGCGATATCAATAAAGTTTGGGCTTAATTTAATATTACTAATAGGAAGGCCCATTTCTATTTCCCTTTCTAGTTTACCTAAAATCTTGCTTGGTAAAGGGTAGGTTAGGCGTAAAATGCTAACAATTCCAATGAATACTATTGCATAAATTATGTTTACTTTATTCTTCCTTTTCATGGTACATAGATTATATCACAACTGGCGAAGATAAATTTTTAAAATTAAAAAGGTGTAATAACCTGTCGGCTGTATTTCGTCAATGTTAAGTTCAAAGTTATTCATTGATGAGGCAAATATTTGTAGAAAAGGACTATTTTTGAGCAAAAATTATATTTGAACAAATGTCTTATAATCAACATTTTAAATTGATGCTAGTCCGAGTGCTATACATAGCCGAAGAAACTATTGACCGTAAATGAAATGTTGATTTGATACCAAATTAGGGTATTTTAACCTTGACCCATGAGACCCGATAGAACTGTCAGTCCAAAACAATTGCGAGATTATTCCTCCTTGTTCTCTAGGGGCGCTGTTAAAGAATGGATGAAGGGCAACTTAACATCCATTGATTTCAAGATTAAGAGATATGATGAAAACTGGTATTCAAGAACCAAAAGAACCTACATTGATTATCTAAAGTTTGTTTACTCTGTTTTGGAATATCAATATCAAAACGAATATATCCTCAAGAACTCATTTCTGAATGACTGGCTAATTATGGAGTTGGGTAAAAGTGATTCAGAACTCTACAGTGAATTTAGGATTGGCGGTGCAATTGCAGACTTGGTAATGTTTAATGGTATTTCTAGAGCTTTTGAAATTAAAACTGAGCTTGATTCTGATAAGCGTCTTAATTCACAATTGGATCAATATCGAAAAGTATTCAATGAGATTTTTTTGATTGTCCCAGCTTCAAAGATTGAAGAGTATGAAACTTATGATAGCAGAATAGGCATCATTAGCTTTGATATTTTGAGCCCCAAAAGGTTTCAAGTAGTCCGATCAGCGGGCAGAAACACCCATATTGATGCCGAAGCACTGATGCATATTTTTCACACCAATGAATACAAAGAAATTGTGACTCACCACTATGGTCAGTTACCGAAAGTCACCAGCTTTAACCAGTTTGAAGTATGTAAAGATTTAATAGCGAAAATTCCTCAGAATGAACTCAATCAACTTTTCATAAATAAAATGAAGAGCCGTGCTGGTAATTATGGCTTATCAGCACGTTATTACAAGGAGTTTAATCAACTGAGTTTAGCATTGCGAATGAATATGAAAAATAGAAAACAACTATTTTCTATTTTAAAAACTCCTCTTAATGTTAATGTTATAGATTGTAATCATGTACTACCCACTACTTAGAGCCCGTCAATTCGAATTAATTACAATTCGCGAGTTGGTAGCTGAAAATGCTATTCAAGACGTCGTTACCCCAATTTTTGAACCAGTAAAGGAAACGCATAATAACCTTGAAATCGCATTCAATATATTTCAGCAAGGTACCCAATCCGCCTATCTGATTTTGAATCCTAGCATTGGAGAAATGGCAGGAGATGGAACACATTATCTGGACTACTTACTTTCTAAGGAATCGGGAACATACCTACCAGCCTTTAGATATGGAGGTAATGGGGATTACATTCAACAAATAATTAAAAATAACAATCTAGAGGACTGTATGATCATTTGTCAAAATGATGTGAATGCAAACAGTGCAGATTTCAATCTTGTAGCAGAACTAACACAAGTAACTGCCTTTAATGTCGAAGATCCAGGTAGAAATCGAAGATTGAGCCGATACATCAACTCTTTAAATAAAACATTCATTAGACTGGATGACCCTTTTGAAAAGCAAACTAGAAATAGTGAATTTCTAACCATTCCAGGGCACTTATTCTCAGAAGAACATTTGTATTTTGACACGGAGGATAACTTCAATGGGTTTTCTGATTATACGGTCCTACCAAGTGAATATATTGAGGGAGGAAGTACACCAAGAGCAGTAGTAATTCACCTTACTTACTTGCACGATCAAGATGAAATTTGGATTAGACACTTCACCTCTGATACGAATCACTCTATCGCCAACGTCCAAGGAAAATTTGCAGAAGCAGCTGCAAAAGCTGTCATCTTTTGTCGAGCTAACGGACTTTCGAATTCAGCTCTTGAGGAACTGTTTGACCATTTCGATACACAGCATTACCCAGGACTTGGTACTGTAAAGAAGATTGCCATGAAGAATCACATTCTTGTTGTTGCAGGATATTTAAGAAACAGATAATATGCTCGTCTGTAAAAATTGTTTCTCAGATAAGGAGTTAAGAGCATTGATCGAATCTTTAGGTAAATCAAGTGACTGTGACGTTTGTGACTCAAAGAATAGTCCCGTTATTGAACTTACCGAGCTTCTTGATTTCTTTCAAGAATTCCTTGAAAATTTCAGTAGAAGTGAAAATGGCGTCTCATTGATGTCTAAAATACAAGAGAGCTGGAGTTTCTTTTCATCTCTTGATGCTGCCTCAAAAATTCTTAACGGTGTAATTGGGCAAATTAACACCGAGATTGAAAACTCAAATGATCTTGTTAATTATAACGGTGAGATAACTTCAAATTATTCCTACTGGAATGAACTCAAAGAGATATTGAAAACCGAAAGAAGATTCATACCTGATATTGAAACAATCAAGGATTTGGGTTGGGATGGTTTTTTTAATACGCAATATGAATTGACTCCAGATGTGAAGCTTTATCGAGCACGTGTTCATCACAAAAGTGGAATTAATGCCTACAATACTTTAGAAATGATGTGCCCCCCGCCTTCATTGACTAAAGGAGGAAGAGCAAACCCTACGGGAATACCTTTCTTGTATTTGAGTGATAATCCAGACACGGTGCTTTATGAAGTCAGGGCGTCTTACTTAGATGAATTAAGCATAGGAGAATTCCGCCTTATAAGCGAAAAAAATGCCATAAGAATTGTTGACTTTACAGAGGACACCCCACTTTTTCAGCCAGACCAAAAAATTGAAACTACAATTAAATCAAGGTTATTAAGAGATCTTATTAGCAGAGACCTCTCGAAACCTATGAGGAGATATGATACGGAAGTGGACTATATTCCTACTCAGTTTATATGCGAATTCATAAAAACCTTTACTGGAGCAAGTGGAATTAGATTTAGTAGTTCATTGCACCCACCAGGGAACAACGTTGTGATTTTTGACCAGGACATCATGGAATGTGTTAAGGTGAAATTAAAAAAGGTAAATCTAGTGAGTCTTGGATCGACATACCTTAAATAAAAACACAAAAGCCCAATCCAGTAACGGCTCCGCCTTAAATAACAGCGGAGTGCGCCTCTCAGGGCCCCGGTAATGCCACTAAGCGCATGGGTCTCGTACTAGGCGGTTCGCCAATCATCCCAACACTTCAAGGACTCCACAGGAGTGACTAGTGACTGGATGTTCTGAAATTCAGCGCCTTAGTAACTAAACGATTCGGCAATTCGATCAACTATAAATTGCCGGTCCAAGTCTCAGCCTGCAACGTTAGAGGATTCCTGGAGCTAGGTAGTAGAATTTTGAACTTGCCTAAAAAATGACATCGGCTAAACAAATCAACGCCTCAACAAGTGTGACTGCCGTGGTATAATAACCCAAGTACCTAATAAAAAAGCCTCCCTTTTTGGAGGAGGCTTTTTTAGGTAGGTATTATAAGCTTATTTCCTATTCTAGTTCTTTAGCTCTTTGGTCACGTTGCATAAGGTTTTCACTTGAGCCTCTGCTTCTTTGCTTGTACAATTCAAAGCGGGTTGGAAGCATTCTTGGCGGCCAATAATTGTTGTTCATGTCAACATCTGCAAGCTCCCTAAAAGGGTCTAGGGTGATTTGCAGGGCGGGCTTATCGGTTACAAAAACCTTGGTAACCTCTTTGTCATTCATTTTCCAAATTTCCGCTGGAATTCTTTTTACCTCCGTGGTTCCATCTTCAAATTCAAACTCAAGAATCAAAGGCATAACAAGTCCACCGTGGTTTTTGAACGTGATTTCATAATAGTTGTACCCACTATTTAGCCAAGCCTTTTCGTCATCATTCAAAGATCTTATATAGTCTTCATACTCCTTTTTATCAAGTGCGTCTACCTTGTAGGGGTCATATTCAGTATAGAAGTCAACCGCCTCCGGGTCGCGGTCAGTAAGGCGATCCATTCCCTGGTTTCGGATATCCGAAATATCTCGATCAAGGGCATCTCGTTCTTTGGCCATGGGCTTTTCAACTTCCGGATCACCGGTGCTAGGTTGATACCAGGTTACTTTTTCCATGCCAATGTCTACATGATCAGTGGTATAGAACCATCCTCTCCAAAACCAATCTAGGTCTACTGCCGAAGCGTCTTCCATGGTACGGAAAAAGTCTGCAGGGGTGGGGTGCTTGAACATCCATCGCTGGGCATATTCTTTAAAGGCATAGTCAAAGAGTTCGCGCCCCATAACGGTTTCTCGCAAAACGTTCAATGCCGTAGCGGGTTTTCCATAGGCATTGTTTCCGAATTGGTAAATGCTTTCTGAATTGGTCATAATGGGCATTTGTCCGTCTTTGGCACCACCCATATAGTCGGTAATCTTGTAGGCGGGTCCTCTTCTAGAAGGATAGCCCTCTTCAAATTCTTGTTCGGTAAGGTATTGAAGGAAGGTATTTAGCCCCTCATCCATCCAGGTCCATTGACGCTCATCTGAGTTCACAATCATCGGGAAGTAATTGTGTCCTACCTCGTGAATGATTACTCCAATCATGCCGTATTTGGTGCGGTCAGAGTAAGTTCCATCCGCTTCCGGGCGACCAAAATTGAAGCAAATCATTGGGTATTCCATTCCAATGCGCTTTGCGTTTACTGAAATGGCTACGGGATACGGGTAATCAAAGGTAAACTTACTATACGTTTTTAGGGTTTGAACCACGGCCCGGGTAGAGTACTTTTCCCATAAAGGGTTTCCTTCTTTTGGGTAAAAGCTCATGGCCATTACGGTTCGGTTTCCAAACTTTACCCCTTGGGCATCCCAAAGGAATTTCCGGGAAGAAGCAAATCCGAAATCCCGTACATTCTCGGCTTTAAAGACCCAGGTTTTCTTTCCTTTTGCCTTGTCTTTTTCGTTTTTCCTAGCTTCTTCTTCGGTAATAATCATAACCGGTTTAGATGCTGATTCAGCCTCCCTCATCCGTCTCCTTTGCGCAGAGGACATGACGCTTGAGGCATTTTGAAGCTCACCAGTAGAAGCCACTACATGGTCAGAAGGAACGGTAATAGCTACCTCATAATCGCCGAAAGGCAGGGCAAACTCTCCTCTTCCTAAAAATTGCTTGTTTTGCCAGCCTTCCACATCATTGTATACACACATTCTTGGGAAAAACTGGGCAATGGTATAAAGGTAATTATCGTCTTCTTCGAAGTATTCGTAACCCGAGCGGCCTCCAATTTTCATCCGGTCGTTGATGTTGTACCACCATTTGATTTGGAAGGTGAATTTTTGCCCAGGACGAAGATATGAAGGAAGTTCAACCCTCATCATGGTATAATTAACCGTATAGTTTAGGTCACTGCCGCGGGCGTCTTTAACATGCTCAACCTTGAATCCTCCATCAAAAGAGGGGTGAAGCCTTTCAAGGGACCCAAAGCTCATTCTATCATTCATGCGGCCTGAACTTACGTCATAGGATTGTGAATTCAGAGCCCTTACATTTTGGTCAAGCTGAACCCAAAGGTAAGAAAGCGCATCTGGAGAATTGTTGTAATAGGTTATTTCTTCCGACCCGTAAATTTTTTGATTTTCGTCGTCCAGTTCAATTTCCATATCATAATCAGCTCTTTGCTGATAGTATTCATGCCCTGGAGCTCCGGAAGCCGTGCGGAAACTATTTGGCGTGGGCAACTCTTGGCCCAGTTGACGGAAAGGGTTTTTGTTGATGTTTTCTTGAGCTTCTACCATGCCAAAGGCAAGAAGGAGTAGAAACAGAAAGCTTAGTTTTTTCATAGGTAAATAGGTTATAAAGGGTAATTCTCAAGGCTCATAACCAGAGCTAAGCCCGTAGCCGCCCCAGATACAAAGAGGGTCCAGTGCCTATGCTGCACTGAAAACAATTTATGGGCCAGAAAATAAAGGCCGAATATAAGTAGAATGACAAGAATTTGACCAAGTTCAATTCCGAGATTGAAAAAGAGCAATGGGGACACAACGTTGCTGGCTTTTCCGAGGAGGGCCGCAAAGAAACTTGAAAAGCCCATTCCGTGAATCAAACCAAAAACCAAGGCCAAGACATAATGAAAGGTGGGTTTCCCTCCGGGCTTTATGAATAAGGCGGCTAGGGCCGAAATCAATATGCTAACCGGGATGAAAAATTCAATCCATTGGGTTTGAACCGGAATGATTTTTAAGGCGGCCAGGGCCAGGGTAAGAGAATGCCCCAAGGTGAACGCCGTAGCTAATACGATTAATTTTTTCCAATCCTTTAGCCGATAAGGGGCAACCAAGGCCAATAAGAACAACATGTGATCATAGGCTCCAAGATCAGTTAAGTGCTTTAGGCCTAGCTCAAAATAAAGTCCGGCACCAGAGGTCATGGGCAGTTAAATTTTTTTAGGATTTTGTCTTTGGTCAGCATATCTGAAAAGGCACATTCAGAATCCGCTTTGAATTGAATGATATTAACCTGATCAGGGAGCACATCGGTAAGGTAATTGGTTTCAACCTCAAGGCTATTCACTCTTCCCCGAAAGGGAACTTCTATATAGGTCCAACGAACCATTAGGTCATTCTCATCCATTTCTGAACCGAGGAATGAGACCTGCAAGGGTTGGCCATTAACCCGTAGGCTAAAATGATTTAAAAGGTATTTTTCATGCAGAGAATCGAAGCTGGAGGCTTCAAGTTTTTCACCCAAAGCCATTTCTAGGTCATCTACAAAGGTCTTTAGAGTGATTTCTAAGCTTTCTTCTCCTTGGTTAATTTCAAAGAGGCTTACATAAAACTTATGCGGACTAAGTGCGAGGAAAAATAAGCCAATGCCTAGGAAAGCTGCAATACACCAAGAATTTCTTCTACGTGGTTTACGGAAAGAGGTTTGCATAAATAATCACTTACGTAAGGGTGTGAACTTGCTTTGGCTTGATCAGGTTCATACACCGATGAACTGACGACGAAAATACGGCATTGCCATTGAAATTTCGGCATCCCTTGGGCATAAGCTTCTAAAAATTCCCACCCGTCCATAGCGGGCATATTGATATCTAGCAAAATAATATCAGGAGAATGATTTTTCTTCAGGTCTTCAAGGGCTGATTCTGCGCATTCATACCCCATTATGTTTTTTAAGCCTCCTTTTTTAAGTATTCGTTCTGCGGTATATCTAAATATATCATCATCGTCAACCAACCAGACGACTAGGTTTTTTCTTCCCTTCAACTCCTTCATTTTCAAACTTATCAAAATTTACAAGGAAAGTAGTTCCTTTGTTTACTTCACTTTTGGCAGAAATTTCTCCGCCTTGAGATTCTATATGTGTTTTGGTCATGAATAGCCCAACGCCTTTTGAATCAGGCTTATTATGCAATGATTTGTTCAGTTTAAACAACCGGTACCCGTGTTTCTCTAGGTCCATTCCAACCCCATTGTCTTCAAAAGACAACATGGTGCAGCCTTGACTTTTATAGGTTCTAATTTTGATGATTAGCCTCCGGTCTTTTCCGGCAAAGTTTAGGGCATTGCTTAGTAGGTTTAAGAAAATGCTCTCAAGGTAGATTTTAGGATAGTAAATTTCCTCCACCTCAAAATTGCAATGAATTTCTGCATTCAAGCTTTGAGCTCTGAACTGCAGCAATTCCCTCACCTTACTTAAAACATCAAAAAACCTGATTTGTGTTTTCGGAACGTCTTTGTTCCGCTTAATCCGCACCACTTCTACTAAATCGTCAAAGGTTTCATTCAGTTTAGAAAGAGTGGTTTTTAATCGGTCAAGTAGCTCTTCTTTTTCTTGTTCAGACTCTGCTTCTTCAACAAAGTCTAAAAGCGCGTTAAGGTTGGCCAATGGGGCCCTGAAATTATGGGATACGATGTGATTAAAGTCTTCTAACTGAGAGTTTTGATGGCTCAGTCGATCGGCGGTATGTTTTAGTTTTTGGTTTTTTTCTTTGAGGTCGAGCTCTAGGTGTTTTCGTGAGGTAATGTTCTGAATTTGGATTAAAATCAGACTGTCTTCATTGTTCTCAGCACCTACCGCAGACATAGAAAGGTTGCCCCACATCGAAACCTGTCCGTTGTGTGAAAACCGAATCTCAAGATTGGCTTTTTGACGCTTTCCTTGAAGGATTTCTAGTAATTCCTCTTTAAAAACGGACTGATCATCGGTATGGATGAAATTAGTAATCAACTGCCCGCTTAATCCTCGGTCATGCAGCATAGCACATAGGCTATCATTGGCGTTAACGATTCGGTTTTTAGAATCGATAAGAATCATGCCAAGCCCAGAAGATTCAAAGGAGGCTCTAAATTTTTCTTCGGAAAGAATAAGGGCCTTTTCTCTTTGTTTTTGGAGGGATATATCTCGAATTACCCCTGTGATTTGAAGCACTTCCCCTCTTTCGTTTCTTCGGCTTAGGCCAGAAATCTCTACACTTTTTCGTTCCTTGGATAGGGTGAGGATGTCTATTTCTTCTCGGAACTCTATGGTTCCAGCCTTGGCAGATTTCAGGCAGGAAATTAGTTTGGGGCGGTCTTCTTCAACTACCTGTCTAATCCAATACCTATAAGTAGGCTTGAGCTCTCCTGGCTGAACACCAAAAATCTCATAAGATTCTGAGTCCCAGATGAGCTCATCTTTTCTTAGGTTCCACTCCCAAACCCCGAAGCTAGCCGCCCTAGAGGCTATTTTTTGTCGGTCAGCATAAGAACTAAGTTCAATGGCCTGTTCTTTTTCTTGGGTAATGTCTTGGAAGGCCCCCAGAAGACCTTTGATTTCTCCCCGCTCACGGTCAACCCTTCCAATGCTCCTAATCCATTTCTGGTTTCCTCTTTCGGTTATAATAGGGGCTTCAAATGAAAAGGAAAGCCCTTGCAGGAGGGCCCGGTCAACCTTGTGAAGAAAAGCCTTTTGATCATGCGGTTTAAAATAACAGACCATTTCATGAAAGTCTGGCTGTTCACCATGTCTTTTTTCAAAGATTTCATACATAGATTCTGACCATAAAAGGCCTTTATCATCAGACATAAGAGCCCATCCTCCTACCTTAGCAAGCTGGGCGCTTTCGCGGAAAAGTTTTAGGTTAAACCCAAGCTCTTCTTGAACTTTTTTCTGAGAGTCAATGTTTTGAACAATGCCGAAAACCTTTTTAGAGCCGGTATAACCTGGATCCATTTTCCCGCTAAAGCGGAACCATTTATAATTCCCATCAGCACGCTTTACTCTAACATCTTTGTACAAAGGGGTTTGATCTTCAAGGTGTCGATAAATAGCATTTGATAAGGAATCTTGGTCTTCTGAATGGATGAATTGGGTTAAGAAGTCTTGAAAAGGAAGCACGTCATGTTCAGGAGTCTGGCCCAGCAAAGACCAAAATGCATCGGAGGGGTAGAATCGGTCAGACTCTTCTACAAACCACCATTCACCAGCACTTATGGCCTTCATAATATTGGAAAGCATAGGCTTTGGGGTTTGTACTCCTTCATGCCCCTTTAGGTGAAATATGGAAACTGAAACTTTTTGGGGTTTACCCTCTTTTGAGAATTCAGTGATTTTACCTTGAACCGCAAGTTGAACGGGGTCGCCATTTTTAGATTCATTTCGAACCACCATATTGTAGGGCACCTTTCCGTTGGTTTCAAGGTGTTTTTGATACAAGGCCATAAGCCCCTTGAGGTCTTCTGGGTGAAAAAAACTTGCCCAGGTGCCCATGGGTTGAACGGCCTCTTTTGTCTCCCATTTTAGAATTTGCCGAAAGCCCTCACTGAAAAACTCAACCTCCTTTCCGAAGTCAGCTTCCCAATGACCAAACCAAGTGGTGCTTGTGTTTTCCTTATTTCTACTTGTACCGTCCATATCTGCTCGGCTCCAAATCATACATTTGCGGCCAAGAATTCAAGAATTATTCGCCGTACATGATTTTGACAAATATCATTCCGACCCTTGATGGATATCAAGTTTTAAGAACCAAGGCCCTTCTAATCCTTTTGTTTACAGGGAGTTTAATTGTGGCTGAAGCCCAGATACTTCATCCAGATTTAAACCAAGGTATTCCCGAAAAGGGAAAAATTGTCTCAGGGCGGGTTAGCCTAGACTTCATGTTAAGACAAGACGTTAGCAGTTTTTTTCAGGCTGGAAATGAGGTTGACCTACAAAGGATTGATGAGAAGAGTTTATGGCTTTATACCCAACGATTTTCTTGGGCCCGAGCAAACAACCAAAACCTTTTCAACGGAGGCCATGCCCAGTTTCGAAGACAACCTTTACCAGAAAGGGCTTTCGGAATGGAGTATTATGTACAGGCCCAGTACGATAATGTAAGAGGGCTGAAAGAACGATTCCTTGGAGGTGGGAATATTCGGTATTTGCATAAAAACGATACAAGCTTGTTTCAAATGGGAAGTGGTTTTTTTCTTGAATATGAAAACTGGGCGCTTGCTGAAACAGGAATGAGGGAGGTTTTAAGGATTAAGTGGAACAACTACATCCGCTATAGCTTGACCACCAAGAATGGAACCCGTCTCTCCACGGCTGTATTCTTGCAAACCCGGCCTGATGCAGAAATAACAAAGCCCAGGCTAAGTGCCCAGGCTCGTATTCAGTTTCCATTGAGTGAAAGACTCGCCTTTAGTCTACAAGGGGATGTGAGTTACGATCGGGCTCCAGTGGTGCCCATAAACCCCTTAACCTATCGAGTCTTACAGAAGTTGATTTATTCTTTTTAGGAAAGCTCTATGTCAAAGGCGGTAAGGTTGATGAACTCCTCCATTCGTTTTTGAACATCTTCATCGCTAAGGCTCATCAAGCGCTCGGTTCCAAACTTTTCTACGCAAAAAGAGGCCATAGCTGAGCCGTGAATTACAGCCCTTTTCATGTTTTCAAAAGAAACATCTCTGCTCTGAGCCAGGTAACCCATAAAACCACCTGCGAAAGAATCTCCAGCTCCGGTAGGGTCAAAAACCTCTTCAAGGGGGAGTGCCGGAGCAAAGAAAACGTCATTTTCATGGAACAATAAGGCCCCATGTTCACCTTTCTTAATCACCAAATACTTCGGACCCATCTGCAGAATATCGCGGGCGGCTTTCACCAACGAGTATTCGTGAGAGAGAATTCTTGCTTCTTCGTCGTTAATGGTTAAAACATCCACTTCCTTAAGCACATCTTTCAAATCGTTGATGAAGGTTTTTTCCATCCAGAAGTTCATGGTATCAAGAGCGATGAGCTTCGGCCTTTTCGGAAGCTGGTCTATCACCCTTTTTTGTACGGCCGGACTAAGGTTTCCAAGCATTAGGAAATCGCAGTTTTTATAGGCTTCTGGCAAAATTGGGTCAAAGCTTTCCAACACATTCAGCTGGGTATCTAAGGTGTCACGGGTATTCATGTCGTTGTGATACTTCCCCGACCAGAAAAAGCTTTTCTCGCCAGCTTTCACTTGGAGTCCGTCAGTATTCACCCCTCTTTGGTTCAATTCAGAAATGAATTCATTCGGAAAATCATCTCCAACCACAGAGACAAGGTTTAGATTTCTGTGAAAATAGGAGGCAGCCAGGGATATATAAGACGCTGCTCCTCCGATGATTTTATCGGTTTTTCCGAAAGGCGTTTCAATGGCATCAAAGGCTACAGTACCAACAACTAATAAGCTCATGAGAAATATTTAAAATTTTGCTCCAAAGATATTGCTTGTAAATCGGAAAACACATTATATTTGCAACCGCTTTTCAGAAAGGAGTTTCAGGAAAGAGGTCAGAGCAAGACGTTAAAACAAAAATATTCCTCCTTAGCTCAGTTGGTTAGAGCATCTGACTGTTAATCAGCCCCGGACATCCGGGATGGTTCGAGTCCAAGAGGAAAAAAACATAGTCATAGCAAGACGTTAAAACAAAAATATTCCTCCTTAGCTCAGTTGGTTAGAGCATCTGACTGTTAATCAGAGGGTCCTTGGTTCGAGCCCAAGAGGAGGAGCAACAGGAATAGGCCTTTCAGGAATGAGGGGCCTATTTTTTTTGGCCGTTGTAACACGTTTGTAACACAAAACAGCTCTTAGCCTGCCTAATCAAAAAAAATTGGCAGTACAGAATTTCCTGAAATATCGGCCCCGTGTTTCTCAATAAACCCCTTCAGTTCTTCCTTGATTTCGGATTTCGGTTTTCCTGAATCAATAAACATCGGTTGAGGTAAGGCCTCAAAAATTGATTTCAAGTGTTCAGGGCTTACTCTTGGCTCTGAATCAATAAGGTCAAGTATGTCCCTTAGGCTTCGGATTTGGTAACTCATGGCAATAAATTTTCATCAGGCTCTACAAACCGCACTTCAATAGTTTTAGGTGGCCCCTCGGTCACGTCCTTAAATACTTGGGCCTTCATGACTGGAATCACAAATTTTGCCAAGTCCAGAATTGCTTTTACCCGTTGAGGTGGGTCCAGCTCCTTCAGGTCCTCATTAAGCTGGTCAAGATTATCCTCAACCAAAGCCGTGAACCTTTCACGGATTTCAGTTGTCACCTTGTTCGGTGTTCCCTTTGGCCGCCCGTTTGGGTTGTTCGTATGTCCTTTCATGGTCTGTAAATATTTGTTCTTTTCAGCATTTATTTAAGGTCCCTGCCTTTATTATAGGTCAATACTCGGCCTCGAAAATTTCAATTCACGATTATAGTATCTTATTAAAGGACCTTTTTTTAATGTCTTACTATACTATCTTATTATAGGTCAACATTTAGAATTGAAACAGTTTTGAATTTAGAATCAATCAGTTTTTGAATTGAGCCCCTTTCTTACCTCAGCCGCTATTTCCCTTTGCTCCTTTTTCATGTTTTCAAGCCTTCTGCTTTTCTTCTTCTTTTCAGCCGCCAATGCAAGGTCTTTGAAATCTAGCTGATAGGAAAAGTAGAAACCTCTAGACCTTTCACCGTAATAAGAAAGGCCCCATTCAAGCCTTAGGCTGTCAATGATTTTTTGACGTTGATAGGGCTTGGTGTATTTATGAAGCAATGAATCAAGGCTGTCAATGGATTTAATGGATTTCGTGTTTCCATTCATTCGGGACCACATGAAAAGGTTTTGGGTTTTGGCATACTTCCTATTCATCACAATTGATTTCAGGGCCAAATGGCAAAGCAATACAGCCTTTTCAAACTCGGTTTTGTGGTTGTTGAAATAGTCCCAGAAAATTGAAACATTCAAACCCGTTTTTGGTGAATCCTTGGGGACCGAATCAAGCAAAACAAGCCCTGTTTCTTTTAAATATGAATAGCCGTCAATATTGATATGATAAAACCTCATAGCCGCCTTTATTCGGTAATCATTCAGCTTGCTTTCATCGCTTGGGTCTGGTTCGTATTCGTTGTGTTCGTCTACCTCTGAAACCTCATAGGTGAAAAAGGCATGGTAGCAAACGGAATAAGATATAATGTTTTCCAAACAGCTTTTTGAATCTTCAAGGAATCCCTCCAATAGTTGAATAGGAAAATTGAAATACTTGACCTGACTACTCATTCGACAAAGGTTTTGAACCATGAATAAAATGAATCAAAGTCACGGACCACTAGGTACACGCCTCCTGCCTTTTCTACGCTCTTTTGGTAGTTCTTCTGGTCCTTGCTTTGGTAATGGTCACCCGTGTACCTGCATTTGATTTCTAGCTTTACAGAACGGCCTGCAATGGTGCTTGAAATATCAGCCGTGCCATTTGTGCTGCTTCCTTTTATCCACCTTGATTTCCCGTTGACGTTTATTTGCTGGCCCGTTGAGTTTATTCGTTCGGCTTGGTAGCCATGAAGCTCAATACAATCGCAAACCGCCTTAGTAAGGCCGTTGGCCGTCTTTTCGGTATAAACCTTCTTAGGTATGGCATATTCAGGTATGGTTGGGTATTTCTCTTTCAGCCTTTCAAACGCAAGCTTTTCCAATGCCTTCAAGCTGCTAGGCTTTTGGTATCGCTTATGCTTCATTCTGGAAAAGGGTTGGTTGTTGAAATGGAGCCTTTGAGTAGTCGCAGGTTAAGTACCAAGCCCTATGGCCTGTCTTTCTGCAAAGCTTTTTTTCTACCTCCCAGAGCCTACCTTGCTTTTCAAGGTCCCTTTTGTAACGGGTGATATTCTTCTGAGGAATCCCAGTTGCCGCCTCAACCATTGAAGCCGTTGCAACATTTTCTTTGAGGTAGTGAAATATGGTTTCTATCTGGGACCGAAAACCATTAGATTTACCCTGACTTTTAAATAAAGGGCTGTTTGTAGTATTCTTCATTACTTCAGCCCTTTTTTCTTGTTCGACAAAAACCTGTCAACCTTTTCCCCAACGTCCTCTTTTATAGGCCTGCCTTCTTTGAGGTAGTCTAATAACTCGGTGCTTGAAAAATACAGCCGTTTGCCCCGTTTCATGTAGGGTATCTGGCCCCTGCTTACCTTGGTGTAAATCGTGGGCACCGACAGGTCAAGAAATTCGGCTGCCTGTGAAACGGTCCATAATTTCTCATCCTTTTCCTGATTGCTTTCAGGCTTCGATTCGATTAAAATTCGCTTCAGGTCGCTCACCTCAGAGGTAAGGAATTTTATTGCCTGAGGCAATTTTTCTAGTGTTAATTCTTCCTTCATTGCAAAAGATATAAATGATTTCTTTTGCAACTTTAAGGGGTTACAAACCTGTGAAAAACAGCTTAGTAAGACTAGTAATGTATTCTTAAAAATAGTATGGGTTTAGTAGCCTCCCTTACTAAAATTACTAGATACCGTACTAGTTATAAATCCTTCAAAGTAGTCGCATAACAGGCCCACATAAATATCTTTTTTACCATGCGGCTTGCCTGACTTATCCTTGTAGAATAAATAGAAAACGTGAATGAGTTTTTTTCTGCTTTCAATGTCCGTAAACTGAAACTTCACTTTTGGGGGGGCTTGCTCCTCAAAAGCAGCCTTGAGGTACTTGAGCAGGGTTTCCTCAGAAAGCAAGTTTTTCATTACCAAGCCCTCCTTAAAATGGTCGTACACCTCCTTTGAATCAACCTTATTGAATGTGTTTTTGAAATCGGGTGTAATAAGGCCGTCTTCATCACAGTCAATTTTTTGAGTAGGCAGTTTGTTTTTCAGCCATGCCAAGTAGTAAACATAGGTTCCTATGGCCCTTGAAAGGTGGGAGCCAAAGGAGGCCTGATTGAGTAAATAGGAAAACCTGTACTCGGTCAATTCTTTATGGTCCTCAGGGCTGTATTCATAAAACCCATTTTCATACCGTAAATATTCCACCTTAACCATGAATTTAGAAAGGTCTGAAATTTGCTTCTGTGGGGTGACTTTCTGGCTTTGTTGGCTCCTATGGCTTGAAACAGGGCTTTGAGATAAAGCTACTTGCAATTTTACAGCCTCCTTTGCCTTATTGATTTCTGATTCAATAGATTCAATTTCCTCACGGATTACGCCTAAATCAGCCCCCTTGTTTACCCTCTTTTCAAAGCGCCTTTTTAGCGATTCAAACCATTTTCGAGCCCAAAGCTTCTCAATTCTTTCCAAGGCTTCTGGTAAACCCTTGGGCTCTGGAATTATGGAGCCTTCCTTTCCTTCCTCAAAACTTGGTAGACCTAGCCTTTCACGATTTGAATTTATGCTTTCAATTTCTGCCTTGGTTGGCTCCCTTCTTATGCTTTCCTCATACTGGGTGCTCGTTTCATAGTCCTTCATGCTCCCTTGGTAAAATTAGAGGTAATCGCTTGGGTCGCTTGCCTTACTTGCTCACGTTCAAAGCCGTCTAGGTAGCTGTCTGTTACGTTTACAGAGCTATGTCCTAAAAGCTCACTAATCATTTCGATTGAGGCTCCTGACCGCTTTAAAACCGTAGCAAAACTATGCCTAGCGTAGTAGGTGGTGACGTTTTTATTTATTCCGACTTCACTACCGATTTGCCTCATGTATTTGTTAATCGTCTTTGTCAATTGCTGGTAAATGGCCCTTTGCCTATCAGGGTCGTCAATGTTGTTGAGGTGGGGAAAAATAAAAGCTTTCCTGTCAAGGTTTGGCTGGCCCCATTTCTTGATTATTTCGAGGGCTTCGGGCTTCAGGTCAATGAAAATTGGTTTTTCATCCCGTTTTTTCCTTTTGGTTTTGGCCCTTTGGTAAGTAAGGGTTTCGCCTTCGATATTTTCCCATTTAAGCAAACAGAAATCTTTGACGTTCATTCCGTTACACAGGTAAAGGAAAATCCAGTAATCCCTTGCCATTTCTTTCGTTGTGTTTGGGGTCGGCTTGTAATTATAAATCCTTGCTACTTCCTCAACGGTCAAGGCCTTTTTTATGTTTCTTCCTACTGGAATAGAATATTTTCCTTTGCTATCCCCAAACGGATAAAGGCTTTTGTCTAGGCTCTGAGTATTGAAAAGGGTCCTCAGGCTTCTTAAATAAATGCCAACGGTTGTTTTGCTTTTACCGTTGTCCAACATCCATTTTTCATAGCGTTCCAGAAATCTTGGGGTAACCTCAGCAAATTCAAAATCTTTATTGCTATTGAACTTCTCTAGGCTTCCTTTGGCACATTCGTAGGTTACAGCCGTACCAATGCGATTTTCTTTCCTGAGGCCTTTAATGTAATCCTCAAAAGCAGAAAGAACGCTTCCTTCAATTTTCCTGTTTTCAAAGTAGACTTCTTCAAAAGACGTGAACGTAAATATCTTCAGCTTGTCAATTACTGCCTTCGCTTTTGACAAAAATTCATCAGCCGTTTTCTTTTTTTTCTTTTGGGCCTTGGTAAGCCTTTGCCCTTCCTGCCGAAAAAACACTTTTTCAAACTCTTGTTCAGAATAATCAAGCCCAGTTGAAATGTACTTGCGCTTTCGATTGTGGGTCACTTTGACTTTTAAGGAACAGGTTCCGTCTTCCTTGGGTCGCAAACGGTCTAAATAAAAAGAGGCTTCAGCTTTTTTCATAATGTTCAAATCTGGCTTTGGTTCATTGTAACACAATTGTAACACAAAACTAGGCAAACATCACAAAATAACCATGTATTAAAACAAAAACAAAGCGACTATTTTTCAGGGTGTTATCTTTTCTGTCCTGCAATACTGGCTGTTTTGTTCCTGTTTGATTTGCCGCCAATTTATGACTGTTAATCAGAGGGTCCTTGGTTCGAGCCCAAGAGGAGGAGCATAAATGGAAAAAGCAGCCCAGTGGGTTGCTTTTTTTGTTTTCATTCATTCCCAGTGACCAGTGATTCACATTGCTATGGCTGAACTATTGAAACCATTAGGCCTTTTGACTGTTAATCAGCCCCGGAGGTCCGGGATGGTTCGAGCCCAAGAGGAGGAGCATAAATGGAAAAAGCAGCCCAGGGGGTTGCTTTTTTTGTTTTCATTCATTCCCAGCAACCAGTGATTCACATTGGTATAGCTGAATTATTGAAACCATTAGGTGTTTCTGACGGTTAATCAGCCCCGGCGGTCCGGGATGGTTCGAGCCCAAGAGGAGGAGCAAAACCAGAAAGACAGCCTAGCGCTGTCTTTTTTTTGTTAACCCTTTGGACTTTGGTGCAGAAGTATTTATTTTTTGACCTCCAATCTTTAATGAACCACCTCGCTATGCACTACATCTACATTCTTTACTCAGAGAGTTCGAATATTTATTACGTTGGTGAGAGTACCAACCCTTGGAAGAGGTTAATTCAACACAACGCCGGGCTACCTGGAAAATTTACCAGTCGATATTCTAATTGGGTTATTCGAGCGGTTTTTTTAGTCGAGAATCGAACTGAGGCCCTGAAACTAGAGCGATTTATCAAAAAGCAAAAAAGCAGAAAGCTTATTGAACGCTTGTGTGACCCTACGTTTGTCCCTAATGGCAAGTTAAGCCCTATGAAAAGGGTGAGTGTTGCTGACTGTTAATCAGCCCCGGAGGTCCGGGATGGTTTGAGCCCAAGAGGAGGAGCAAACGGAAAGCAGAGTTGGGTTTAATGAATAAATAATCGAGAAAATTGTACACATGAAAGAGAACGCGTATAAGAAATCGGATTTTTTATACACGTACGGGGAAACGTGTATAAATTTTTAATATTTTTATACAGATGAACACGCTTCCTCCCTCCATATTGCCGGATGATTTAGAAACCAAGGCTATCCTAAAAGCTTTAACCAAGGCGCGGGCCGCTTTGGCTGAGCTTAAAGGTGTAGCGAGTACTATTCCGAATGAGCAAATCCTAATTGACACCCTGAGTTTGCAGGAAGCAAAGGACAGCTCTGCCGTTGAAAATATTGTTACTACCCATGATGAGCTATACAAAAGCAGCCAGTTGGAGCTTAAGTTTTCATCGGCGGCAGCGAAAGAAGTTCACGCTTACGCGGATGCATTGAAGTTTGCATTCAATGAGGTTAAGGACAAGGGCTTTATTCAGGTTAGCCTAATTGCAGAGGTGCAAGCAATCATTGAAGACAATACGGCTGGAATCCGCAAATTGCCGGGAACCGAGTTGAAAAACGACCTAACCGGAGAAGTTGTTTACACGCCACCACAACATTATGATGACATTCAAGACCTGCTCAAAAATCTTGAGCAATTTATCAATGATTCAGACCATTACGGGGTAGATCCATTGGTTAAAATGGCCCTAATCCACCACCAATTCGAAAGCATTCACCCCTTTTACGATGGCAATGGAAGGACCGGAAGAATCTTAAACATCCTGTATTTGATCAAAGAAGGGCTATTAAGTCTGCCCATTTTATACTTGAGTAAGTATATCATTCAGTATAGAGCCGACTATTATCGCCTGTTACAAGCAGTGAGAGAAACAGGAAATTGGGAAGCTTGGATTGTTTACATGTTAGAGGCCGTAGAGCTTACTTCTTTAGATACCATTAAAACCATTAAGGAAATTAAAAAACTAATGATGGTCTATAAAAACAGAATTAGATCTGAAGAATCGAAAATGTATAGCCAAGACCTTATTAACAGCCTGTTCAAGCACCCATATACCAAGGTCAGTTTTTTGATGAAAGAGCTTCAGGTCACCAGAGCAACCGCCTGGAAATACCTTGAGAAGTTGGCTGGAATGGGGCTTCTAGAAAAAATCAAGCATGGCAAATCAAACTATTACATCAACATGCCCCTTTATGAGGTCTTAAGGGGTGGGAGCTAAAAGGTTATGAAAAATATCAAAACTTCAATTCAAGTAGAAATCATCTTCAGGGGGATGAATTTAGATTACGACCAAGATTATGCAGATCAGTACAATTTTGGTAAAGAATCGGAGAAAAATATAAAGGTAAACTGGAAGAGAAGTGTAAGCTCCCCCTTTTGCTTCCGTTTTAAAAGTAGACTGTTTCAAGGCCATTCAAGCCTTATTCACTCCACATAAATGACCTTTGAAGAGCCAGCAGGTCCATTTTGAGGATTTACCGTTTGACCCATTTTTCGTGCCTTACCCTTCCATTTTCCTGTTCCAGCCTCAACAAGTACATGCCCGAAGGAAAGCGGGTTCCGTCTATGGTGGTTTTAGAGCTGGTTAAATGTTCTTGGTGTACCAACTGACCTGAGATGGTCAAAATGCTTAAAACCCCCTTGGTGGTGGATTCTATTTCTAAAACTCCGTTGCTAGGGTTGGGGTAGTAGTTAAACCCTCCCAAACTGATTTCCTCAATCCCAATACCAGAGATGGTTAGGGTCTGAGCGCTTGAATCGGCTCCACATTCATTCAAAACAACCAATACAATGGTAAAGCTTCCGTTTTGGGTGAACACGTGAGAAACGGTTCTTCCTGAATCTTGGCTTCCATCTCCAAAGTTCCAGTAATACGTACTCATTCCGGTAGAGCTATCGGCTACGAAGTTCACCTGGCTTGTGCTGTCCATGTCGATGAAATGCGTAAAGCTTGAATTGGGGCTTAAGGCATTGATCAACACATAAACCTCATCTGAAACAGAGCAACCGTTTGCATCAGTGCCGGTGATGTAGTAGCTATTAGATGTGGCAACCAAAATGCTTTGAGTGGTGTCTCCTGTACTCCAGGTAAGGTTGTTAAAACCAGGCAAAACTGACAGGATTAAGCTATCACAAGCCAGTATCGTATCCTGATTAAACATCGTATTGTTTGGAGTAAGCACAGTTCGGAAAACAGAGTCAGTTGATGTACAGCCCTTATCATTGATTACGGTAGCCGTGTACCAGCCCGTTTGATGAACTAGGATGGTTTGTGAGCTGTCTCCGGTACTCCAAAGTACATCGGCGTAAGCCTTATAAAGACCTAAGTTTCCTGGTCCACAAAGAGAGTCTCCTCCTACAAAATGGATTTCTGGCAGGGTATCTACCTGAGCATAAATCATCTGTGTATTGCTGCAGCCATTGGTATCAATTACAGAAAGCTGCAGATTGTAAGTTCCTGGACCCAAAGTGATGGTCTGGGTGGTATCGTTCGTGTTCCAGTAGTAGCCCACAAACTCTGCCCCTGCATCTAGTGTTAGCGGGGCACAAGCCTGAACTGTATCGGGGATGTTCGCAATCGGATCATTGTAAATTTCCACCTCAACGCTATCCATAGTGCTGCAGCCCAAAGCGTTAAAAGAGGTTAGCACATAAACTCCGGCAGAGTCAACGGCAAGGAATTGATTGGTATCGCCCGTATTCCACAAGTAGCTATTTGCAGAAATAGAAGTCCCAATTAAGCCTTCTCCACAGAAGCCGGTATCCTGACCTAGATCTACCATCGGGAATGGATCTACAAACACGTAATAGGTATGACTGTTGCTGCAACCATTAGAACCTATGGCCAAAAAGTTAACCTCGTGAAGCCCAGTGTCGAGCTTTGTTGTTTGGGTGCTATCACCATTGGTCCAATTGTACGTCACATATCCTGCCGGGGCAGATAAAAGGAGGGAATCGGCGCAAGCCTGTACCGTGTCTGGGAGGTGTGAGAAATCAGGAGAAGCAAATAGGGTCACATAAACTGAATCTTCTACAAAGCAGCCCCATGAGGTTGTGGTTTGAGCGTGGAGCCATCCCGATTGATAAACGGTGGTTGTTTCACCGGTTTCACCATTGCTCCAATTAACCGCAGACCCTGTAATTCCGGAGAAAACCACAGCGGAATCACAGCCTTGTATGCTATCCGCGAAAGCGAAAACAGGAGCAAGAATAACCGAATCTTCAATCTGGTACCGAGCAATGCCAGCCGATTGATTAATTCCAACTCGTCGCATATCTCCTCCTAAGAAAAGCGCTCCATCTGTAGTAATACCCATGCCTATGACAGAAATGCCCGACCTCTTATTTGTAACGCCAGTTCCCAAGGTTGATACCCCCATTTGAGGATGCCAAACACCCATTTTGTTGAGCTCAATGCTAGGGTCAAAAGAAGCAAATTCGCCACCAAAGTATACCCTGCCATCAGCATCGGCAGCCATGCAATACACCGCAGAGTTGAGGTCTAGCCCCATGGTGTCCATATACCTTCCGTTATAGTATTGAACAATCTCAAAGTAGCCGTTTAGGTATGAGCCATCAGACTGTTTAGGGTTGCTAATTGAGCCTCCAATATGAAGGATCCCGTTTGCATCTGTAACAATGTCTCTAACCGTTCCGCTTGAGATTCCTCCGGCTAGGTTGTAAACAGAATCACCATTGTATACCACCAGCCGTTTTAGGCTATTGTCTCCGTCAACAGAGTTGAAAACTCCACCAATAAAGAGCAGGGAGTCTCCTTGGTTTTCAAAGGCATAAACCTCCCCAGAAAAGTCTCCAATGGAGCTCCAAGTTCCGTTTCCGTACTTGGCTACGTTAACTGTTGGCACCCCATCAACCGATGTAAATCTACCTGCTATAAAAACCTCATTCTGAAACTCAATAATCTCATCTACTCTTGGTGCTACACCAGCAACTCCTGCGCCAAATGTGGTAATCTCGCCAGTTAGCATATCCACATTGGCTAAACTGTTGGTTGTAAAGGTGTCTATGCTAGCAAACTGTCCGCCAATCCACAGCTTATCTCCAATTTCCTCAACGGTGTTCACCACTTTAGCGTAGTTAGAAGCAGCAGCTCCTTGAATGTTATAGTCTAGGAAGGTCCAGCCGTTAGCGTCTTCCCACCTAACTAGGTTTGGCGCTTCTAGTCCGTCAATTTTATTCAGATCACCCATTAGGTAAACTCGATCCCCAAAAACATTTAAGCTCTTCACGTTTCCACCAGAAAGGCCATTCCCCATATTGTCCCAGGTCTGACCATCAAAGGTTGCCATATTGATAACACCCAAGCTGTCTTCTTCAACAGCGCTTGCACCAATAATCACCAGTTTGTTGTTCCAATATGAGATGGAGCGAACATCATTAATCTTGGTTCCTCCGCCCACTTCAGTTAGGGTATTGGTAGGAATGTGAAGCTTGGCAATTCTGTCACCAACTGGCAGGTTTTGAGTGTATTGCGTGGTATATTTTTTAAAGCTTCCGCCGATGTAAAGCGAGCTATCCTCAGGAACATACAGTAAGTCGTTAAAGTTCCATCCAGAAAAGCCAGAAGGTTTACCGAAGCCTGATCGTAGTACCCATGCGTTGCCATCCCAATAGCCGAAGCCTCTTTTATCTAAGGTTGATGCTGATCCTGAGTATTCTCCAAAGCTTCCTACCGCGTAAACTAAATCGGTATTGGGAATGGGCTCAATGGCGTAAACATTTGCTGGAAAGGGTCCTGAGGAAGAGGTTTGAATAGGTCCGCCTCCAAAATTGTCCCAACCTGTATGCGGATTCCATCTAGCAACTCCGCTACCACTCAAGGTATCAACTTTATTAAAGAAGCCCGATACCATAATCTTACCATCTCTCGCCTCCTTAATGTCTCTGATGTCAACAGTTCCGTTTACAAAATCAGGGCCATTAGGCATGGCGCTCCATAAGCCTGCATTAAAATCGTACAGAGCTATTCCTTCTGCGGTAATGGTGTCTGTAAGGTTGTAAACTTCATCAAAACTACCACCTACATAAAGGGTGTCGTTTCTAAAGAATAAGCTTCTTACATTGTTGATTCCGGCACCAGCGCCTATGGCCTCGTAAGTTTCAGTTTGGATGTTCCATTTAACCAGGTTGTGAGAAGGAACCACGGACCCGTCAAAGTTTACGGCGGCATCAAAGAATCCGCCAATGTAGATGTTCCCAATGCTGTCTTTTGCTAGCGCCCTAACAGAACCCGTTCCGCAAGACTGACACTGAAAGCCCTGACCCAATTGTAGGTAACGCTCTCCATCGTATCTAACCACAACATCATATTCAGTGTCGCCACCAAAGTTGCTATAAGATCCTCCAAAATAGATGTAGCCATCGTTTCCAGTTAGACTAACAAATATGTTGTTTACACCTGCTCCAGGTTCAACAAAATTAGTAGACCATCGTTCGTTGTCTCCTGGGTAGGTACATGGATCTTGGCCTAAAGACAAGAGGCACGTAATGGTTAGGAAAATAGTGCAGAGCTTCTTCATGGCGTAAAAATTTACACGAATGAAGCAATTAAATACAGCGGTCGCTACCTACTTTGAGTAACTGGCAGGTCTAAATGAGTAATTGGAATTAATCATACAGATCTCTCAGTCAAAGCAGCCATTCAATCATTGGTTCTTGCCTTAGAATTAGATTTTATCACATTTGCCATATGCGAAAGGCACTTTTCCTTCTTATGCTGTTCCCCTTTTTGGGTAAGAGTCAAGTTCACTTGCAGGTAAGCAAGGTAGCAGGGGCGGGGCTTGGGGTCGTTAAAGACATGTGTATTTATGATTCCAGCATTTACATCGCATCCTCATCTGGCTTATGGGTTTATAATTTTCAAAGGCTTTCGCCGATTGTCAACGAACAAGGCGTAAGCCCAAACGACATCAGCGGTATTCATCCATCTGACTCAGGTATTTACTTGGGCTACTTTGATTCAGGCCTTGGGCATTACAGCTCTGATTGGCAGCGATTTACCATAGGGCTTAGGGGTTCTGACACAAGCTATAATTTGCCGAGCTCTAGGGTAAGTAGAATTTTCGGCGAGTATAATGGAACCCTTTGGTTTGAAAATCATCTTGAGGGGCTCATCGGGTTTAACCCAAAAGAAAAGGACTTAAGTCTGCACCCGCTAAATGTTGAAACCAGCAGGAACCAACGAGGGGTGAATGCACTGTCAAGTAGTGTGCAGTTAGACAGCTCGGGTTCTGAGCTTTACATTGGCACCCTTGACGGGATTTATGTCTTTGACTTTGTAGAAAAAAGGATTGTTCGTCATTTTCCTTTGGGCCCAGAAGATCAAACAACAGACCTTCCCTATTCTAGTAGGGAAAATGCGGTGCGGTACCTTCTCGAAAAGGATGGTCATTTATATGCGGCAACCTGGGGAGGTGGCCTTTTAAAAGTAGATCATCAAACAGGGGCATACGAGAAGTTTATTTTTATGCCGAGTGAACCTTTCACTGGGCTTAGGAATAACATTCGGAGGATTGGTGATTTTAATGATTCACTAATCCTTGTTGGCCCACCTCAATATCAGATGCAATTCTTTAATGTGAAAACACAGCAATTTCAGCAATTGTTGAGCTTGGATGGCCGACCAATTGTTCCGGAGGTTGAGGGAATTTTGCAGGTGGGTAAAGACTGGTATTTCACAACCAGCAATGGTTTATTCAAACTTGAGTCCGTCAATGAGCACATTACGGTGTACCCCAGCTCGAGCCCGATAATGGATGTACAGCCTAACCGCTCTGGGTTTGAGTACAGTTTATTTAGCAAAACAAATGAAGTGTACTCTATTGAGGACAATAGGAGAAGGGTTTCTAGAGTCTTGCCTGAAGAGCGGGTGGCAAATTCGGGAATTGAATTTTTTGAGTACAAAGGCTACAAGGCCTTTATAACCAGATCTCAAGTATTTACGTACAGCAAGGGGGATTTAAATGCCGTACCTGTTTTTGGTTCAACGTTTAAAGTGCCTAGTGAAATCACCGTTGCCTACTTAGATTCAAGCAGTGGAAATCTATTCTTTGGTACCAAGCGCGGACAACTGGAGCAGGTTAACTTGGTAAGCTCTGAATACAAGCTGCTTATTCCTTCAAACGAAAACGGCTGGATTTGCGATATCTCCGTTTTTCAAGATACACTTTGGTTTACTGCAGAGCATTACATAGGCTATCATGTTGATGGAAAAACCACAACCTACACCATAGAGGAGCTTTTTCAGCCGCTTAAAATTCAACCCGAGATTGTTCATGAGATTGAGGTGAATAAGGAGGGCCTTACCCTTGGGCTGTCTAAGGGTGGGGCAATAAGCCTAGGCAGAACGTTTAATTTGAAACAGGTTTGGGAAGCCTCGGGAGTGACGGATAAACTTGTGGATTTCGCATGGCACCAAGGCTTCCTTTATATGCTGAGGGAGAACGGTTTAAGTATTCATTCAAAATCGGGTGAAAGCCAATATTTCTCAAGTGCTTACGGATTTAAGAATATGCTCTGGCTAAGGAAAAAAGGGAAAGAGCTTTGGGCCGGGGGCTATCACGGGCTGTACCGTCTAGATCATGTTGAGCAAATCCAAAGAAAATCATTTGGTCCTGTTGAGGTTGAGCAACTAAAGGTGCAGAATGAAATTATGGGCTTAAGCACAGGAAAGCTGGTTATTGAGCCAGAACAAAACTGGTTTCAATTGCAGTTAAAGGTGCATAACCCAAATGCTTTGGCCTTGAAAAGCTTTTACCAATTGGAAGGCCTTCATAAAGACTGGAGGCCCTTATCACCTGATATGAAGCTTGCATATACGGGCTTGAAACCAGGGAAATATAAACTCAATGTAAAAACCATAGCCCCTGGTGAACGTGCCCTTGAACAAGGGGTAGTTCACTTAGAGGTTAAAAAGATTTGGTGGCAAAAAACATGGATTCAGGCTTGCTTTGTTCTGTTCATCATCGTGGTTTTAACCGGGGTTTTCTGGCAACGACTCCGTTTGTTGAGAAAACAGAATGAACTCCGACTTGAATTACAGAATAGTCAAATGCAAGCCCTTAGGTCGCAGATGAATCCGCACTTTTTATTCAACGCATTGAACTCGGTGCGGTTTTACATCTTAAAAGAAAACGTGAATACGGCTTCTAGTTATTTAGCTAAGTTCTCGAAATTGCTTCGCCTCATCCTTAATCATTCTAGAAAAGAATTCTTGCCCCTAGAAAGTGAATTGGAATTGATTGAGTTATACATTGATTTTGAACGAAGTAGGTTTCAACAGGAAATCAATTTTAAGAAGTTTCTGGCCGAGGAAATAGACCCAAAGGACATTACCATACCCTCTATGGTATTGCAGCCTTTTATTGAAAACTCCATTTGGCATGGGTTTCGAGACATAAATCGACCTGGAAACATCATCATACATATTGAGAAAAATGAAGATGCCTTGGTTTTGGTTGCCACCGATGATGGCATCGGAAGGGAAGCTGCCACCAAACAGCGAAAAATGACCCACCAAAGCCAAGGTCTCTCGATAACAGAAAATCGGCTGAAGATTATGGGCCGAATTAGAAAATCAAACTTTGGGTTTACCATTGAAGATTTGCGAGATAACGGAAAGCCTTCAGGAACCCGCGTAACGATAACCTTGCCCTATGAGAACCTTAGTAATTGATGACGAGCTCCAAAGCTGTGAGGTAAGCCTGCACCTATTAAAGACCAATTGCCCCGATCTTGAAATTTTGGGCTACGAATGCAAACCTGAACTTGCCTTAAAACTCATTAAATCAGAACAGGTTGACCTCATCTTACTGGATGTTGAAATGCCAGGATTAAATGGTTTTGAGCTTCTTGAAAAGCTTCCAGAGCCCAAGCCTGCCGTAATTTTTACTACAGCCTATGATCAGTTTGCCCTTGATGCTTTCTCAGTTGGGGCACATGACTATTTGCTAAAACCCATCATTGAGGAAGATTTGATTCGGGCCGTAAACCGTGTTAAGGAAAGGGTTCAGCCCCCTGTTGAAACCGAATTGAGTTTTCAGCTTGACAAATTGGCTATTGGCTCTATTGATGGGATTGAATTGATTGATTATGAAGACATTCTACATTGTCAAAGTGAAAGCAATTACACCCGTATTTTTAAAGCGGATGGTTCTGTGAACCTGGTATCTAAAACCCTGAAGGAAGTGGAGTCAAAACTCCCATCTGGTCAGTTTCTTCGGGTTCATAATTCACATTTGGTTCAGATACGGTCAATCACAAAATACATCAAAGGTTCAGGAGGAATACTGATGCTCAAAGGAGGACATGAGGTTCCTGTTTCCCGACAAAAGAAGCCTGAGGTTTTGGCTTTATTTGGCCAAAGCCAAGACCCTAAATCCGAACAAGAGGGTACGTAAAGGGAACATAAATACGCTATCGAAGGAATGAATTACAAAACCTTCAAGGCTCACGCTTACCAGAAAAACCCTACAGACACACAAAACGGGACACTACCGGGCAATTTCAAACAGAGCCCAATTCCCCACTCCCAATTCCCTATTCCCACTCCAGCCCTATTTCCTAGTACCTCAAAAGGATATTTGCTTTTCGCTGTTGGTGGGGGTATTGTTTAGAGAGGGTTCAAGTCGGCAATTTCAAACAGAGCCCAATTCCCCACTCCCAATTCCCACTCCCAGCCCTATTTCCAAGTCCCCCGCTAAGCTTTAAAACCTTAATTTCCCCACCTATCAACTTTATCTTCCTTCCCTAACCTTATTTTGTACCTTCACTACATGGAAACCAATGGGTACAATGCCTTGCCAGGGCAATGGCTTAGCAGTTATGCAAGCAAGCGGATAAAAATATCGCCTGGCTCTCCGGGAACCATGGTGATTTCCGAGGATTACGACGGGCAGAATTTTTCTGTGCATGAAACAGTTAAACTAAAGCTCCGCAAGGCAGGAGGAGCCTATGTAGGACGCTTTATTATTGAGGAAAAATACAAGAATGAGTATTTTCCCTTCTTCGGACCCAAGGAAATAGCAGTAGGCAATCGGAGGTTTATGAAGCTTCCTGAAAGCCAAGGGTCGGCTGAAAAGGCCTAGAGTTAAAAAATGTTTATTGCTTTACCCATTTAATCAGAGCTCTTCCTTTTTCTTCACCAATTTCAATGAGGTAAAACCCTGGAGATAGATCTTCAGAAACATCAAGGGGCATTCCGGGTTCTGCCATTCCACTGCCTACCAATTGTCCTTGGCTTGAATAAATTTTATAGGCTTGCGAAGAGGTTAAGCCTTGAATTGTGGGTGAGTTTATGCCCGGATTTGGAAAAGCTTGAAGTTCTTCAGGACTCTCAGGGCCACTCAAACTCAAACTTCCATCACGGTAAACCTGATAATGAATTAAATCTGCTTTTTCATGCATGCTGCCTTTGGTTATTTGCGCCAAGACCTGAATGCTGCTGTCTTGTGCCCACCAAACTTCAAAGGGAACTAGTCCGCGGTACCCGTTTGGTGCCTTTAGGCATATATCCCAGGTTTTTTGCCCTTGAGCATCATACTTCAAAGCCCGTGAATAGGTTTCTGGGTCTGATTGCCTTGGGAGGGACCAATCGCCAATGAAGTATAGAGAAGAATCGCTTCCCCTCAAAGCATGAAAAGTGTTGAATTGTCCCATTCCGGTATTGGCTGGGTAAACACAATTACCAGTTAGCGGAATGTCAATCGGAGGGTGAAGCTGCTCAAAACTCCAGTTTAGGCAGAGGTAGGCAAAATGCTGTTTGCCGCGAATTCCGAATTCAATGCCATTAGGCCCCGATTTTAAGTCGTCTGAAAAGCTGATGTACCATGGGTCATTGGGTAGGTTTAGCGAGTCCAATACCAAGTATCCATCAAAAAATAAATTGGGGGTAAACTTAAGAACAACCAAGGCCGGTACTGCTCCTTGTGGGGCGTCGCGCCAACCCAAGGCGAACCAGCTACCGTTGTTAGGGTTTTGCACGATATGGTACTCCTGCACAAAATTTATTCCAGGTAGGGTGATTGTATCTCTTGGTATGGCTTGTGCCCAATTCGTGCTAAGCTCCATTAAATACATCTGGTCATTGGCACCTGGCCAGAGCTGAAACACTGAGTCAGGGGAGACGAAAAATAGGCTTTGATCTGTAAAAGGATTCAAAATACCTACGGCACCTAAATCACTTGGGCAGTTTTGTTGTTGCAAACCTGTCAAACCGGTGTAAAGGAAATCTGAGGACCGCCGATACATGAAGGCCAGCAAACTGTCTTCATAAAGCAATGCCTGGGCAAAGGTATGGGTGTCAAGAGCTTCACAATAATTTAGATTTTGGGTGATTTTATCAAATTCAAAAAAGCCTCCCCAGGGTGAGGGCATATTATCGATGGTTGATATTCTGGTGGTAACCTGGGTCTGGTTCTGAAAAGACCTGAGGGCGGTTTCTTTGGTGTTTGGAACTGGGTCAAGGTAAATCTGACCCGAAATTTCGGTTTGCCCCTTTAAAGTTAGGCTGGCCAATAAAAAAAGGATGAAGCAAAAGGAAAGGTTCCCTTGTACAGGAAGTTGGTTTTGGAAAGGTTTCATTCGTAAGCGGTTAGATGGGAAAGGTATGGTTTTAAAAATGAATGCTTCAGTGTAGGCTCCGCTCCTTTTTGCCTAGATCTTTGATGTTTTCAGGGTTCAATTCCAAAACCGAGCGTCCTCACCAATCAATCTCAGGTTGGGTCATGAAAATTCGCCGCATGGTAAACCCGCCTTTTTTTCTACATCCCCCCCAGAATGAAACTCATCAAAAACCCATTCTTCCTCATTCTTGCCCTCATTTACCTCTTTCCAGTTCAGTGGTTTGGGTTCAATGAACGGCCAGTTCGTTTATTTGATGAAGCCACCTATGCCAACAACTCCATTGATTTTTATCAAGAGTTTAGTCCGGCTTTTCAGATTCGTGACCAGGGAAAGCCCGATAGCCTATCATACTCAATCCTAACGATTTAATATATAGGTAAATAAGTTTAACCTGAGCCTTTCGAGATAGGCAACCAAGATTAGTCAATGGCGCAGATCTGGATTAATCCAAAAGGCATGGTGCAATCAATAGGCATACGTGGTCAGAAAATGCTTTACAGGGTTACCGTAAGACAACGCTAACTCCTGATTTATTCCTTTCTTTGTCCAGCCCAATCTTGCTGATTTTAAATTCAATATGAAGAACATCTTAGGCATTTCAGCCTTTTACCACGATAGCGCTGCAGCCTTGGTTGTGAATGGTGAAATCATTGCTGCCGCTCAGGAAGAACGATTTTCACGTGAAAAACATACCTCTAAGTTTCCGAAGAAGGCTGTTTCGTACTGCCTTGAAGAGGCCGGACTTACCTTGGATGAACTAGATGCGGTGGTGTTTTATGATAAGCCCCTATTGAAGTTTGAACGACTTCTTCAAACGTATTATGCCTTTTCACCCAAAGGTTTACGTTCTTTCCTAAAGGCTATTCCTGTTTGGATCAATGAGAAATTGTTTTTGAAGAAAATGATTCGAGACGGACTGAAGGAAGTGGAAACCTTTGAGGCCTCTAAGCTCAACCTCCTTTTTCCTGAACATCATTTAAGCCATGCAGCTTCAGCCTTTTTCCCCTCAAACCTCAAAGAAGCAGCCATTCTCACGGTGGATGGAGTTGGGGAGTGGTGTACGGCGTCCATTGGACTTGGAAAAGGAAATAATATCCAATTCCTTAAGGAAATGGAGTTCCCGCATTCAGTGGGCCTATTGTATTCTGCTTTTACCTACTACCTGGGCTTCACAGTAAACTCAGGTGAATACAAGCTCATGGGTCTAGCTCCCTATGGATTGATTGAGGATGAAGAAACCCAATCCTTTATTCAGAAGATAAAGTCCACCCTCATTGATCTGAAATCAGACGGCTCCATTTGGCTCAACCCCAAGTACTTTAATTATGCAACGGGGCTTCGAATGGTTCATGATAAGAAATGGGAAGCTTTGTTTGGCTTAAGCCGAAGGAATGAGTCGGATGAAATCCTTCAGTCGCATTGCAATTTGGCCTTGGCCATTCAGGAGGTTACCGAGGAAATAGTGCTTGCCATGGCTCGGCATGCCAAAGAGATTACGGGGTCATCGGCCCTTTGCTTGGCCGGTGGAGTTGCCCTAAACTGTGTTGCAAACGGAAAAATCTTAAGAGCGGGTATCTTCGATAAGGTCTATATCCAGCCTGCCTCAGGAGACGCTGGTGGAGCCCTGGGCGCAGCCCTCGCAATACACCATATGTACTATCAGGAAGACCGGGTTCTTGGCGAGAGCTATGACCAAATGAAAGGGGCTTATTTAGGTCCGTCCTTTTCTGAAAAGGAAATTTTAAGCATGGCTCGTAGAGCAAAAGCAAAGTCACACCATCTTCCCTTTGATGAAATTAGTAGAAAGGCCGCATCGCTACTGAATGAGGGTAAGGTGGTAGGTTGGTTTCAAGGGCGGATGGAATTCGGTCCCCGAGCCTTAGGTAACCGGAGTATTTTGGGTGACCCCAGCAACCCTGTTATGCAAAAACACCTCAACCTCAAGATTAAATACAGAGAAGGCTTCCGGCCCTTCGCCCCTTCGGTATTGGCCACTAAGGCTCAAGATTACTTTGAATTGGATGCCCCATCGCCCTATATGCTTTTGGTTTGTCCGGTTAAGGAAAGTCGAAGAACCCCTAGGCCTGATAATTATGAAGAGATGAATCTTTGGGAAAGGTTGTACTCTACACGGTCAGATATTCAATCGGTTACCCATCTTGACTATTCTGCAAGGGTTCAAACGGTAAGTCCTGAAACCAATCAGCGCTACCACCAATTGATCTCAGATTTTGAAAAGCTATCTGGGGTGGGCTTGGTGGTGAATACCAGCTTCAATGTGCGTGGAGAACCTGTGGTTTGCACCCCCTTTGATGCCTACCGATGCTTCATGGCAACTGAAATGGACGCCCTGGTCATAGAGAACTTCCTTTTCCTTAAAGAGGAGCAAGAGGATCATGAAAACCGTGAAAAGTGGCAGGTAAGTTTTAAACCTGACTGAAAATGAAAGGATTAAAAAAACACAAGGTTTCCCTGGTAGTATTCGGGTTGGGGCTGGTTGGTTTAGCATTAGGATCTACCCTTGAAAAACCCGGACTATTACCACCTACAGCCAGAATGTTCAACTTATTGGGATGGTTTTTCATCGGATTTGGTTTAACCCTTTTTTCCTTCAAAAGAAACTGGGCGGTTCCGGCAAACGTCTTCCTGTTGGGATCCATGGTTCTTGCCCTAGAGCTTTTTTGTTTTTTCAGCCTTGGAATGCCAGCACGTCCGCATAAGGTTTACAAAGAGGTTAAGCATCCTGATGGGCACATCCAAAAGGAAATTGGAAACCTCCCCCTGGCAAATACCGAAATTCAAGATGTTAAGGTATTAGGAGAAGGGGATACCGCCTTTAAAGTGACCTATGAAATTGACCAATACAGCCGGAGAACCACGCCGAAGGTAGATTCAGCTCAAGAATATGCCCTGTTTTTCGGGTGCTCCATTGCCTTCGGACATGGGGTAGAAAATTTCGAAAACTTGCCTGGGCAATACCAAGCGGTTTGTAATGGGGTTGCTTCCTACAACTATGCGCATAGAGGTCAGGGCACCAATCATATGCTCGCCCGACTTCAGCATCATAACCTCAGAGAACAGGTTCGGGAGGAGTCTGGGAAGGCTTTTTATATCTTTTTTTGGGATCATATTTACCGAGCCATAGGTTCAATGGAACGGTACACAGACTGGCTTTACAATGCGCCTTATTACAAGCTTGAAGATGGAAAACTGGTTCGAGACGGTTCTTTTCGCTCAGGGCGGAAAGCGGTGTCTTGGTTTTATGAAAAGGTGTTTCAAACTTCGATTGTTCGCTATTTCGAGATAGGGTTTCCTATAGAGCTGAATGAATCCCATTTTAATCTGATCGCGGAAATGATTTTAGAATCAAAGAAAGCTTACGCCGAGCAGTTTGGAAACGACGAATTTTATATGGTGGTTCATCCTACCTTTGTACATTACACCCCTGAGGAATTCGAGGCCTTTTTGAAGACGGTAGAATCTAAGGGGATTCAAGTTTTTGATTACAAGAATGTGGTGGAATACGGCGGAAAATATACGCTTCGGGGCGACCCCCACCCCAGCCCTACTACTTATAAATTGGTGGCAGAAGCCTTATGTAACGATGTAAATTAAAACTATGGATGCGTTAAAAGATTTGTGGAAGTTCATGAAGGCTAGGAAGAAGTTCTGGCTGGCTCCCGTCATCATCATCTTACTCTTACTGGGTGTATTGATTGTTTTTGGAGGATCAAGTGCCTTGGCCCCATTTATTTATTCCATTTTCTAATGAAAACCACCAACCCAACCAAAACCGTTCTGACCATTGCCACTGGATTTTTAATCATTGGCCTTTTTACCGGAAACGAGGTGTTTTATAAGATTGCTGCAGGGGTAGGAATTTTAGGATTAATCTCCTCCAAACTTGCCTATTGGATTGATTTCCTGTGGATGAAGCTGGCCTGGGTATTGAGTTTAATTGTGCCAAATATTCTTTTGTCCGCGGTATTTTTTCTCGTCCTATTTCCAGTGGCCTTGCTTTCCCGTTTATTTGGTGAGTCCGACCCTCTTTGGTTGAAAAATCGCCGAGATAGCTTCTTCAAAGAAACCAATAAGACCTTCGACCCAGAGTCTTTTGAAAACCCTTGGTAATTATCAATGCCAACTTAAATTCACGCCCCAGAGTTGTTAACCCAAGACTTGATTTTGCCCATTGGTCACTTTACGATAAAGCACCAGGGAGTTTCCTAAAATTAGTGTCTATCAACCATTATCTTATTTTTATCAAGTCTATTAACCCTGAATGTTTGAAACTTCAAATTAAATGAAGCTATCTCTTCACTCACCTTGGATAATCCTCTTTTTTGGGGCCTTCTTTTTTGTTCTTACGGCATGGAAATCAACGGGGTATCATCATGGAGATGAGCAGCATCAAATTCTTGAATGGGCAGGTTTAAAGCTAGGCTTTAATCAGCCGGAAGATTTGCCTTGGGAGTTTAGGGACCAAATAAGACCTTGTTTACAGCCAACCCTGGCTTATATATTTATCTCAGCCATTACCGCGGTTTCCGGACTTTTACCTTTTGAAGGAGAGGTCTCCCCGTATACCTTGGCCTTTATATTAAGACTGATTACATCAGGTCTTTCTTTCGGAGTATTGACCTTTCTATTTTTGGTGATGAGAAAAAAGGTTCCTCGTGGAGCCCCCCGAAGCCTGTTTCTTGCTTCCTTCTTCTTTCTATGGTTCCTGCCCTATTTATCCGTTCGATTTTCATCTGAAACCTGGGGAGGACTTTTCTTGGCTCTGGCTTTGGCCCTTTTTCTTTGGGAGCGGACATTTTCCTTGAAGCCCTTTGTTTTTGGATTATTGCTTGCCCTTTCCTTTTTGTTTCGTTACCAAATGGCTCTTTCCATACTTGGCTTCGGATTGTATATTCTCATATTCGCTAACTGGCCAATAAAAAAGATGATTCTGGCGAGCCTAGGCTTCATAGGAACAATTTTCCTTGGCTTTATATTAGACAGTTGGTTTTACCAAGATCTAGTATTTTCCCCATGGAATTATTTAAATGAGACCATACTCAGTTCTGAAGGTCCAAAATTCGGGTCCTTACCTTGGAATTTCTACCTAATAAACTTCTTTTACTTTCCTAGTAAGTTTATAGCCTACCCAATAGGCATTTTGACAATTTTCCTTTTGGTTACAAGGCCAAAGTCTTTATTCCTTTGGTTGTTTATCCCCTTTTTTATTGCCCATTCTTTTGTGCCACATAAAGAACTTAGGTTCATGTTTCCGATGGCCTTTTTAATTCCCCTATTAATTTATGAATCGTATGTAAGCTTACGCCGATTTGAGCTTCCTTATAGGGGAGCAGTTTTACGCGGACTATCCTTGATCTTCCTTGTACTAAACTTACCCCTACTTATTTTATTCTCTCAAAAGCCGGCGGGTGTAGGAAGGATGGAAATAACTCAATTTATTCATAATCAACACCAGGAAAAGGAAGTGCACCTTATTTATGCTGACTGGGCAAATCCATACGACCCATGGCATGGGCTAACCACGAATTTCTACCTTCCTGAAGGGATGTCAAGAACCAGGATTAGTAGTGTTTGTGAGGTAAGGCCTTCTTTAATTCAGCCAAACCGAGTGAATCTTCTTGTTATCCGAAAGTTTCATAAAACCAAAGTAGACTGCGTGGAGAACCTAAACTCCCTTGGCTTCGATTTTAAGGTTCAAAGCATTCCGGAGTGGATGGAACCTCACTTAAAGCACCACGACCAGTGGCAAAACAACCGTATTTTGGAGCTCTACCAGTATGAAAAATAATGTCGCATTTCAGCCCCCCAGTATCAAGAGCCTCTGAATGCGCATGGCTGTCCGCTATTAATTAAAGGAGGCTAAAGTACTCATTTTCAGCACATCTCTAGTCACTTGTCACTAGTCACCTGTCACCAGTCACTAGTCACTAGTCACTAGTCACTCGTCACCCCTAGTTCCGTCCATAAAACCCTTTCAGTTGAGGATGGGTCTCGGCATCTTTGATTTCTTCCATTAATGACTCAATCTTTTCAACAGCTGCCGTATTATCAGCGTTTTCTTCCTTGTCGTCAATGCTCTTTTTCAAGGCCGTTAACATTTGCATCCCTGCAAAGCGAACAAACCAGGGCGATCCATTTCTAGCAACTTCTTCTACCCGGTCAAGTTCAGATAAAATGGTTTCGGTCTTTTGTTGCCCTAAATACTTCGTGTAAATAGGGTGAAACTGGAATATTTGAAAACCAGAAAGCGACTCAAAGGATTCGTTGAAGAAGTCTAAATGCCCTTCAGCACCTGATTCTGCATAAACTTCAGCAATGGCGTACTTAAGTCCTCGCTTGGCAGAAGTTTGCATTTTATTGGCCATTTGATAGGCTTCCTCTGGAAAATGCTCATTCATGTTTCTGAGGGTTGTAGAGGCCACCTGGTATGACTTATCGTTGATGCGCTCGAAGTAGAAATTAATGTCTTGGTTTTCATACTCAGAAATGCAGGCAATAGCAGATGCTCTTACCGCTGATTTCGGGTCGTTTTTAGCCAAGTCATAGATTTTTGATTCAAAATGCATCCGCAAAGAATCCGAGCCCTTCTCAATCATTTCAATGGCCGTTTCCCGAATTTTCCAAAACTCATCTTTCAAGGCTTTTTCTAGCACCGGAGTAATGGTTTCGTTTTCTGCACCGTTTAATCCGCGCAAAGCTTCAAGCTTATCTAAAAACAGCTTGCCCATATTAAACTGGGCCACCCATTCAGAGTCTGGCTTTTCTTCCTGCTTCACGCAAAGAAGCATTTTCTCGGCATCTACATTCACCCATAAAGGCTCTTCCTCGGCCGGAAGACGGAACCAGTTTTCATAGGTGTCAAATACAATTTCATGACGAGTTTTTCCGCCTTCAGTGTACACGTCTACCGCCATGGGAAGCTTGTAAAGGGGTGCCTGATCAAGGTCTTGATTCTGTTTGAGGTAAACAATTACCTCCGATGACTCGGCATCGTAATCGGTAGAGATTTCAAGTTCTGGGTGACCTGCCGAGAAAAACCATTGATTGAAGAACCAGTTCAGGTCTTCTCCACAAACTTCTTCCATGGCCAGCCTTAATTCATGCATTTCCACGGCAGTGAAAGCATGATCTTGTAAGTATTTTTGAAGTCCTAGGAAGAATGCCTCATCTCCCAAATATTTCCTTAGCATGTGCAAGATTCTTCCTCCTTTGGCATAGGAGTGCGAATCAAACATATCTTCTTTGTCTTCATAATTAAACCGAACCATGTCAACCATTTTACCACCTCTGGCTTCAGCTAGGTAAGCATTCAAGTCATTCAAAAGGTGGTAATCTGCAGAGGCTCTTCCGTGTTTATACTCCCTCCAAAGGTATTCTCCGTAGGTGGCGAAACTCTCATTCAGGGGTAGGTTGGCCCAAGATTCACAGGTTACCAGGTCACCAAACCAATGGTGGAATAGTTCATGGGCAATGATATCTTCTCCGTTTCCGTCAAGAATTGAGCGGTCGTCGTTGTAAAGAAAGTCTCCATGAATCACGGCGGTTGTATTTTCCATGGCTCCGGAAACGTACTCACGCACAACAATTTGCGCGTATTTCGACCAAGGGTAGTCAACCCCTAATAGGTTTGAATAGAACTCAAGCATTTCAGGAGTAGCCCCAAAGACAAGCTTGGCATAGGGGGCCTCTTCAGGCTCTACATAATAATCAATGTCTAAATCTCTCCACTCATCCTCAACTTTTTCAAAGGGACCAACCGCCATCATAAACAGGTATGGGGTATGGGGTTTGTCCATTTTCCAATAATCGGTACGGGTATTGTCCTCATTTTTTGTAGAAGAAACCAAAACTCCGTTGCTCAGGGTGGTATGCTTATCTTCAACGGTAATGTAGATCTCCTGGGTGGTTCTTTGGTTGGGAGCATCTATGGTAGGAAACCAGCAAGAGGAAGCCTCCGTTTCGCCTTGGGTCCAGATTTGAGGCTTTACATTGGGGTTTGATCCGTCCGGATTGATGAAGTAAAGGCCTTTATCACCGGTTATGGCTGCAGACCCTCCTTTTGTTTTCAATTCATCGGGCTTGGCGGTATAGTCAATGAAAATTTTCAGGCTTTCTGACCGATCGTAAACTTTATCAAGGTCAATGTTTAGCTCCCAGCCATCGTATTCGTAATTCAGGGGCTGCATGCTTTCACCATTAATAAGGGCTACCTGATGAACCTCAAAGCCCTTCGCGTCAAGCACCAATTCATTGGTTGAATAAAAATAGGGAGACAGGGTAAGCTCAGCCTTTCCGAATAAATGTTTTTTCCCCCAATCAAAGGAAACCTCAAGCTTGGTATGGATTAAATCAAATTTCTGGGTTTCCTCAGGATTGTACGTTGGCCGACTTGGAATTACCTCCTCCACAACCTCAACTTCGGCAAGGTTTACCTGTTGAATTTCCTTACCTAGATTACAGCCTATAAATAGAGCCGGAACCAGGAGCCAAACGTGTAATTTTTTCAAGTCCATACCTTTAAGTTTTGATTTGGTTTTCGGTTATTGGCCGTAAAGATAATTTTTATCTTGCACCAGTAAATTCAGGCTATGTACAAAGCAAAAATTAAGGATAAGGAGGTGACGGTTGAGTTTAAAGACCGTGAGAAAACCCAAGTGATTTTAAATGGTGAAGCTTCTGATTTAGATATGATTCACGAATCAGAAAACAGGCTTCATTTAATTCATAACAACAAGTCGTATACGGTTGAGTTGCTTGATCGCGATGCCCTTACCGGGATGAGTTCTTTGGTGGTGAATGGAAAACGCTACGAAGTTGAACTTAAAGACGATTACGATCTCCTACTTGATCGCCTTGGCCTTGACCTTACGGCAGCTTCCAAGGTAAATGAACTAAAAGCTCCCATGCCGGGGCTCGTGCTAAGAACCTTGGTTGAGCCAGGTGATGAGGTAAAAGCCGGAGACTCCCTCTTGGTTTTGGAAGCCATGAAAATGGAAAACGTGCTCAAAGCCCCAGCCGATGCTAAGGTGAAAAGCCTTGGTGTTGAAAAAGGGCAAGCCGTTGAGAAAAACGAAATTCTAATTCATTTTGAATAATATTTCTATGAAAATTAAAACATTACAGTACGCAGCAATAGGCTTAGGTATGGTTTTTAGCCTTGGAGCCTGTTCGTCAGATAAAAAGCAAAAGGCAGAAGGGGGCGAGAGCTCTTCGGATTGTCAGTATGTAGTATTGCTTGATCAAGCTGAAATGACCTGGACAGGATTTAAAACCCCTGCCAAGGCTCCAGTTTCAGGTCAATTCAAAGAAATGGTGGTTGAAGGTGACGGCTCTGGGGCTTCCGTGGCGGAGGCCTTCAATGGTGCAAGCTTTACCTTGAAAACCAATTCAGTAAGCTCTGGGGATGTTGCCAGAGATGCTAATCTTAGAGATTATTTTTTCGGAACCATGGTTAACCCAGAAGAAATTCGGGGTGAGGTGCAATCGGTTGAAGGCTCAGGAGAGGCTGGGCTGATCAATGTATACATTCACCTGAATGGAGTTGGAGCTCAACAGCCTTTAGATTTTAGAGTAATGGAGGGTTATGTTGAGGTTTCTGGAACCATGGATCTTTCTTTTTGGGAAGCAATTCCAGCTGTTGAAAGCCTGAACAAACAATGTTACGACCTGCACAAAGGTGCAGACGGAGAAAGTAAACTTTGGTCATCGGTTGATTTAATGATGAAGGTGCCTTTTCAAAAGGAAGGCTGCGAAAATTAAGGGAAAAATCTACTCTGCCTTTCCTTTCGTACCTTCAAGCAAAATCTAGAAAACCGAAATATGACCAATACCAAGTCGTTGAAAGCCAGGGGTAGCATTTTAGCCCAAGCCCCATATCAAGTTGATTTATTAGAAAAAACAGATCATGTGCCGAGCTTTGCCTCGCGGCTTGAGAATATTGGGATGCTTCCGCTCAAGCCCACAACCATTGAGATTCTTCAAATCAATGTGGGCTATATGTGCAATCAAGTTTGTGAGCACTGCCACGTAGACGCGGGTCCTGACCGAAAGGAAATCATGACCCAGGAAACCATGGAGCATTGCTTGACGGCCATCGACAATTCGGCGGTTCATACGGTTGACCTAACTGGGGGGGCTCCTGAAATGAACCCTCATTTTCAATGGTTCGTTGAGGAATTGTCAAAAAGAAACATCCGCATCATTGTGCGCTCTAACCTTACCATTTTGGTGGCAAATAAAAGGTATAGAACCTATGCAGATTTCTTTAAGAAACACAAGGTGGTTGTAATAGCCTCTTTGCCTTGCTATACTGCTGAAAATGTAGATAAGCAACGGGGTGATGGAGTTTTTTCTGACAGCATTGAGGCCCTTCTGAAGCTTAATGAACTAGGCTACGGAAAAGAGGGCTCAGGCTTAGAACTCCACCTTGTATTTAATCCGATTGGTCCTTCGCTTCCTCCTGATCAAATGAGCCTTCAGGCAGATTACAAAAAAGAGTTGAAAGAGCATTTCGGCATTGAGTTTAACAACCTCTATACCATTACAAACATCCCCATATCAAGGTATTTAGAGTACCTACAGGCCATCGGAAAATATGAGGCCTATATGGAAACCCTTTCCAACGCTTTTAATCCTTCGGCGGCCATGGATGTGATGTGTAGAAATACAGTTTCTGTAGGCTGGGAAGGAAGCCTTTTTGATTGTGATTTCAACCAAATGCTTCAAATGAAAACCGAAGCGAATGCCCCTCAACACATTGCAGACTTCAACCGGAAATCACTGGAAGAACGTGAGATTGTAATTTCCCAGCATTGCTATGGTTGTACGGCTGGTGCCGGATCTAGCTGTCAGGGCGCCTTGTCTTAATCTATGAGAAACCTAGTCATTGTCTTTGCCAAAAATCCGGTTCCAGGAAAGGCAAAAACCCGATTGAGTAAAGACATAGGTCAGGGGCAGGCCATGGTGGTTTATCGTGACCTCCTAAGGTATACCTCTGCATTGGTGGAGAAGGTAAATGCCCATCGATGGGTTTCTTACGCTGACTTCCTAAATCCTTGCGATATGTGGCCGGCGGATAAGTTTCAGAAATCAGTTCAAAGTTCAGGCAATCTTGGCGACCGTATGGTGTCGGCTTTTCAAAAGGCCCATGCTGAACGCTTTGAGTCAATGGTTCTAATTGGCACCGATGCCTATGACCTAAACACTGAGGATATTGAGCAAGCCTTTCAGGCTCTGAAATCAAATGACCTTGTGTTGGGACCAACTCATGACGGAGGCTATTACCTCATTGGTATGAATCGACCCTGGCCTGAGCTCTTTGAAGGCATTGAATGGAGCACCGATTCGGTTTTTTCAACCACCCTTGAGAAAGCCAGGAAATCAAAGCTTTCTACCTTTATCCTTCCAAAAAAATCAGATATTGACCATGTTGAGGACATTCCTCAATCCAAATTAGAAGAACTAGAAATTCACCATGGCTGACCTTATTCAAAAATTGGATGAAACCCTTGCTTTCTTAAAAGCTAAACATATTGAAGCCCCTGAGGTAGGCATTGTTTTAGGTACCGGTCTCGGGGCCCTTGTAGACGAAATTGAGGTGGAGGTTGAGATTCCTTATCATGAAATCCCTCACTTTCCTGTAGCCACCGTTGAATTTCATTCTGGACGCTTGATTTATGGTACCCTTTCGGGGAAAAAAGTCTTGGCCATGAATGGAAGGTTTCACTATTACGAAGGTTATTCCATGGAAGAGGTGACCTTTCCCATTCGGGTTTTTAAGCTTCTTGGTGTGGAAGAATTAATTCTATCAAATGCAGCTGGGGCCGTTAACCTTGATTTCAAAAAGGGAGATTTAATGCTCCTGGATGACCACATCAATCTTCAACCGGAAAATCCTTTGGTGGGTAAGAATTATGATTCTTTAGGGCCTAGGTTTCCAGACATGTCTGCGCCCTATAATCCAGACATGAACCGGGCTTTTGAAGAAATCGCCCAAGAGAAAAACATTCAAATTCACAAAGGTGTATACGCCTCGGTTGTGGGGCCCAACCTAGAAACCCGGGCGGAATACAGATATTTGAAAATCATTGGTGCAGATGCCGTGGGCATGTCTACGGTTCCGGAAGTCATTGTTGCCAACCATATGGGCTTGCCTTGTGCCACGCTTTCTGTTTTAACCGATGAATGTGATCCAGATAATTTGGCCCCGGTCGACATTCAAGATATTATTGAAACCGCTCAGAAAGCCGAAAAAAAGCTGGTAATTTTGGTGAAGGAATATTTGGCACGATTATCTCTTGCTTAAAAGAAAAAGACCATGAAAAAATTCAGCCTATTATTGATTTTGCTGGGAATGGCTTTCGCCGGAAGGGCACAGGAAGCTCCTAAAAACCTTCATTTCGAATGGAACCGTATGCTCAAATCGTATGTGGATGAAGAGGGAGGCGTAAATTATAAGGGCTGGAAAAAAGAGCAAGAGGCCCTAAGGGGGTACTTGAAGGCCATGGGACAAATGGAAACGGAAGGGTTTACAGAAAATGATGTTCTAGCCTATTACATCAATATTTACAACGCTGCTACGGTGGATTTGATTTTGACACATTACCCCTTAGAAAGCATTAAAGACATTGAAATTGATGGAAATTCGGCATGGGAGCATCCCTTCATTCTCCTAAATGAAAAAGCCATTACCCTAAATCACCTCGAAAACGAAATCATACGTAAGCAGTTTAATGATCCTAAGATTCATTTTGCCTTAGTATGCGCCGCAAAATCTTGCCCGAAGCTTCATAATAGGGCCTTTACCGGAGAGAATTTGAATGAGGTTTTAACCACTCTTACAACCGAATTCATCAACAATGCTGAGGCCAATACCATTCAAGAAGACCTATTGGTGGTTTCCAGAATTTTTGAATGGTACTCGGAAGATTTCGGAGGTAAAGAGGGGGTTATTCCTTTCGTGCGAAAGCATACAAATAAGAAAATCGGAAAAAATCCAACCCTACGCTTTCAAGACTATGATTGGTCTTTGAATACTCCTGAATAATTTTACCTTTCCGGCTCACAGTAAGCAAAACAAACCATGCCCAAGGAATTAGAATTTAGACTCTACGGAGAATCCCATCCCGGAAAGGTTAAGAAAGAAAACGAAGATGCCTTACTGGTTAGCTCTGACCTGAAATCAGGCACTTGGTCTGCCAATTCAAGCTTGGTGAAGCTTGGGACAAAAGGAGCGGTTGTATTCTTGGCAGATGGTTTGGGAGGGCAAGAAGCAGGTCCCAGGGCAGCAGAGCTACTAAAAGCTCATACACGTTACTTTTTCCAAACCATAGAAACCATTCCTGAAAAAGACGGCGAAAGGCTTACCCTGCTTTCAAAATGCTTGACTACCGCCCACAATACCTTGTTGGAAAAAAGCTCAGGAAAAGAAGAGCTAGAAGACATGGGGGCTACGGCCATGCTAGCGTGGATTATTGGGAAAAAAGCCTATTTGGTTTGGGTAGGGGATACAAGGGCTTACTTGTATAGGAAAGGCCTTGAACCTCACCCCTTAACAGATGACCATTCCTTGGTTTGGGAAATGGTTAAGCAAGGAGAAATCACCAAGTCGGAGGCCCGAAACCACCCGAAAAACAATAAGGTCCTTCAAAACCTCGGGCATTCTGAAAATGAACCCAAGCCTGACGGAAAGATTGTGAATCTAGCCCAGGATGACCGTTTAATGATTTGTACAGATGGGCTTGTAAAGGCCTTGGAGGACGATGAGATTTGGGAAGTACTTGCGGCTGAAAAAGACACCAAACCGGCCGTTAAGCAAATCATGAACCTAGCCTTAGAAGGGGAGGCAATTGACAATATTACCCTGGCTCTTTTTGATGTAGTTGCCTGCCTAAACCCGGCAGCCCAACAGAACAAGCCTCCCTTGGCCAAAAAAGAAAGTGAACATAAAATCCCAACCAAATTCAACGGGGCTTGGTTTGTGCTCGGATTAATAATCTTCATTGGATTGGTATGGTTGATCTTGCCAAGAAGAACGGAGGCTCCCATCATTGATGAAATTGCTGATACCACAAAAACCCCACTGGGAGATACCATTCGCTTTGACGAAATGCTTGATGCCCCTGAAGACTCATCAGCTTCCGATTCGGCCCCAGAAATTCAAGTTGAGCCCCCTCATTTAGAGGCCTACCGTAACCTATCTGCTGAATTTAGGGCCATTAAAATGAGGGTAGACAGCACCCGGTTGATGAAAAGGGTAGAAGGAATGGTGAAATCGCCCCCCAATGCCCTTGATGAGTCGCTTTTGGAAGAGATTCGAAACCGGGGGGAATTGGTTAAGGCCCACTTGAATCAATTGGCGAATGAAGACGGAAAACTCAAGGAGGCTTCCAATGCTCAAGATGTAAATGACCTCAAGATTTTAGTCAACCAACTCAAGTCTGAAATAGCTGATTTGTTCCAGTTTTTAGAGCTGGCAGAAAATTCAGGCGATGCCCTTTAGCGAACTTTCCTAGGCTCGAAATTTAATTACCTTTGTCTATGCGCTCAAAAAGAGCGCGATTAGAACCAAACCAGAAAACTATGAGCTGTTCAAGCTGTTCGTCTGGTGGTGTTCCCAATGGATGCAAGAACAACGGAACCTGTGGTACAGGGGGTTGCAATAAATTATCGGTTTTTGATTGGTTGGCAGATCTTCAGCTGCCCAGTGATCAAGAGCCCTTTGACTGCATAGAAGTTCGATTTAAGAACGGAAGAAAAGAATTCTTTCGAGATGTAAATCAATTAAGACCTAGAGCGGGAGATACCGTTGCGGTGGAGGGAACACCCGGACATGATATAGGTATAGTGAGTTTAACCGGTGAATTGGTGCGTGTTCAAATGCGTAAAAAATCGGTTGACCACAATTCAGAGGCCATTCGGAAGTTATACAGAATGGCCAATCAATCGGATATTGATAAATGGCAGGTAGCCCAAGAAAGGGAAACGCCTACCATGCACAGAACCCGTGAACTGGCCAAGAATTTAGGCCTGAAAATGAAAATCGGGGATGTGGAATTTCAAGGTGACAACGGAAAAGCTACTTTTTACTATACGGCCGATGGACGGGTAGATTTTAGAGAGCTGATTCGGAAAATGGCCGAGGAGTTTAAAATTCGGGTGGAAATGCGCCAAATTGGGGCTAGGCAAGAGGCCGCTCGCATCGGGGGCATCGGGTCTTGTGGTAGAGAACTCTGCTGCTCCACCTGGCTTACTGACTTCAGGTCTGTGAATACCTCTGCAGCTAGATACCAACAGCTTTCCCTGAACCCGCAAAAATTAGCCGGCCAATGCGGAAAGCTGAAATGCTGCCTGAACTACGAACTTGATCAATACCTTGAAGCCCTTGATGAATTCCCCAAAACTGAAATTGACCTGCAAACCGATAAGGGCCCAGCACGATTTCAGAAAATGGACATATTCAAGAAAAAGCTTTGGTATGCCTATCAAGAAAATCCAGGAACCTGGGTTGAGCTTCAAGTTGACCGGGTGAAAGAGGTCATTGAAATCAATAAGGCCGGAAAAAAAGTGCCGGAACTGGAAGCCTTTGCCGAAGTCAAAGAGGTTGAAATTCAAGACGACTATGAGAATGTAGTGGGTCAGGATAGTTTGAACCGATTTGACCAAAAAAATCCCAGACCTAAACGCAAGAAATCAAGGCCTCAAAGTAAAAACCGCCCACCCAGAAATAAAAAGGGTGGATTCAAGGGAAAACGAAGAGGAAAACCGGGGAACAAACCAAATGAGAATAAAAGCTAACTTACTCCTTTTTAGCCTGGGCTTTATCCTGTTTGGCTGTTCTGAACCTCCTTACTTTGAGGAGTATAAGTCGTTTGAGGCCCAGGTTTGGGCAGAAGATGAACCGGTTGAATTTGAGGTGATGGTTGAAGATACTACTGCCTTTTATGACCTAAACCTTCACCTTAGGCATGCGCATGATTATCCGTATCGGAATATGTATACCTTCATTACCTTGGTTTTTCCCAATCAGAAAACCATGCGTGATACCTTGAACATTTGGATGTCTGACCCAGCGGGAAGATGGTATGGGGAAGGTATAAGCTCTGTGAAAAACCTCGGAGTTAGGTATAAGGAAAAGGTTCAGTTCCCCCTTAAGGGAAAATATATATTTGAAGTGAAACAAGGTATGCGAGACGAATACCTCAAAGGCCTGGAAAACCTTGGTTTGGAAATTCGCAAATCTGAAATACCCGAATAAACTATGGCAAAGAAAAACCACCGCGGATTCTGGAAAGCAATCCTCCTTCTTTGGGCCTTAGGAATGGTTCCTGTCTTGGTTATTGGTGGCTGTGTTTTTGCGGCATCCATGGGCTGGTTCGGAGCCTTGCCCACCTTCGAGGAGCTTGAAAACCCAGAGACCTACTTAGCTTCTGAAATCATTTCTTCAGACAATGAAATCATTGGAACCTATTTCCTTGAAAATAGATCGCAGGTTAGTTACGATGATCTATCTCCAATTTTAGTGGAAGCCCTAGTAGCTACCGAAGATGAACGGTTTTGGGATCATAGCGGAATCGACTTCAAGTCTTTTGCCCGGGTTGCCAAGGGTGTCTTAAGTGGAGACCAAAGCAAGGGGGGGGGATCAACCATTACCCAACAGCTGGCCAAAATGCTCTTTACCGAAACCCCGAAGAATAAACTAGATCGGGTTCGACAGAAGTTCAAAGAGTGGGTAATCGCCGTTCGACTTGAAAGGCAGTACACCAAGGAAGAGATCTTGGCCATGTACCTTAATCGATTTGACTTCCTTAACCTAGCCGTAGGTATTAAATCTGCTTCTAGAATTTACTTTGATACCCGGCCTAGTGAGCTCAATATTGAGCAATCGGCCATGTTGGTGGGAATGGCTAAAAACCCAGCCCTGTACAATCCCCTCCGCAGAGACTCCCTAACCCGTACCCGTAGAAATGTGGTTTTCTTGCAAATGGTTCGAAATGGAAAAATTACCGAGGAAGAAAAAGACTCACTTCGGGAACTGCCCCTGGGCTTAGACTTTCAAAGAACCAGCCACAATACCGGCCTTGCCCCCTATTTCCGCGAGCATATTCGGCAAAACTTTATGCCTGCTTGGCTTGAACAGAATAAGAAACCCGACGGATCTTCTTACAATTTATACACGGATGGCCTGAAGATTTATACCACCATCAATTCTAAAATGCAGGCGGGTGCCGAAGAGGCAGTAAACCGCCATATGAAAGAGCTTCAAGCGGCCTTTTTTGAACATTGGGAAGGACGAAAACTCGCTCCTTTTTGGAGGGTGAATGAAACAGAGGTTGAGGAGATCATGGACCAAGCCAAAAAACGGTCTGATCGGTATCGGAAAATGAAATTGGCCGGAAAAAGTCAAGACTCAATTGAGTTTGCCTTCAACAAACCCGTACCCATGCAAGTCTTCTCTTGGAATGGTGAAATTGATACGGTCATGAGTCCTATGGACAGCATTTGGTACTATAAATTCTACCTAAGAGCCGGACTGATGAGCATGAACCCAAGAACAGGGTTTGTAAATGCTTGGGTGGGAGGAATTGACCATAGCCATTTTAAATTTGACCAAGTTTACACGGCTAAAAGACAGGTAGGTTCAACTTTTAAGCCCTTTGTTTATGCAACCGCCATTGATCAAGGTTACAGTCCTTGCTACGAGGTGCCTAATGTTCAGGTTCGGTTTGATAAAGATGTTTGGGGCTTGCCCAAAGACTGGGTACCGAAAAATTCAAACGATGAATACGGAGGGATTATGACCCTAAGACAAGGTCTTGCCGGATCGGTAAATACCATTACGGCTCATTTGATGAAAAAGGTAGGTCCCAAGAACGTGAAAGCCATGGCAACCAACCTTGGTCTTGATCCCGACGGAATTCCAGAGGTGCCAAGTATAGCCTTAGGAACACCCGATGTATCCGTTTATGAAATGGTAGCGGCCTATTGCGCATTTGCCAATAAAGGATTTTATACAGATCCCATTTTGGTAACCCGCATTGAAGATAAAAACGGGGTGGTTTTGTATGAATATGTGCCCAATTCAAGAGAGGTATTAAGCGAGGAAACAGCCTATGTAATGCTGAAAATCTTGGAGGGAGTAAACGAACGCGGAGGTTCGGGCTCTCGGCTTAGATGGTATTATGGGTTTGACAATCCCATTGCCGGTAAAACCGGAACAACCCAGAACAATTCAGATGGTTGGTATATGGGAATTGTGCCCCAAATGGTTACCGGAGTTTGGGTTGGATGCGAGGATCGATCGGCTCACTTTAGGTCAACCCGCCTTGGCCAAGGAGCGAATATGGCCCTTCCCATTTTCGCGCATTACCTTGGAAATGTATACAAAACCCCTAGCTTGGGCTACCAAATAGACCTTGATTTTCAAAAACCAGCCTCCGGTCTAAAAGTTGAAATTGACTGCGACCGGTACCAAAGGCAAAATAATTTGATTACACCTGACTTTTAAGCTTACCCTATGATTCGAAAAGTTGTTAAAAACGCCCAAGAAGGGATAGAAGGAGTAAAAGACAATATGACCTTCATGCTTGGAGGCTTTGGACTTTGTGGAATTCCAGAAAATAGCATTGCTGCCCTAGCGGCCTCCGGTATAAAAGGTTTAACCTGCATCTCGAATAATGCTGGGGTTGATGATTTCGGTCTCGGCCTCTTATTGAAAACTCGACAAATCAAGAAAATGATTTCCTCTTACGTAGGCGAGAATGCCGAGTTTGAGCGTCAGATGCTGAGTGGAGAACTTGAAGTGGATCTCATTCCACAAGGCTCATTGGCAGAAAGGTGCCGTGCGGGAGGTGTTGGAATTCCGGCATTTTATACCCCAGCTGGTTACGGAACCGAAGTAGCCGAGGGAAAGGAGGTAAGATGGTTCGATGGGAAGCCCCATATTTTAGAATCGGCCCTCACAGCCGACTTTGCCTTTGTGAAAGCATGGAAAGGGGATGAGGCTGGAAACCTTATTTTTAAAGGCACCGCCCGAAATTTCAATCCTATGATGGCCATGGCTGGAAAAATCACAGTTGCTGAGGTTGAAGAACTCCTTCCGGCAGGTAGCCTAGACCCCAATGACGTACACGTCTCCGGAATTTTCGTTCAACGAATTTTCCAAGGCGTAGATTATGAAAAGCGCATTGAACAAAGAACCCTTCGTACCACCTCTTAATTTGAAATTATGGCTTTAGATAAAAACGGAATTGCAAAAAGAATTGCCCAAGAGCTTGAAGATGGATTTTATGTTAACCTCGGAATTGGTATTCCTACCCTTGTTGCCAATTACATTCCGAAGGGAATCAGCGTTGAATTCCAATCTGAGAATGGAATCATTGGTATGGGCCCATTCCCTACAGAGGCAGAACTTGACCCTGACCTAATCAACGCCGGGAAACAGACCATTACCGCCCTTCCAGGCGCCTCTTTCTTTGATTCAGCAACCAGCTTTGGTATGATTCGCGGACAACATGTTCAGCTTACTGTATTGGGAGCCATGGAGGTTTCAGATACAGGAGACATTGCCAACTGGAAGATTCCAGGCAAAATGGTAAAAGGTATGGGAGGTGCCATGGACTTGGTGGCTTCCGCCGAAAACATCATCGTAGCCATGATGCATACCAATAAGGCTGGAGAGTCAAAGCTTCTTCCTGCTTGTACTCTACCTTTGACAGGGGTGGGCTGCGTAAAGAAAATAGTTACCAATTTAGCCGTTCTTGACGTTACCGATAAAGGCTTTAAGCTTAGAGAACGCGCACCGGGGGTTAGTGTGGATGAAATCAAGGCCGCTACAGCGGGAAGGTTAATCGTTGAAGGGGAAATCCCGGAAATGAAAATTGATTCGTGAAATCCTATCTTTTCCTCTTACCCCTTCTGCTCTTTGCCTGCCAAAAACCAAAGCCCGTTGACACGGAATTGAAAGTTTTAGGCCATCGAGGAGGGGGTATTCAGTACGGATTCATTGAGAATACACCCGAATCTGCTCAGTTTGGCTTGACCCATTCCGAGGGAATTGAGATTGACCTTCGTTTAAGCCTAGACGGAAAGTGGATGGTTTGGCATGATGATGTATTGATCAACGCCCAAAAAGACTCCTTCCGCATTAGCGAAACAAAGGCCGAAAACATTCTTGGGAAAACATTTTGGTCGGGGGATAGCTTGGTTCAAATTCTTAGCCTTGACCAGTTTTTAAACCAAGTCCCCCTAGAAGGAAAAACCATATCGCTCGACGTGAAATGGTGGGGTAGAAGACCCAATACTTGGTATACAGACGAAGATATTGAAATTGGAATTCAGAACTTGGAAACCCTGCTCCCATCTCATTCAGCCAATTTTCTTTTGGAGATTGATCATAGGAAGTTTCATGAAAAACTGGAAGGAAAAATTCCTGGATTAAAAAGGTACTTCATTGAGTTTTCCAACCTCGAAGCAGGGCTGAAAAGAGTAAAGGACTGGGGGCTAGATGGCCTATCTGTGAATTATATGGCCCAAGGAATTTCAAAAAAAGCCATTGAAAAAGCCAATCAAGAAGGCATTGAAATTATGCTCTGGACCCCCAAGGATTCACTCAGCCTAGAAGAGGTAATTAACTTGTCTCCCAATTACATCCAAACCGATTATTTCTTTCAATAAACCTCCTCAGGAAGAAGCCGGTTTTGCCGATTCACATACTGGTATACCAGGTCTAAGGCCTCCATTTCCTTTTTTAAGCTTTCAAGCAGTATCGGGTTTGCATCCAATGAGAAACTCCCGTCTTGGCGCAATCGGTATAGGCTTCCCATTAGGTATACATAACGGTCTTTCATAAAGCCAACCAACACCCCATTCTCATTTACAATACTACCCTGGTTTCGGGCCCTAAAGGCTTGGCTGGTATCAATATCATTGCCTAAAAAAGATGCTTTTTCAGGAAATTCAGCCTGCCCCCATTCATCCAGCAACCTCAAGAGGGCAAGCCCTAAATCTCGATGGGTATTAACACCTAGAAAGGTTTTGGGCTCTTTGATCAAGGGTGAATAAATCACACCCCGAACCGCATGCTCTTCAAACTTAATATTGGGCAAGCCGATCAAATGGTGATCTCCGGTGAACAAGAAGATGGTATTTTCAAAATCCGGTCGCTTCTTCCATTCCTCAATGAGTTTTTTGATTTGTAAATCAGCATAAAGAGTTGTGCTCAGCCCTGATTTATAGTTTTCGTAAATCTCTAATTGGCTTGAATCAATGCCTAAGACATTCAGCCTTTCTTGGAAAATCGAATCTTTTGGGAAACCCTCTGGTAAGAGGAAAGGACTATGGTTGGTAAGGGTTAGAAGTACATCGAGTTTTGGTTTGGAGTTCAGATTAAGCTCACTGGCGTAGTACTTCATCAAATCCTCGTCTGAAGCCCCCCAATTGCCAAGTTTCGGAAGGCTATCGTAGATCTGAGTATAGGAAAACCCAGCTCGGTCCAGAAATCCATTCATCCGGTCAAAGCCCATCCATCCGGCATAGTAAAACCTTTTATCATGATCTGGAAGAAAGTCTGCAATGGTTTGAAATTTGGGCATTTTATCTGCGCCATGCATAAAGGGTTGGTTTTCCCCTTCAGGGAGCGAACCTAAAAGATTGGGTAAAATTCCAAAGGTTCGGTTTCCACCGCTGTACAAATTCCCCAATTCAATTCCCTCCTTGGCCAAAGAATCTAAGTAGGGGGTAAAAGACCCGTAGGATGCAAAGGGCCCTGAAACCGACTTCCCAAAACCCTCAAGGCAAACAATGACCAGGTTCACCTTTTGACTGGGGGTGTTAAAAAAGGGAGCCAAGCTTGAGCCATCCTTTGTTTTCCGGTAAAAGGGATATTTTAAGGAGCCAAGAGGGCGATCCTGATACTGGGCCCAGGTTTTCACCCCTGATTCAAACTCATTGGGAAGGATTTCTTCTTTTTCAATCAATTCCTTTTGAATGGTGTTTAGGAAATAACTGAGTTTATGGGTGATGATTTCTTGTTTAACCTCTTCTTGAAAATGAACTTTGGGCAGTCGGAAGGCCCCAGCTTGAATCCAAATCAAGACTCCGAAAACCACAAAAGGCCATGAACCCATTGCCGGTCGTCCCTTCCGTTTAAGCCATCTAAAGTATAAGAAGGCCAGGGCCAGAGAGAAGATCACCCAAGAAATCCGCCAAAAGCTAATTTTGTCATTTTCAGACTCCATCACATGTAGAATTTCGTCCAGGCTCATTCTTAGAACCCCAAAATCAAGCAAGAGAAAAGAGGTTAGAAAGTATTCTACGAAAATCAGTCCGAGGACAAAGAAAAGAACCAATAAGCTTCCAAAAATCCACCTTCCAGCAGTCTTAGACAAAAGCCTAATAAGGATGAAAGGAATAGACAATAGGGCCGATAACTGGCAGGAGAAAATAAGTACCGACCAGAGGGTCCAGCCAATTAAACTAGGTTCAAAAACGTCTTTAGAGTGAATGAGAAAGAGGCTAGAAAGCTCATAGACTGAAACCAATAAACAAGAAACGAGCAAGGGTAAAACAAATCGGCCGTAGGCAATGTCATAATCGGCCATAGACTTTAAAAACTTCATAAACTTCCCGATTTAGGTACTGCTTCAATTAGTTTCTTGGTATAGGCAGATTGAGGGTTTTTATAAATATCTTCTGCCAACCCGAACTCTTCAATCTTGCCCTTATTCATAACCATTAAACGGTCTGACATGTATTTTACTACACTTAGGTCATGCGAGATAAAAATATAGGTTAGCTGAAACTCTTCTTTGAGTTGATTTAATAGATTCAAAACCTGGGCTTGTACCGAAACGTCTAAGGCTGAAACAGATTCATCACAAATGATGCATTTGGGCTCTACGGCCAAAGCTCTGGCAATGCCCACCCTTTGTCTTTGTCCGCCCGAAAGTTCGTGAGGGTATCTATTGAAATAGCTTTCATCAAGGCCAACCTTTTTCAATAGCTCTTCGGTTTTAGCTTTTCTTTCTTTGGCAGGATGAATCTTATGCACTTCCATGGGTTCTTGAATGGCTTTGCCGATGGTCATTCTCGGATTAAGCGATGCATAAGGGTCTTGAAAGATCAATTGAATGTCTTTCCGCACCTTCCTCATTTCCCTGGCGGAAAGCTCAAGCAAGTCTTTGCCTTGAAAAAGAACCTTGCCTCCATGGGCTTCCTGCAAGCGAATGATGGTTCTGCCTAAGCTACTTTTCCCGCAACCAGACTCCCCAACCAGCCCCAGGGTTTCTCCTTTTCGTACGGAAAAGCTTACTTGGTCAACGGCTTTTAACCAAGCAATGGGTTTCCCGAAGAAATTTCGTTTTAGCGGATACCAAGAGCTTAGATTTTCCACCCTTAGGATGTCCTCCTCCAATGTGTTTTGTGGGGTGAAAGCTTGGCTAGAAACTTCTTTCCCTTCCAAGAAATAATCAATGGTGAGAAGAGGTCCCTTCGGAGTGTCAAGGTCGGGTCTGCAGGCAAGAAGGCCTTTGGTGTATGGATGGGAGGCCTTGGTGAAAATCTCTGTAGAGGAGCCATATTCAACCAAATCTCCGCGGTACATGACGGCAAGGTCATCTGCAATTTCCCCCACGAGGTTTAAATCGTGTGAAATAAAAATCATGCCCATATCAACCTCTTGTTGAAGGTCTTTTAAGAGCTGTATGATTTCTTTTTGAACGGTTACATCAAGGGCTGTGGTAGGTTCGTCGGCAATTAGGAGGTCTGGTTTGCAAGAAAGGGCCATGGCAATCATAACCCGCTGTTTTTGTCCCCCTGAAATCTCATGTGGGTACCGTTGGTAAATCTCTTCAGGGTTTGGAAGTTTAACCTGATTGAACAATTCAATCACCCTTGATTTTATTTGTTTCGCCGGGCAAATTTTATGGATTTTCAGAGCTTCGGCAACCTGATGACCCACAGTATAGACTGGGTTCAAGGAGGTCATGGGCTCTTGAAAAATCATGGCAATTTTTCGTCCTCTGATTTTTTGCATTTCCTTTTCAGAGGAAAGGAGTAGGTTTTTTGAACCAGACTCGGTTTTTAACCAAGCTTCTCCTTGAATTATGGCCCGATCGTCAAGAAGTTGCATGAGGGCTAAAGAGCTCACCGATTTCCCTGAGCCTGACTCCCCCACAATTCCAAGGCATTTACCTTTTTCAAGGCTTAAGGTCAGGTTTTTTACGGCCTGAATGGGCCCATTCTCGCCGGGGAAGCTTATGCTTAAATTCTTGATTTCTAGCATCGGTTAACGGTATTTGATGCAGATGTTTTTAGGTTCTGTGAAAAAATCCAGGGCTTCAAAGCCACCTTCTCTTCCCATTCCAGAATCCTTTACTCCACCAAACGGAGTTCTTAGGTCACGAAGCAGCCAGGTATTCACCCAAACAATTCCGGCGTGAAGGGCCTCACCCATGCGATGAGCCCGAGATAAATCCTGGGTCCATACCGTGGATGCCAAGCCAAACCGAGTAGAATTTGCCATCGCCAGGGCTTCTTCTTCAGTGTCAAATGCCTGAAGGGTAACCACGGGACCAAAAATTTCCTCCTGGTTGGTTCTACAGGCTTGATCAAGGCCTTCAATGATGGTAGGTTCAAGGTAGTATCCTTCTTTAAACTCTCCGCTCATTTTAATGGCCTTCCCTCCGGTTAGAATGCTTCCACCTTCTTCTTTAGCCAAATTAATATAGGATTGAATTTTCTCAAAATGAGGCCTTGAAACAATGGCTCCAAGGTCAGAGTCTTCTTTGTTTGGCGGACCCACCTTAAGCTCCCGCGTACGGGCCACGAAGGCTTCCTTAAATCTGTTGTAAATGCTTCTTTCAACCAGAATTCTAGACCCACACAAGCAGATTTGCCCTTGGTTGGCAAAGGAAGACCTAAGGGTGGTGTCTAGCATGTCTTCAAATTTGCAATCCGCAAAAATTATATTCGGATTTTTCCCTCCAAGCTCTAGGCTAAGTTTTTTAAACATGGGGGCAGCGGTTTGGGCAATTCCCGCCCCGGTAAGGGTGCCTCCCGTAAAGGAAATCACAGGAACTTCTGGGTGCTCAGTAATGGCTTGTCCTACTTTTTGCCCTAAGCCATGAACAATGTTTAAAACCCCAGGCGGTAGGCCAATCTCTTTGCAAATTTCGCTAAGTAGAAAAGCAGTGGCAGGGGTGATTTCAGAAGGTTTGGCAACAACGGTATTGCCAGCGGCCAGGGCAGGAGCAATTTTCCACGAAAATAAATATAGCGGTAGGTTCCATGGGGAAATACACCCCGCAACGCCAATGGGTTGTTTGAGGGTATAATTTATAGCCCCTTCTTCCATGTAATGACTTTGAGAATGGGCATGCATAATGGCCGTTCCGTAGAACCTGAAGTTCTTTGCCGCCCTGGGTATGTCAATGGATTTAGCCAGGGAGACCGGCTTTCCGTTGTCTTTTGATTCAGCCTTTGCCAGGAAATCCAGTTTAGCTTCAATCCCTTCTGCAATTTTCACCAGGTATTCCCCGCGTTTGTTTCGGGGGGTTCGGCTCCATTCAGGGAAGGCCATTTTTGCGGCAGAAACCGCCATGGCAACATCTCTACCATCCGAATCTGGAATTTTACCATAAGGTTTGCCCATGGAAGGGTTGATGTTGTCAAGGTACTCACCCGAGGCTGGGGCAGTAAACTTTCCGTTGATGTAATTTTTAATTTCCATGATTAAAGAGATCCAGTTCTTCCTCCGTCTACCGGGATGCTCACTCCGTTTATATAAGATGCGGAGGGGCCGGCAAGGAAGGCGATGGCATTGGCAATTTCTTCGGGTTTCCCAAACCTACCGGCAGGAACCGCTGAGGTCATTGACTGGCTAACCTCTTCCTTCGACTTCCCGGTTTTCTCACTTTTATTGTCGATGATGTTTTCGAGCCGGGAGGTTTCGGTGGCTCCGGGAAGCACATTGTTCACGGTAATTCCGAATCCGCCCAGTTCATTGGCAAGGGTTTTGCTCCAGCTAGCAACTGCTCCACGTACAGTATTGCTGACGCCTAAATTATTCAAAGGAATTTTAACTGAGGTAGAAATCACATTTACAATTCGCCCGTAGCCCATTTCTTTCATGCCAGGAAGAAGGTTTTGAACCAAGATTTGATTGCAAACCAAATGTTGGCTAAACGCCTGGAGGTAGGAGGTGGTTTCCGCCGTATGGGCAGGGCCTGCTGGAGGGCCTCCGGTGTTGTTGACTAAGATGTGATATTGGTTTCCAGCATGAATATGCGAAGAGATCTCCGCCCTTAATTCATCCGGCTTAGAGAAGTCGGCAACCAAGTAAGCATGCTTGCCTGGAAATTTATTTTCAAGAATTTTCAAATTTTCTTTGAGCTTGTTTTCGTTTCGGGCAACCAGAGTTACATCCGCGCCAAGCTCAGCAAATACTAGGGCAGTAGCCCATCCGATGCCTTGGGTGCTACCGCAAACCAGGGCTTTTTTTCCGCTTAATGATACATTCATGGAATAAAAGTAAGCAATGTTATTTCCTTTGAATCTGCGAAGATTGTAATATTACAGAAGGAAACGAAGATAAAACTCAAATTATGGCCATTCAAAGACCTTTTAATCTCCAGAAATGGATTGATGAGAATAGAGACCTCTTGAAGCCCCCAGTGGGAAATAAAAACCTGTACGTAAATGCAGGCGACTTCATCGTTATGATTGTAGGTGGGCCCAATGCTCGTAAAGACTATCACTACAACGAAAGCGAAGAATGGTTTTATCAAGTGGAAGGAGACATTACCGTGAAAATTCAAGAAGACGGAAAAGCGGTTGAGGTTCCGATTCGGGAAGGGGAAATGTTCTTGCTTCCTGCCAAGGTTCCACATTCTCCTTTGCGGGGAGAAAATACCGTGGGATTGGTGATTGAAAAGGTTCGGAGCATGAAAGATACCGACGGCCTTTTATGGTTTTGCGACCATTGCAACCATAAGCTGCATGAAACCTACTTCCCGTTAACAGACATTGAAGCCGATTTTATACCGAGATTTCAAGAGTTTTATGGCAGTAAAGACCTAAGAACCTGCGATAATTGCGGAAAGGTGATGGAAGCTGATAAACGTTTTATTTAAGCCAAAGAAAAGGGCTAACTTTGCAGGCTCATTGGAGCCTATATGAGTGATGCGATAAAACACGAGTGCGGAATCGCGATGATCCGCCTTAAAAAACCCCTCTCTTTTTACCAAGAAAAATACGGGTCTATGTATGCCCTCAACAAGATGTACTTGTTGATGGAAAAGCAGCATAACCGTGGCCAAGATGGAGCGGGACTTGCGAATGTGAAGTTTGATATGCCCCTAGGACAGAGGTATATCTCACGGATTCGATCCAATAAATCGGCTCCGATTAAGCACTTATTTGGGAAAATTCAAGATCGGTACGCAAAGGCTCAAGAGTACAATGCTCAGCAATTTGAAAACCCAGATTGGAGGAAAACCCATCTCCCTTATTCAGGAGAAGTGTTTATTGGCCACTTGCGCTATGGAACTTTTGGAGGAAATAGCATTGAGCAATGCCACCCCTTTTTAAGACAGAACAACTGGATGAACCGGAACTTAATTGTTGCCGGAAACTTCAATATGACCAATGTTGATGAGCTTTTTAATGAACTCATCGACCTAGGCCAGCACCCCAAGCAAAAAGCAGATACTGTAACCATTCTTGAGAAAATTGGGCATTTCCTTGACGAGGAAAACCAAGACCTTTTCCAAGCCTTGAAAGGATATGGAAAAAGCAATCAGGAAGTGGCAAAGATGATTTCTGAGAAGCTAGACATTCAAAGAATCCTCAAAAGAGCTTCCAAAAAATGGGATGGAGGATATGCCATCATGGGCTTGATTGGTAATGGAGATGCCTTTGTGCTTAGAGATCCAGGTGGAATCCGTCCGGCATTCATGTACGAAGACGACGAGGTGGTTGTAGTTGCCTCTGAACGCCCAGTGATTCAGACGGTTTTCAATACCAAACTTGAAGATGTAAAGGAAATTGAACCTGGTCATGCCCTCATCTTGAAAAAAGATGGAAGGTTTGAACAAAAACTCATCAATGAGCCCACCGAAAGGAAAAGCTGCTCTTTTGAGCGGATTTATTTTTCAAGGGGTTCAGATGCTGATATTTACAGAGAACGTATTGACCTTGGAAGAAGAACCGTTCCGGAAATTTTGAAAAAGGTTAATAACGACCTCGATAATACCGTGTTCAGCTTCATTCCGAATACAGCCGAAGTGGCCTTTTACGGAATGGTGAAGGGGGTTGAGGATTACTTGGCTCAAGTAAAGAAGCTGGCCATTCTAGAGGCCGGTTCTGACCTGGATGAAGCCAAACTTGAATCCATCCTTTCCAAAAGGCCTCGGGTTGAAAAAATCGCCATCAAAGACGCCAAACTCAGGACTTTTATTACCGAAGATAAAAGCCGAGATGATATGGTGGCTCATGTTTACGACATCACCTATGGTACCGTAAACCCAGGAGATAACCTAGTAATGCTGGATGATAGCATTGTTCGAGGAACCACCTTGAAAAAGAGCATCATCCGAATTCTAGATAGGCTTAACCCTGGGCAGATTGTTATTGTTTCTTCAGCTCCTCAAATTCGCTACCCAGATTGTTATGGGATTGATATGGCGAGAATGGGCGATTTCATTGCCTTTAGAGCAGCGGTTGAGCTTCTACACGATCGGAATTTGGAGCATGTTTTGGAAGATGTTTACCAAAAATCAAAGGCCCAATCCAACCTTCCAGACAAGGAGGTTGTGAACTATGTAAAGGAAATATACGAACCCTTTACCGCCGAAGAGATTTCAGATAAAATTGCTGAAATGGTTAAACCCGAAGGATGCAAAGCAGAAGTAAACCTAGTTTTCCAAAGCATTGAAAACCTGCATGAGGCCTGCCCCAACCATAAAGGCGACTGGTATTTCACCGGAAATTACCCCACTCCTGGAGGAAATCGAGTGGTGAATAAGGCCTTTATTAATTACATGGAAGGCAGCCTTGAAAGGGCATATTAATCAGGTTTTACATTGACTTAACTCAGAAGGCTTGGGTATTTGAAACCCTAAATTTGAGATTCAAGGCTTGGGCTATCCAACTTTGTTCCATCGCCTACCTTTTAGTTAATTTAAAACCCTTTCGGAATGAAAAAACTTCACAGCATATTGTTGGTAGACGATGATGAGCCTACAAACTACCTCCACAAAAGAATCATTAGAAGAGCCGATGTGGCTGATGAAACTTTTACCGTGGAAAATGGAGAGGACGCCATTGAGTTTCTCTTAGGAAGAGGGCGTTACAAAGGAAAAAACCTTTTGCCCCCTGAGCCCATTTTGGTCTTTGTTGACATCAACATGCCCCGCATGGATGGATGGGAGTTTCTAGAAGCCTATAAAAACCTTCCGGAGGCCATTAGAGCCAACCGGAAGATCATGATGCTTACAACCTCCCCTCATCCAGAAGACAAGAAAAAGGCTGAAGGCCAACCCTTGGTGGCTGGGTTTTATAATAAACCCATGACCAAGGAAATGCTTAAAGAAATCATCGAAGACCATTTCGATGAAAATACAGCAGCTTAAGACATTCCTAGTTTCATAAGGTTCCGGGGGCTCACCCCGGTGACGCTTTTTAAATCCCCTGCTTTTTTAAGCCGGGGTTTTTTATATCCTTTCTTCATGACTCACGGTGGTTTTTATACGATTGTCTGAAAAATATAATCCCTAATAATAAGTACAAGGCAAGTACAATAACAGGCCCGGGGTCTACAGGTGCCGGTGGAGGAGGTGGTGGCATTTGAGCCAGGCTGGTAAAACTGCTTAAGAGAAAGGCAACCAGAAAGCAGCCCTTCAGTGTTTTTGGGTGGTTCATTTTGACTGAATTTTAGGGGTTAATAATGGATTTGATTATTTGGTCTCCCTTCTTAATAAGGTATAGTCCGGAGGGGAGCTCAAGCTCCTTTTCACTGCCGTATCCCTTGAAAATCAATCGGCCTTGAAGATCAAATACTTGAATTTCAGATGGATCTTCTCCCTGGGTCAGACCCTGGTTTCGGATGAGAGGGTCAGATTGGATGGGATTTGGAATAACCTCAAGAGCTAACCGCTTATAAGAATGGTCTTTTGGTTCAAGGAAGGTTGAATAGGGGGATAACCTTAAATTATGCCGCACCCCATTTTTTCGATCAATTAGGAAAAGCCCCCAGTTGGATGGCAGCCTTGAAAAATCTTCAATGGCAATTTCTACCATAAGACTTGTGCTTGCTTCAAACCCAATTGGAACCAAAGTTTTATTTCCCTTATCAAGGGGCATGACCTGAAGGCTCATTTCCTGATCTTTTTGATGAGGAGGAAAAGTGAAAACCTTCAAGGGATTGTTTCCTTCTAAGAACGCAGCATCTTCTTGAATGGAGTAAGTTTTACTTGAATTGGAATCGAATTGAATCTTTACCCATTCTTTGAATTGACTGGTAGAGAAAGATAAATAAGCGAGTTGTCGGTAAGCGCCAGGTTTTATGAAGGTGTCCATATTACCAGATCTTTGCCCTAGCTGAAAGCTCAGAGAATCGGTGCCCGTATGATTTACAAAGAAGGCTTGTCCTAATGCAATCATCTTCCCGTCTTGATCATTGAAAACCTCATAAGACCCTTGTCCATTGGAAGGGTTCCAAACGTAGGCGGAACTTGAAATACATCCTGAATTGTCTTGTAAAAATTGGCTGAGGTTTAATCCGGAGCTAAAGGGGTTGCCCACTAAGTTCCAATCTTCAACTCCTTGGTTACCTGAGTTTTTAAGCTTGACTTTAAAATCATTTTGACTCAAATTCCCTGTGAATGAAATGGTTTTTTTTGTGTTTCCTGGGTCTTGAGAGCATGCATATCCTTTCCCTAATTCCATGTTTCCTTGGGCCGAGACCCATCCAAGGCTTGGATCGCTGCTTGTAATTAAACTGGGGTCAAAGCTGTACATCATAGAGTTGCCTGGGAAAAGACTGGAAAGGTTTTGATTTGGAAGTGGACTTGAGTAGAAATTCATTTTCCCAGGAAGGCTGTCTTGCCTTTCGATTTCAAAACGAATGGAGCCGGTATGGGAAAACCCTGCCCCGGTTAAAAGACTGGCTCCGGGCTTGAAAATAACTTCACCTTGATTGGTAAGCGAGTTTTCTATGTTTAGGGATGCCGAGGCCACGCGAAGCTTAGAATTTTGATCAGTAGTTAAAAAGGCCAGATTGGTATTTGTAGAAATGACCAAACTATCCTTTTCCAGCACCAGACCAAGGCCTGTGTTCAAGTCACTGACTCCATTTTTAGACCAAAACCCATCTCTGACAAGTATGGAAGGAGGGGTCAATCCGTTAAAAATTTCAAGGTTTTCAATTTCAAAAAGCATGGATCCTTGGGTTTGATAAACCCGGAAGGCGGTTAGGTCTTGATTGTTTGGAATGACAAAATCATCGGCAATTAAAAACCCGTTTAGGTATAAGTCACAGGTGCCAGGGGGGAGGGTTTCTTGGGCATAGGATTCCGTATTTGCTGACCCGTTCATGAGGAGTAAGAAATCATATGAGCGATTGTTTTCAAGCAGGGTATCAGTGCTTACCCATGAACTCCCGTCTCGAATATTCACCTCTCCATTGTCAATTTGAAGGGCCGCCAACAACTGGCTAGTTGTATAGCCAGAATTGCTGGAAAACCGGGAACCTGAACCAAGACTTATCACCAGGTTTCCAAGGGTCCAGTCGGTTGATTTTAACCTAGCCCGAAAAGAGGCCAAGCGGGTGGGAGTTAAAACCTGATCAAGCACACCTACGCCAACCAAGGATCCGGAGCTAGATCCACCCATCCGTATTGATGAAGAGTCTCCGAGGCTTGATTGAGTGTACTTGATCTCCCCTCCGCCCGACCCAATTCGGACATAGGATAAAGAGGAGTTGGATGTGGTTACATCACTTCCTGAAATATGGTTTCCAAAATCTTCTGAAAAAATCTGAGCATATGAAAAGACGGAACATATGCAAAGCAATGCTGAGAGGGCGGTGGTTCTCATGATGTTTTGGGTTTAGATGGTTCTTAAATCTGCCACTAATTTCTAGAAAAAAAATTAAAAACTCCAAATCTTTCCCCAAAAGGGAATAAAAAAGGCCCACTTGAAACAAGCAGGCTTTGAGGGTGTTAAGGGGTTTAAATCCTAGGGATTCCTTTGTTTATCTCTGTATTCAGCAATTCTAATTTGCGAGAATTCTGAAAGCATGTACATAACCGGAACCATAACCAAGGTAAGGAAGGTGGCGAAGGTTAAGCCAAAGATTACCGTCCATGCCATGGGGCCCCAGAATAAGGCATTGTCTCCTCCAAAATAAATGTCCGGACTGAAATGGGCCAAAAGGCCATAGAAATCGATGTTCATTCCGGTGGCGAGTGGAAGCAAGCCTAAAATGGTGGTTATGGCGGTAAGAAGAACCGGACGTAAACGGGTTTTTCCTCCCTGAATTACGGCGTTTAATACCTCTTCCCTTGACAAGAGCTCATCCGGGCTCATGCCTAGTTCTTCCTTTCGTCTTGCCTTAAGAAGGTTGATATAGTCAATAAGCACAATGGCGTTGTTTACCACAATCCCCGCAAGGGAAATGATTCCAATGCCCGTCATGATGATCACAAAATCCATGTTGAAGATTACCAATCCAAGGAAAACCCCAATGGTAGAGAAAAGCACGGATAAAATAATAATGAGAGGTTTGATCAAAGAGTTGAACTGAGATACCAAGATTAGGGCAATTAAGGCCACAGCCATGATCAGGGCCGTAGAAAGGAAGGCGAAGGTTTTTTCTTGCTCTTCTTGCTGTCCGGTAAACTTATATGCATAACCTTCTGGGAAATCGTAATCGGCCAAAATTTCTTTAAGCTCATTGTTTATTTCGGTTGCATTATAGCCTTCTAAAACGTTTGAGTAAATGGTAACGGCACGGTCTAGGTCTTTCCGCTTCACAGACCCATAGGTAGAGTTATAGGAGTAAGAGGCTACGGCAGAGATGGGCACCTGAGAGATTTTTCCCGTTGCCGGATCTCTAAAGGTGATTCGCTGATTCATCAGGTCAGTTACACTGTTTCTCTGTTCAGGCTTAAGCCGAAGTTGAATGGGATACTCGTCCTCACCATCTTTGAAATCGGAGATTTCTTTTCCAAAAAGAGCGGTTCGAATGGCGCCTCCAATTTGCATGGTAGAAAGCCCGAACCGTCTGGCCCTAGCTCGGTCAATTTTCACAATAAGCTCAGGCTTGGCTTGGTCTAAATCGGTTTTCAAGGCTTCAATTCCCGGAATGTTTTCTGCCTGTATGGTGGCCTTTACCTTTTCCGCCAATTCTAAGAGTACAGGAAGATCCTCCCCGGTGAGTTCAAGGTTGATGGGCTTACCGGTAGGCGGGCCTTCTTGATTCTTCTCAATGGCCACAATTACTCCAGGAATATCCGGAATGCCTTTGGCCAAATCCTTCATTACGTTTGAAGTTTGAATGCCTCCACGTTCGTGATACTCTACAAAGGAAATGGTGATTTTTCCTTGATGGGGAGTGCTTGAATTCAGGGTCGGACCTGCGTTGGGGTCCGAGGTTCCCAGTCCTACATTGGCTACGACAGATTCAACGGCCTGATCATAGGGCTCAACAATTCGGGCCACCTCGCCTTCTAGAACCTGAACAATTGAGTCAGTGTACTCAATATCAGTACCGATGGGGGTTTCAATGAACATATTAATGTACTTCGGCTCATTCACCGGAAATAATTCAGTCTTGGGCTGAGACATGAAGTAAATGGAAATGCTTCCAATGAGAAGAACAAACATTCCAACCATATAGAGATAGGGGCTTTTCCCGCTTAAAGCGGAACGAAGACGTTTGTCATACCAGTTCTCTAAATGAACCAGCGAATTGTTTTTGAATCGGGCAGCAGCCTTTTTCAGGAAGAGAAGGTTTAATAAGCCAATGAAACCCATGATGATTAGAAAGCTTCCGAAGGCCAGACCCCCCATAATTCTGAACAGAATTCCGAAGAAAATTAGGGCGCCCACCACAATCAAGGCTTTTTTCTTATTGGCAACTTCCTCTTCATCGTCTTTTTTCAGGAAGGTTTTTGCAACCACCGGATTGATGACCAGAGCTACAAAAAGGGAGGAGGCCAACACCGTAATTAGGGTAAGGGGAATGTACCGCATAAACTCACCCATGAGGTCGTTCCAGAACAGAAGCGGAACGAAGGCCGCCAGGGTAGTGGCTGTAGATGCGATGATGGGAACCGCAACTTCTCCCACTCCTTTTTTACAGGCCTCCATTGCGGAAAGCCCTTCTTCATTATAAAGCCGGTATATGTTTTCAATCACAACAATGGCATTGTCAACCAGCATACCTAATGCTAGAATCAACCCAAAAAGAACCACGAGGTTCATGGTGATTCCCATCCCGCTAAGGATTAAGAAAGACATGAACATAGAAACAGGAATGGCCAATCCTACAAATAGAGCATTGCGAATGCCCAAGAAGAAGAATAAGACCGAAACCACTAGAATCACCCCTGAAATAATTGAGTTTTCAAGGTTTTTAAGTTGGCTTCGAGTTTCTTCACTCTGGTCGTTTGTAATGGTGATGTTCAAATTACCCGGTAGGTATGAAGACCTTGCGGATGCCAGAATTTCATTGATTTGATCTGTGGCTTTAAGCAGGTTTTCACCGGATTTCTTTTTTACATCCAAGGAAACCACCGGAAACCCATCTAAACGGGCATAAGACTCACGGTCTTTGTAACCATCGGTAACGTCAGCAAGATCTCTGAGGTAAACGATGTTTCCTTTTTCATGCTTGACGATTACCCGTTCAATTTCTTTCATATTGGTAAACTCGCCCACCAAACGAAGGCTTCGTCTTGAGTTTTCCATTTCGATTTCACCCCCAGCCATGGAAATATTCTCACTGGCTATGGCATTTTCAATGTCGTTGAAGGTGAGTTGGTTGGCCTGCATTTTATAGAGGTCAACATTGATTTTAATTTCCCGATCAAGGACCCCTTTGATTTCAACCTCAGAAATTTCTGCAACCGCTTCAATGTCTTCTTGGAGTAATTCAGCAAAATCATTCAGGTTGTCAATGCTGAAATCACCTGAAAGGTTGATGTTTAAAATGGGCATTTCCGCAAAGTCAATTTCCATGACATTGGGGTCGGCCGGTAGGTCGTTTGGTAGGTCAGATTTTGCACGGTCTACGGCGTCTTTCACATCTACCAAAGCCTCTTGAATGTCCACATCGGTGTTGAATTCAACCACAATGGCTGAAAAATCCTGAACCGAAGTAGAAGAGAGGTCTTTGATTCCTTTTATGGGCTGAATTTCCTTTTCGAGCGGACGGGTAACCAGGTTTTCCATATCAAGAGGCGAGTTTCCTGGATAAGGCGTGCTCACATAAATGGTAGGAAAAGTGATTTCAGGAAAAAGCTCCTTAGCCATTCGTAAATAGCTGCTCAAGCCTAAGAAAACAATCATGGCCAAAAGGATGAACACCGAGGTGCCATTGTTTAAGGCTAGGGTACTTAGGGCGAATTCTTTTTTATGTTTAGCCATGGTCTAAACTTTAGCGTACCTCTACAGGTACTTGATTTGAAATTTGATTGTACCCTTGAACGACCACTTCACTACCTAGGCTTAGCCCTGATAAGATTTCCGTTTGATTTTGGTTGTTGCTGAGTCCGGTTTCAACGTAAACCTTTTCGGCCATCTTAGATTCTTCGGCATCCTTCACAACAAAAACATAATACCCATTGGCATCTTGTTGTACGGCATTGGAGGGAAGCACCATGGCTTTTTTGTTTTTATAATCGTTGAAGGTCAGGGTGGCCAAGGCGTTGGGGCGAAGCAGTCCGGAGGTATTGTTTATGCTTACATCTACGCTAAAAGAGCGGTTTTGCGGATTGATCACCGAGCCAATGCGTTTGATTTTTCCCTTTTCATCAATACCTAGGTCAGGAAATTCAATTAGGGCGGTGTCACCTACCGATACCTTGGGCAAATAAGACTCGCTTAACTCTGCTCGAATGTATAGGTTCTCTAGGCCTACAAGTTGAGCAAAGGGAGCTTGAGGAGAGGCAAAGGAGCCTTCCTTTAAAAAGATTTCATCAATGCTGCCTGAATGAGGAGCCCGAATAAAGGTTAGCTCTAACTGAGCCTCAAGGGCCTTAATGTTCTGCTCAAGGGCTTCCTTATTGTTCTTTGATTCAAGGTATTGTAGCTCTGAACCAATCTTATCCTTTTTCCAAAGCCTTTCTTGCCTTTCAAACAATTCCTTGGCCAATTCGTAACGGGTCCTCAGCTCATTTAACTGCGATTGGATGACCTGGTTATTCAAGGTGGCCAAGAGTTGACCTTTGCGGACTTTTTGGCCTTCCTCAACCTTTATGGAGGTAATTTGACCTTGGTATTCGGAGGCAATCAAAACATTGGTTTTTGACTCAACCACTCCTTCAACGGTGGCGTAATGGTTGAAAGGCTCCAGCTTTAAGGACTTTACACTAACCAAGGTTCCTGATTTTGCCTGACTGGTATCAAGGGCTTTGATTTCCTTTTCCAAGCTTTTGATTTCGGCGTCTAATTCCTTGTAAGAGGATTTAAGCTCTTGGAGTTTGGCTTTTTTTTCAGCGAGGCCTTCTTCTTGGGCCGGACCACATTGACTGAGCAAAAGGGTCAAAGCAAAAAAGATGGATAAATTTTTCATGAGGATATCTTAAAGTCTTGTTTATTCAAAGGATTCTAGGGTGGTTTCAAAATTGTTTTTAGCTTCTAAATAATCTAGAATTGACTGTATATAAGAAGCTTGAGAAGAGAGAAGTTGATTGTGAATTTGGTTGAGGTCAATTCCTGAAATCAAGCCTTCTTGGTATTTGATCAATGAGGTGTCAAAAATTCGAAGGGCTAGTTTCATGTTTTTTTCTTCCATTTTATATTGATCAGCTGCAGCTAAGAAATTGGCTCTAGCATTGGCCTCTTGAAGCATGAGGTTGTTTTGGGTGCGTTCTTGGTTGATCATAGCCATTTCATACTGAATTCTGGCTTGCTGTGTGGTCTGGTATCTTAGTCCGCTGCTTAATATGGGTACGGAAAGGTTCACTCCCCAAATGGTGGTGGGGTACCAGGTTTCATCGGCGTCAAAGAAGTTGAATTGGTTTCGTTGGGCAGATTGTTGGTGGTTGAAGAAAAGACCAAGCTTAGGAAGGTAGCCCATTTGCTCTTTTTTCCAGTTTAGGCGTTGAAGCTCCGTTTGGGTTTTGGCCAGCGAGTAATCAATATTGGAGTCGATTTCAAAATCACGGCTGAGCAAGGCGCCAGGGTTCACCCTTTTCATTACCAATTCTAAATTATCAGCAAGTTTAATTTTTTCACCCAGCTCAATGCCCATTTGGAACTTGAGCATATCATAGGTGATTTTTATTTGCCGGTTGATTCGGTTGAGGTTGCTTTCTACCTGACCTAGGCTGAGCTCCATTTGGTCCTTTTCGGTTTCCTCAAGAAAGCCCTCTTCATAGAGGCGGGTGATTTCAAAAAGGGCTTCTTCAAGATTGGCTTTGGTTTTGGTAAGGATGCGCTGATTCTCTTCGGCTACCAAAATGGTATAATAGGTATTGGCAACATTTGTTTTTATGGCTTGGGCCGATTTTTCTTTGGACTGTCGGGCCACATCCCTGTAAACACGAGCAGCTCGAAGCCCAACAATATAAGCCCCATCAAAAATCAGTTGATTGGCCGAAAGCTCAGCGGTTGTATTGTATTCTGTTCCAAATTGAACTTCGGCAAATTCTCCGGGTTGGCCTCCAAAAAATTCAGCTGGAACCAAGGAGGTGGGAATGTCAATGAAGTTCTGAAAATTCAATCCGGCCGATACTTGTGGCAAACCAATGGCGGTGGTTTGCTTGATTTGAGATTCGGCGATGCTGAGCTCTAGATTGGCGTTTTTGGCCTCTAGGCTATGAATGAGGGCATACTCTTGAGCTTCCTCTAAGCTAAACGACCTGACTTGGGCAAAGGACAAGGTTGAAGCAGCCATGAAAAGGATTAGGGCAAGGGTTTTCATGATTGGAAAAAATCTTTTTTTACGGTTTCAAGTTTGATGATTCCGGCCAGGGTAGCCAAGCCTCGAATGTGGTAGCTAAGATGTTCATAAATTATCTCCTCAAAGCTGAACTTTGTCAGTGGAAACAGGTCTTCATTGACCAAGGTTTCCTGACGATTGACATAAATTTTAGCCAGAATTTCCGGATGAAGGTCGTTCCGGTACAAGCCTTCTTCCATTCCTCGTTCAATATTGTTTTGAATGTATTTCTGTATGTGCTTCTGGTTCAGGCGATAAATCTGCTCTTGCAATCTGGGGTAAAACTTCTTAAGGTCATGAAGTACCACCGGATTCCGTTTTTTCCGGTTTTCAATCAAGGAACGGTCCATTTCAAATAGTTCGGTAATGGCGTCCGGAGCTTCTTTCGAAATGTGAATTAGGTTTTCCGAAATTTGATTGAAGGTGAAATGGAAACATTTTTCAAGCAAATCCTCTTTATTGCTCACGTATTGGTACAGGGTTTTTTTCGAAATCCCCAGGTGACGGGCAATGTCGTCCATGGTATTGCTCTTCAATCCATACCTTAAAAACAGGTCGCTAGACCGAGTCAATACCTCTTCCATATTTTCAAGCTTTGAGTTGTCCATTCGCGGAGGCAAAGATATGTTGTGAATGCATAGGAAACAAAAAATATGAAAAATGTTTCTTCTGTAATTAATGTTTCCCAGCATTTAAAAGGCTTTTCCTTCAGGGTTTAATTGCGTTCTTTTGCAGTCTAATTTTCGAATACATGAAACGGAGTTTTGTTCAGGCCCTTTTAAACAGTGACGAATTAGACCGGAAGGTCTTGGTTAAAGGCTGGGTGCGGCATTTTAGAAGCAATCGATTTTTGATTTTGAACGATGGTTCAGGTCAGCACGGATTGCAATGTGTAATTGATAATGAGGCATTTTCTGCGGATCTTTTGAAGCAGATCAATGTTGGAGCAGCCGTATCCATTGAGGGTAAGCTGGTGGCTTCCGCCGGAAAAGGACAGAAGGTTGAGGTTCTGGTAGAAGATTTGGAAATTCTTGGGGGCGCAAATCCAGAAGAATATCCGCTTCAGCCTAAAAAGCACAGCTTAGAGTTTCTTCGGGAAATTGCTCACCTACGTCCGAGAACAAATACCTTCGGGGCCATTATGCGGGTAAGGCATCACCTGGCTTTTGCAGTTCATGAATTCTTCCATAAAAACGGATTCTACTATATAAACACCCCCATTGTTACTGGTTCGGATGCGGAAGGTGCTGGAGAAATGTTTCAGGTAACTACCCTTCCCCTAGACAATGTTCCAAAAACTGAGTCGGGAGAGGTTGATTTCAAAAAAGACTTTTTCGCCAAACAAACCAACCTTACTGTATCAGGTCAATTGGAGGCCGAATTGGCAGCTTTGGGGCTGGGCCAGGTCTATACCTTTGGTCCGACTTTCAGAGCAGAGAACTCAAACACTTCTAGGCACTTGGCTGAGTTTTGGATGATTGAGCCAGAGGTTGCCTTCAATGAGATTTCTGAAAACATGGATTTGGCCGAGGACTTTATCAAGTACGTGGTTAAATATGTACTTGAAAACTGTCAGGAAGATTTGGCCTTTCTCGAAGCTCGTCAAAAAGACGAGGAAAAAGGGAAGCCTGAAAAGGACCGATCTCCAATGGCTTTGATTGAAAAGCTGAACTTTGTTTTAGGCGAATCGTATGAAAGGGTTACCTATACAGAGGCCATTGATATTTTAAAGAACTCAAAGCCCAACAAAAAGAAAAAATTCAAGTACCTCATTGAAGAATGGGGAGCAGACCTTCAATCTGAGCACGAACGCTACCTGGTTGAAAAGCATTTTGGAAAACCGGTGATTCTCTATGATTATCCGGCCAAAATCAAGGCTTTTTACATGCGGGTGAACGATGATGGAAAAACCGTTCGCGCCATGGATATCCTCTTCCCAGGAATTGGAGAAATGGTAGGAGGCTCGCAAAGGGAGGAGCGATACGAGGTACTCAAAGAAAAAATTAAAGAGTTTAATATACCAGAAGAGGAACTTTGGTGGTACCTTGAAACCAGAAAATTCGGAACCGTACCCCATTCAGGGTTTGGTCTTGGTTTTGAGCGTCTTGTGATGTTTGTTACCGGAATGTCGAACATTCGAGATGTAATTCCATTTCCTCGTACGCCACAAAATGCCGAATTTTAAGCCCTAAGGCATTCTTATATCATGCAAAGACTCAGTCAACAGCAGAAACTTCTGCAAAAACTCTCGCCCCAGCAAATCAAGCTCATGAAGCTGATTCAGCTGCCCACCATCGCCCTTGAGCAAAGAATCAAGCAGGAGATGGAGGAGAATCCTGCCCTAGAGGAAGGGTCGGAAGAAATGGAGCGCGATGATGATTTGTACGAAGATGAACGCAACGAAGAGGAGGTGATTGAAACCGAATTTGATGTGGATGAGTACCTGAGCGATGATGAGATTCCTGACTACCGAACCCAAGCCAATAATTACAGCGCAGACGATGAAGAAAAGTCGGTGCCGGTGGGTGTTACCACCTCTTTCTCAGAACTTCTAATCACCCAAATTGGCCTTAGAAAACTTTCCGATCAAGAGGAGGAAATCGCCCTGTACCTGGTTGGCTGTATTGACGAAGAGGGTTATGTGCGCCGTGAAATGCGAGCCATTGTTGACGACCTTGCTTTTACTCAAGGCATCATGGTTACTGAAGAGGAGCTTGAAAAGGTATTGAAAATTGTGCAAGACTTAGACCCTCCAGGGGTTGGGGCCCGAAGCCTGGCGGAATGTTTAATTCTTCAACTAAAGAGGAAAGAAGTTACAGAGGCCCGAGAAACGGCCATTGATATCCTTGACGGGTCTTTTGACGAGTTTATCAAAAAACATTACTCCAAAATCAAACAAAAACATGATTTGGATGACGATGAACTAAGGGAGGTAATCAACGAAATCTCCAAACTAAATCCCAAACCTGGGGGAAGTTCTGGAGGAAGGGTCATTCAGCAAGTAATTCCTGATTTCACCATCGGAATACGAGATGGAGAGTTGGAATTAAGCCTTAATGCTAGAAATGCTCCTGAACTAAGGGTGAGTAGGTCTTATTCAAACATGCTTTCAGGTTATAAAGAGGCCAAGGGCTCAATGTCAAAGAGCCAAAAAGAGGCCGCCCTCTTTGTGAAGCAGAAATTAGACTCTGCCAAATGGTTCATTGACGCCATCCGCCAAAGGCAACAAACTCTTTTAATTACCATGGAGGCCATCATGAATTATCAATATGATTATTTCATGACCGGCGATGAAAAGAAACTTCGCCCCATGATTCTAAAAGACATTGCCGACCAGATTCACATGGACATCTCAACGGTTTCTCGGGTTGCAAATTCTAAGTATGTGCAAACCCCTTACGGAACTTTTTTGATTAAGGAGTTCTTCTCGGAGGCCATGAAAAATGAACAAGGAGAGGATGTTTCCACAAGGGAGATTAAGAAAATACTAGAAGAATTGGTTGAGGGAGAAGACAAGAAAAAACCCTTAACCGATGATAAATTGGCGGCCATGTTGAAGGAGAAAGGCTACCCAATTGCCCGAAGGACCATTGCGAAGTACAGAGAGCAATTGAATATACCTGTGGCGAGGCTAAGGAAACAAATTTAGTATGAGCCGGATTCTGGCCTTTTTATTCCACCCTGCCCTTTACCCTGTATTCGTTTGGGTTTTGTATTCTCAATCCCTGCCCATTAAGCTTTCAGACCCTCTTTTAAAATTCGGATGGATTGTGACTGCTGCCCTTGTGGTTTTGCCCATTGCCGGAGTGCTTGTGCTTTGGGGCCTGGGAATGGTGGAAGACCCTTATCTCAAAACGGCGAGAGAACGCAGAGTTCCCATTCTGATTTCTGTATTTGCTTATTTAATGGCCTATAGGTTCTTTCAAGGAATCGATGCCCTTTATGGTTTGAGCGAGTACTATTTGGGCCTGTCCATAGGACTAGGGCTTGGCGTTATTTTTCAGGAAATTAAGCCTAGTTTGCACATGCTTGCCGCAGGAGCATTTTTAGCAGCCATTGTGGTTTTCAAACCCCCTTCCGGGGAATTGAGCCTTTTCCTGGGCATAGGCTGGACCCTTTTTTCAGGCCTCTTAGGAATGAGCCGAATCAAAGAGGAAGCCCACAACCATAGAGAGGTTTTTCTAGGGTTTAGTCTAGGGTTTTTCCCCATTTTAATCCTCAGCCTATTTTTCGGGCATTGACCCCTTCATAGAGGTTTCGGCTAGAGCCGATTTCACATCAAGCAGGCGCAGTTGAGGCTTGGTTACCCCGTTCCAGGTATTTTCTTCAAGGTGATAACAAATATGAATTTCACCTTGTTTAGCCAGGTCAACGGCCTCCCCCATGAAAAATCCAATGGCGTCAATGAAATCTTGTCCATCCCCTTTCTTAATGCAAAGTTTAGCGTGGTTTTTTTCTTCCCCAACCCCTTTTCCCCAACCATTGTCTTTCACGTTTCGGGTAGCAAATATGGGCTGCATATTCTCAGGGCCGAATGGAGCAAATTGATTGAGGATCCGCTGATTTTTAGGGGTAATTTCATTCAATTCGATTTCTGCGTCGATTTGAATTTCAGGAATCAAAAGTTCGGGGTCTATTGTTGATGCAACCACTTCTTCAAAACGAGCTTTGAAAGCCGGAAAGTTTTCTTTTTTAAGGCTCATTCCCGCCGCATACATATGTCCGCCAAACTGCTCCAGCAAATCCTCACAAGCCTCAAGGGCCTTATAAACGTCAAACCCGTAAACAGACCTTGCTGAGGCAGCCAATACTCCGTTGCTTTCGGTAAAGATTATGGTAGGCCGGTAGTAATAGGAATCAATGAGTTTGGAAGCTACAATCCCAATAACTCCCTTGTTCCATTCAGGGTTAAACAGGACGGTGGTTTTCCGATCTTCTTCTTGAAGGTCATGAATCATTTCAACCGCACCTTCAAGAATTTCTTTTTCAACTCCTCGTCTACGGGTATTGTTTGCGTCAATTTTCTTGGCTTTCTTCAGGGCCTCTCCGGGGTCTAGGGTACAGAGTAGGTCAACCGCTTTTTTTCCATGGTCCATTCTTCCAGCAGCATTTATACGCGGACCCAAGGTAAATACCACATCGGTAATGCTCATTGGTTTTTTACGGCCACTTACTTCTATCAAGGCCTCCAGTCCGGGCCTGGCTTTTTCATTAATGATCTTAAGTCCGAAATGTGCCAGGATTCGATTCTCGCCGGTAATGGGAACAATATCCGCCCCAATGCTCACGGCCAGAAGGTCTAAGAGTTTGTATAAGTCCTGTGTCTCCAGGCCAATTTTAGGTCGTAAGGCCTGCATGAGCTTGAAACCAACTCCGCAACCAGAGAGCTCCTTGTAAGGGTAATCGCAATCCTTTCGTTTGGGGTCAAGAACAGCTACCGCTTTTGGTATTTCAGCTCCCGGTCGGTGGTGATCGCAAATGATGAAATCTATGCCCTTGGATTTGGCATATTCAACTTTCTCGATGGCTTTAATCCCACAATCAAGGGCAATGATTAGCCCAACCCCTTCCGCGGAAGCGAGGTCAATCCCTGAAGTGGAAACTCCATAACCTTCTTTGTACCGGTCTGGTATGTAGGTGATTAAGTTTTTGTAAACCTTTGATAGGAATGCGTAGACCAAGCTTACTGAGGTAGTTCCATCAACGTCGTAATCGCCATAAATCATGATTTTCTCGTCAGATTCAAGGGCTTTCAGCACCCGATTTACGGCTATGTCCATGTCTTTCATTAAGAAAGGGTCATGGAGGTGATCAAGGCTGGGCCTGAAAAAGCGTTTTGCTTGATCAAAGGTTTCAAGGCCTCGGTCAACCAGAAGCTTGGCAATTAAATCATCAACCCCCAGTTCATTTTTGAGGGTTTCAATGGCTTGTGGGTTTTTTGGTTCTCTTAGAACCCAACGTTTTGCAATGCTCATTTTTCATCAGCTTTACGCATTACTTGGGTTTGAATGCGGATGGAATTTTTATGAATAATCTGATAGAGTTCGTGAATCAACTCTTCAGATAAACCTAAGGATTTTCCTTGAGATTTCCGCATTTCCATAATCTTAAACCACCTTTCAAGTTGAAGAATGGTTACCCCATGTTCCTTCTTATAGGCCCCGATTTCTTCCACCAGGGCAAATCTTTTCGCCAAAATTTCTACCAAGTTTGAGTCAATGGAGTCTATGGCTTCTCTTTTCTTTTCTAGGATTTTCAAAAATGACTCATCGCTGGTGCTGGGCATTCTCCAAACCAAGAGGTCAAGCATTTTCAGAAAATGGTCAGGGGTAATTTGTTGTTGGGCATCGCTCAAGGCGGATTTAGGCTCAGGGTGAACCTCAACCATTAGCCCATTCATTCTCAAATCAAGAGCTGTTTGACAAACTTCCTGAATCAGGCTTCCTTTTCCAGCAATATGGCTTGGGTCAACGAGGATGGGTATCTCAGGAAACTTCTGTCTTAAATCGAGGGCAATTTCCCATTTGGGTTCGTTTCGGAAGGGCCTTGAATCGTAACTGTAAAATCCGCGGTGGATGGCCCCTACCTTTTCAATGCCTACTTTGTGAAACCGTTCAATGGCCCCTTGCCATAAGCCGATGTCTGGGTGCATTGGGTTTTTAATCCAAACCGGAATATCATTCCCCTTCAGGGCATCGGCAATTTCTTGAACATAGAATGGGTTAACCGTGGTGCGGGCGCCCAACCATACCATATCTACCTTTGCGTCTAGGCAGGCTTTTACATGCTGAACATTGGCCACTTCAACCATTACCGGAAGGCCGGTAGATTCCTTGGCTTCTTGAATCCAGGATAGGGCTTGAGAACCAATCCCTTCAAAGGCTCCAGGCCGGGTTCTAGGCTTCCAAACCCCAAACCGGAGGGCCTTCACCTTTCCGATTGCCTTGAGGCTGTTTGAGACCTCCAATACCTGCTTACGGCTTTCCGCACTGCAGGGTCCGGCAATTATATAATCTGAATCATGTGTTTTCGGCCAGTTCATGTAATATTTATTTTCCGGCAACCATTAATACAATTTCACCCCGGGCAATTTCCTTGGCTTTGCTGTTTAGCTCACCAAGGCTACCTCTGTGAAAGGTTTCAAATTTCTTGCTGATTTCTCTTGCAACCACCGCTTGACGATCATTTCCAAAGGCTTCTGAAAGTTGGTTGAGGGTTTTTTCAATTCGGTGCGGACTCTCATAAAACACCATGGTTCGTGATTCTTCCATTAAGTTTTCTATCCGTTTCTGCCTTCCTTTTTTATGGGGTAAGAATCCTTCGAAAAGAAACCGGTCGCAAGGCAAACCAGAGGCTGCTAAAGCGGGTATTAAGGCCGTTGCTCCTGGGAGTGCCGAAATTTCGATTCCATCATCGGCGCAAGCCTTGGTTAAAAGGTAGCCAGGGTCTGAGATGCCTGGTGAGCCCGCATCTGAAATCAGGGCTAGATGCTTTCCAGACTTCAATTCATTGAGAAAATACTCAAGACTTTTATGCTCGTTGTGCATATGAAAGGCCCGCATTGGGGTTTCAATCTCATAATGTTTGAGAAGTTTCCCGGATGTTCGAGTGTCTTCGGCAAGAATGAGGTCAACCGACTGCAAAACCTCCAAGGCTCTTAGGGTGATGTCCTTTAGGTTTCCTATGGGGGTAGGTACCAAGTAGAGCATGTTAATTCATATAATCTTTCAGAAACAAAAGAAGCAAGTTTGAAATCTCATCGGTATAATCAAGGGGAAGGGTTTCAGACCGGTCTTGTACATCGTGGTAAAACCGAACACCACCCAAGGTATAAATGAAAACGGCCGGCACCCCATTTTGGCTAAACCAATAATGGTCTGAATTCTGGGTTTGTTTCCGTTTTTTGATTTTTTCTAAGAGTTGATTTTCCTGGTTAATTTTCACCAGGGTTTCGTAAACTTTCGTCTGTTCAACGGCATTCACCACGGTTATTCCTTCGTTTCCTGTTCCCATGATATCAAGGTTCAAGACCACCTGAATTTCTTCAAGTTTTACTAATGGGTTTTGGGTGAAGTGGGCTGACCCTAATAAGCCAGCTTCTTCTCCTGCGAAAAGCAAAAAGGCAACATCATAGGGTAGTTTTTCATCGGAACTGGCCAGGGTTCTAGCCATGTTCATAACCAAGGCTGTACCAGAGGCGTTGTCATTTGCCCCAGGAAAAATTGCAGGACCCATTTTACCGAGGTGATCGTAATGGGCGGAAAAAACAACCAAAGAATCAGAAGACTTTCCGGGCAATAGGCCGCATACATTAAAGGCTTGGTGGTTGGGAATGAACTTGGCTTCAACCCCAAAGGAGATGCTTTTTATTTTTCGTTTTCCAAGTTTGCTTGCATCTACTTCAAAGGCAGGAAACTTTCCTTGGCTTCGGCCAACCGACCAGGTTAGTTTCTGGTTCACGATGAGGCATATAGGGGCAAGGTTTCTGAGCTCATAGGATAAGGAAATGAGGGTTTTTGAGATTTCCTCCTCCATTTTTCGGGTGTCAATAACCACCGGCTGTTTTCCGTCCCAGGTGGTTTTTAGTTTCTCAAGCCAGTTTTTCTTTTTGACGAATTTATGATTGATCAGGAAGACTTCGCCTTGGTAACTGCCTGAAGGCGAATGTGGGTCAATAATGAAAGCACTACCAGGTTCAAGGGGGAGCCCGTTCAAGCTTAAATAAACCGAGCCAGGGAAACTGTTCACAGGGAATTCAAAACTCTGTAAATAGCTATCACCGTTCAGGGGGCTCAGTCCAATTTCTTCCATTTCATTGGAAAGGAAAAGGGCTGCTTTTTTATCGCCTTGATCAACATAACCTCTCCCCGCATATCGGTCGCTGCAAAGGCTATCAACCAAGGCCCTTACATAAGGAACCTGGGCGAAGGTTTGGCTGCAGACGGCAAGGGTAAGAAAAAGAAAAAATGCTCTCATGATTTTGATTGTTCTATGACATCAAGAAGCCGGGTAAACACCTCGTCTTCCGTGTCGATTCCTTTTTCATTGGCAAGTTCTGCGGCCCATGATTTTGCTTTAGGTAGGGGCATTTCGTTAAGAACATTAACGGCCGACATAAGGGCTTTGGCATCCCCTCCGAAAAACCTGCGTTGAAAAGCCAATCGATCGTTCAAATCAAAACGGAGTTTCTTTTCAGTTAGGGTTTTGGGCTGAGGTTCTAATCTTGGCTCTGGTACCCGTTTTTGGTCTGAGCTCTGGGCTGGGGTTTCCACTTCTTTTACCGGAATGGGCTTTTCAATGTACTTGATGACTTCCTTTTCTCTAGGAGGGTTTTCAGACAGGTACTTGTAAATCAGAAGTCTTTGGTAAAGATTCCCTGTTTTTACCAAGATTTTTCCCGTTGAAGCATCCCGCGGAAGCGCCTTAATTTCATCGCATACCTGATCAATTTCAGACTTTAGTTTTTCCAGTTCCTTGCTCATGAATTCCTCAATATTTAGGGAGGTAAAAAATGCTAGATTAGCCCCTTTAATTAACGGCGGAAAGTACAAAATGTTTCTCGAACCCCTTTCTTTTAAAACCCCCAAATCAGGCAGGGTTGAACTCATTGTAGGCAGCATGTTCAGTGGCAAAACAGAAGAACTGCTACGTCGAATTCGTAGGGTTGAAATTTCAGGCCAAAAATTTGTTCTGATCAAACCTGAAATTGACAATCGTTACCGAGAAGACGCCATTGTCTCACACGATAAAAACATGGAGGATGCAAAGGTTTGCAAACAGGCTTTCGAGATCTTTGACCACGTTCAGGAGGAAACGGTAGTAGCCATTGATGAAGCCCAGTTTTTTGATTCTGGAATTCTCGATGTGGTCCATACCCTAGCCAACCGCGGGAAACGGGTGATTATAGCCGGGCTTTCAATGAATGCCAAAGGGGCGGCTTTTGGTACCATGCCTCAGTTATTGGCTACGGCCGAACACATTACCAAATTACACGCCATTTGCCAGAGTTGTGGTGGGCATGCCCATTTTTCAAAACGGAAACCTGGAAAAGATGGGCAAGGATATATTGGTGGAAATGAGCTTTATACCCCACTTTGTAGGGCTTGTTATTTGCGAGAACCGTAGATGATTCTCGTCAGTTTAGGGGGGTGAAAACCATTTTGGTTAAATTTTCGCAAATAATTGATGTAATTTTCGGAATTAAGCAAATGATTCAATTCACCGCCATGCCAGCGAAACTTAGATTTCTTTTAATCTTTCTTCCATTGGTGTTTCTTGCACCAAAAACCCAGGCTCAATCGGTTAAAGCATTGTATGAAAAGGCGCGCTTCTATGCCTACAATGACAATCGCGATTCGGCCCGGTCCGTTTGCAAACGGATTCTTCGAATTGACCCTGAATACACCGAAGCCATGGTGCTCATGGGAAGAACGTATGCCTGGGATAAACAATACGAGAACTCGCGGCATATCTTAAATAAATGCCTGGAAATTAGCCCGGAAAACTACGGAGCGTTATCAACTCTTTTCAATACAGAGTATTGGTCTGACAATTACCCCGGGGCATTGGAGGTTGCCAAACGAGGAACAAGTGTTTACCCGAGCAAACCAGATTTTTACATTTACCAAGCGAAGGTGTACAGCAAGCTTGAAGAGCCCAAAAGGGCCGCTGAAGCCCTTTCTACAGCCCTTGACCTTGACCCTACCAACGAGGAGGCCCTATCTATGATGGAGGGACTGAAAAAAGACTTGATGGTATCAAGGATTCAGATTCAGGCCGCCTATGATTATTTCCCGCAAAGGAGCCCTGGAAGTAGATTATGGCAGCAGTATAATTTTGAATTAAGCCACCGATTTGAAAAGGTTTCCCTTTTTGCAAGATTACAACAGTCTAGAAGGTTTGGAAGAGTTGGTCACTTATTGGAATTTGATGCTTACCCAAAGATTAGGCCAGGCACCTATGCCTATTTGAATTACGGGTTTCCTGTTTTTGAACCCAAGGTGCTCTACCCAGAATACAGATACGGAGCAGAGATTTTCCAGAAGCTTCCTTGGTCTATGGAATTCTCTTTAGGGATGAGACATTTGCAGTTCGGGAATGCGGTTGATATCATAACCGCTTCTGTAGGTAAGTATTACCGAAGCTATTGGTTCTCAGTGCGAACCTTTATTACTCCGAAAGATGTTGGGGTGAGTAATTCGTACCAGTTCATGTTCAGAAATTACTATACAAGCGCCAACGATTTTTTTGGGGTGACCTTTGGTACAGGCTTCTCTCCAGATCAAAGCAATTTATCCAATGAAACTTTGCAGTCAATTGCCAGCTTGAGGGCCTATTCCATCCGATTGGAAAGACAGTGGATGATGGGCCCACAATGGGGAGCAACTTTGGTGGCAGGAGTGCAGTCTGAAGAAGTAAGGGCCAATGATTATATGCTTCGCTTATCTGCTTCCGCTTCTTTGAATTATAGATTCTAATGAGCTTACTAGATCAGTTTGAGTCCATAAGCTTAAATGAGCTTGATGCCTTGTCATTGCAGAATAGACAAGACACCAAGTACATTTTACATGCTCCGCGCCTGCCTGATTTATTGATCAAAATGCAAGAGACCCACCGGATCTTAGAAATCAATAATCAGCGCCTTTTTACCTACAATAATATTTATTTTGATACCAGCTCTTTGCGATGCTATATAGACCATCATAATGCAAGGGTTAACCGATATAAGGTGAGAATTAGAGAGTACGCGGAAACCGGTGACTTTTTCTTTGAAATCAAAAGGAAAACCAACAAAGATCGAACCGTTAAACAAAGGATTCACCTGAATTCAATTACAGGCGACCCCACCGCTTTGACTCAAAAATTTGTGAAAGAATATAGTCCCTTCGACCTATATGATTTAAAGGAAAGAGCCCATACAGATTTTCAGCGAATGACCTTCGCATCCTTTGAGCAAGGACATAGAATTACCATTGATCAAAACCTTACCTTGTATAAACCGGGTGGCCAAAAACGGGTGGTAGAAGGTTTGGTGATCATTGAACTAAAGCAAGGACGGGCCAGTGGAAGAAGTCCGCTATGGTACGCCTTGAGAGACGTAGGCGCTAAAGAAGTATCCGTTTCAAAGTATATTTTGGCCAATAATTTAATAGACCCTAACATAAAAGCGAACCGGTTTAAACCCCGGAATCGAATGATTAATAAAATTTGCTATGCTTCTATCCATACTTGAATCCTTGGAAAATATTCGGTTTTTCGACATCAAACTTATGGATGTTGAGGACTTTCTCACCCTCTTGGTAAGGTACCTCATTGACCTAATCATTGCGTGGATTGTAATTCAGCTGATTTACCGGAAAACCTCTGGGTCTAAGGAGTTTTTATTCACTTTTTACCTGATGAACTCACTGGTATTTCTGGTGTGTTATATTTTCGACTCAGCCAAGGTGAGCATAGGGTTTGCCTTTGGTCTGTTCGCCATTTTTGGAATACTCCGGTACCGAACCACAACCATTCCGAGCAAGGAAATGACCTACCTTTTTACCTTGATTGGGATTGCGGTAATCAATGCTCTAGCCACCCGCAAAATCTCTTATGCTGAGCTCCTTTTTGCCAATGGAATTGTAATAGGGGTTACTGCCCTACTTGAGTTTTATGTGCTTAAATCTCAGGAGGAAATGCAAGATGTGGTCTATGAGAAAATCGATTTAATTAAACCCGAAAAAGAAGAGGAATTGCTCAATGACCTTAGTCTTAGGCTGGGAAAAAAGGTGGTGAGGGTTGAAATTGGCCAAGTTGACTTTATGCGTGACATTGCTAGAATGCGCGTTTTTTACGTGGATGAGAAAAAGGTTTTTAAAGAAGAAATCCACATTCCAGATAAGATACGAACCATAGCTTTAATTGCCGGACTTGGCTTAGGCATGGTTTCTTGTGATTATGTAACCGTTGAAAGTAAATACGATAAACTATCGGATACGGGCTACGTTGACGAAGACGATGCCCCTGATATTTTTGACGATGAGGTGCTCCATGAGGTGCGCCTTTTTTTTAACCAAGAAAAGGTGATTGATACCCTAACCGCCCTGAAAGAATTTAGAGAGGAAGAGCACATAACCAAATACCTTGGCGGGAGAGCCTTGGTTGACGGGGTGTATTACGATAGCGTGGGTGTACGGTTTAAAGGGGAAAGCTCTTACGACTTTTCAAACACGCCCAAAAAATCACTCAAACTAGATTTCGACTATTTTGACTTTGGGCAAAAGCATCAAGGTCAACGAAAACTCAACCTCCTGAATGGCTTCAAGGACCCCACCATGATTCGGGAGAAAATGTACTTAGACCTACTGCATGAATACGGGCTCCCAGCCCCGAAATCCTCCTACACCAAGGTATATATTAATGATGAATACTGGGGGCTTTACCTTATTACCCAGCAAATTGATAAACATTTTCTCTCAGATCATTTTAGAACTCGAAAGGGGAATTTATACAAAGGGCAACCTGATCCAGACTTAAAATGGCTCGGACCAGACTCAAAACCGTATAGACAGTTTTACCTCATGAAACATAGAGGAGGGAAGGAGTATTATGAAGATCTGATTTATTTAATTCTCTCCTTGTCAGACCCTTTTGGCAGGTATACAGAAAGGCCGAATGAATATGCTAGCAGGGTAAGGGATTTGATGAACTTTGAGGACTTAGCCATGGCTTGGGCCATCAATAATTTCTATTTAAACATTGATGCCTATAATATGTACTTCGCCCATAATTTCTATTTATACCACCATCCCTATACCCGAAAATGGGAGTGGATTAGTTATGATGGGAATTATTCCTTTGGGGCCTGGACCCCCGGCTTTACGCTCAATGATTGCATTGACTTGCCGGTTGTATGGAACGACCAGAAATATGAAAAACCATTTACCACATTGGTTTATCAAAATGAAGGCCTGCGTTCGGTTTATTTAGACGCCATGTTTATGGTGAGTTCGCAGTTTGACCTGGATGCCTTTTCAAATGAGGTTAATGTTTATGCCAAGCTGATTCGAGAGGCCATGTATGATGACCCGCATAAGTTTTATACCAACGATGAGTTTGACCGAAACATCAACCAACACTTAGGAGACGTAACGGATCCTGGAGCCTATATTCCTGGACTAATACCATTCATGCGGGATCGATCGAGGTCGGTGCAATTCCAAATGAGAGATTTCGGATACTCGTATAAAAAAGCAAGCTAAAACCTTTTAGACATGTCTAGTAATTTCAGATTTCTATTTATTGCGGTCCTTTCCATTTCTACCGCTTTCGCAGGAAAACCCAAAAAAGGGTACATAGATGAAGACGATGCCCCGGGCATATTTAACGATAAAGTGCTTCATGAAATTCATATAAATTTCTACCAAAAAGAGATTTGGGATGAATTAATGGAGGATAAGCACATCCGTGACTCTACCCAAGAAACCAATTATAGATTGGCGGAGGTAATTGTGGATAAGGTCTTTTATGACTCTACTGGAATACGCCTGAAAGGGCAGTCATCCTTTGACTATTCTACCACCCCTAAGAAGTCAATAAAAATTGATTTTGATGAAATTGATCGGGGGGTAAAGCACCAAGGTGAACGAAAACTAAATCTTTTAAACGTATTCAAAGACCCCTCCTTTATCCGTGAGAAACTGTATTTCGATGTAATGGATGTAATGGCTTGCCCAATTCCTAAGTCGTCTTATGCCAAGGTTTATATTAATGGAAAATATTGGGGGCTTTATATGGTGGTGCAACAAATCGATAAGCATTATTTAGATGATCGATTTGACAATAATGAAGGCAACCTTTACAAAGGGCAACCCCAGCCCACCATGAAATGGGAAGGAGAGCGGGTGTCTGAGTATTTAAGACGGTACATCAAAAAGCATGATGGAGGTGGTGATGGCTACGGAGATCTAATGGGGTTGATGGCGGCCATTAGCAAGCCTGGCCTGCACATGGAAGACCCCATGGCCTATCAAATTAGGTTGGACCGTATTTTGAATACCCATGATATGATGAAGGCTTGGGCGGTTAACAATTACCTTGTGAATATTGATGCCTACAATATGAAACTGAGGCATAATTTTTACCTCTATAAAAACCCAGGCTCTGGCAAATTTGAATGGATTACCTACGATGGAAACTATGCCTTTCTGGCTTGGTCTAGAGACTTGCCACTTAAGAATGGAATAAACTTCGACATTCTATATGTAGACCCTAAGAATGAAGGGTCTTTACAAGGTCACATGTTTCAGAATCCTTACTATAGAGAAGAGTATTTAGACATAATGTACACCTTGGTAAACGCAGCGGTAATTGATACCCTTCAAAGAAAGGCTGAAGGATACAGAAACCTGATTAGAGAGGCAGTTTACGAAGACCCACATAAGTTTTTTACCAACGAAGACTTTGAAGCGAACTATGCGAAAACCTTAGGCAATCCTGAGATTGAAGGACAATTTTATCCAGGCGTTTTTGCCTTTTTATTTGAGCGTAGGGAGGCGGTAATACGGCAACTTCAAGATTTAGGCTACACTTTTACAGATTAATCTTCCAAAAAAAATAGGCCCATAACAAAAAGCCACCCCAAATTGGGATGGCTTTCACTCTTGTCTTCAGTTACGGCTTATTGGGCCGAGATGGTGTAGGTTACGTTGGCGGTATATGTATCCGCATCGTAACTGGTACCGGGTGTAATTTTATAATCCGCTGTAAAAGTTTGTACTGAGGCCAATAGGTTTAATAAAGG